>JANYCR010000250.1 GCA_025360185.1 Leptospiraceae bacterium | reverse complement strand
TTTCTTACTCCTCGTCTATACTTTAAAAAATGAATCTGCGTTTTTTACAGACCTTACAATGAGAATGACTTTATCAGATAACGCTTTCACTATCCGGAAATTCTTTTTCCGATTCGAAGAAATATTTCTTTGCCTGCGATGACATCTCGTATTTTTTCCGTAGCCATTATTTTCGCTTTTGGTCTTTACAAGAAAAGGTAATACTCCAGAATATGCAGTATGGAAATAAAAACAAGAGAAGAACTTGTAAAATTTTGGAATGATAAAATAAAAAATAAAGAGCCGGAAGTTTTTTTGTCAAATATCGAGGAATATTTAAAATTTATCGAACAGAAAAATTTGAGGAAAGAATTTGAATTAGCTATATCATCCTTATCCGAAATACATAAAGATGAATTCAAAAAAGAAGGCGAATTTGGTCAAATTTTAGAATGCGTAAAAAACTTCACATTGCCAACCTCGACAAAAACGGATTATCTGTTTATAGTATTAGAACTCGTCCATAATAAATTAATAACTTATAACGATCCAGAGAAAGAAATAGAAAAAATTTTAAAAGCGTATAAGGCTATTTTTAAAACGAAAGATGATGAAAAAGGCAACGAACTAAAAAAAGAATTAATTGAATATTTAGATTTACGTAAAGAAAGAGACTACTCAGTAATTACCTCAGATTTTTTAGACGACAATGCCAAAGTCGATTTAATAAACGCCAATAGGGATTACGAAAAAAAGCTACTTGAAATATCTAAAGGATTAGCTAAACTCAATAAAAAAAGAAAGGAATTAGAAAAAGAAGAGAAAGATTTTTTTGACGAACATTTTAAAGAGGATTTATTTACATATGCTAAAGAATCCAAAATTGGTTCAAGCATTGGAATAGACCCATTAACCGACGACTTACTTTTAAGAAGTTATGAATCGGGAAAAAAAGACATCATTATAATTTTAGGTAAGGATTCTTATCCTTGCTTTCATCTAGCTGAAAACAAATTATATCATTATTTTCAACCTCCGCTCTACAATTACTCTATGTATAATCATAACTCGTTTTATAAGTTATTTGGAGCGAAAGAAGGTGACAAATTTATTGAGCATCGCATTCTTAGCGACGACTTAATGGAAAAACCTATTTTTTTATTTTTAAATTTATACCCCGATTTTAGACCTGAATTTGAAAAAACAACCGGTGGTTTTAAACCTGATCCAGAATTTGCAAAATTCGTGTCTGGCAAGGTAACATTTACTAAATGTTTTGATTACTGTGCTGCAAAATTTGAATCGGTTATTAAAATTATTCAAAACAATTTGAATATTAAAGCAATTATTTCTTTGGGAGTTGATGTCAAAAATAGCTTAGTTAAAAATGGATATATTTATCCTAACAATTCTGACTTACCGATAACGAACGAAAAAGATGTAAAAATTGAAAAAGAAAATATTTGGTATTTTAGATATAAAGATAAATCTAGAATTGTAGACATTAATTACATTCCAATATATCATCCATCTGCTGGAGAATTTAAAGAGAAATACAATGATAAGTATTTTGAAATTCTAGGAGAGGTTTTAAAACCAGCCAGTCCTTCTCAACTAAATCCGGAGAACGATTTGGGCTAATGCTTTATAGCCCAAACTCGTGCTTAAGCGGCTACTTTACACTATCCACCTTTTCCTGATGGATATTTTTTAGATTTGGGACAAATCCGTTCTCTTTGAGACTTAGCATTGAAATAATTTCTGGGACTACATATTCATAGCCTCTTGGATTTACCTCCATACCTGATTTGTAGGTGGATAATATCAATTTACCGTTATATACTTTGAAAGTAATCTCTTGCGATTCTCTCGAACCCGGTGGTATTAGAAGGACAGTGGCTGTTCTTTCCTTTTTATTTCGTTTTAGATCTAAATTTTTCTTTGTGATGCTATCGCCGGTTTCAGCATTTCGGGTAATATATAACATAAATAAATTTTTCAAAACTAATTTAAAATAATTCTCCTCACCTGTTGGATTGTAGATGGGTAATTCTAATACATCTTTTGAATCTGGAAATTCTTTCTTTAGTAGAATCAGTAATTTTCGATTCAATACTTCTTCAAGTCCAGCCCAACTTTGTTTTCTCTCATACTCCTGAGATGTTTTAATGTTTTCAATTAAATTTCGAATAGGAAGTTTTTTAAGATTCTCTATTTTTTTATCAATTGTTTCTTTTTCTTCTTGAGTCATCTCAGGCTTAGCCTCTTCCTTGGGTGCTTCTTGATAGGGTGCCGGGGCATATACTTTCGGTTCGCTTGCACATGCAATTAAACTGAGTAGGTTAATTATTATTAAATACTTCATTCTATTTCCTTTTTATTTTCTAACAATATTTCAATCATCTTACAATAGAATCATTTCATGATCCGGAAGTTTTATTTCCGATTCGGATTTTTTTATCTCCCCTTTGGATTGCCGATATAATAAGAATGAAAAGAAAAAAGAATCTTACTGCCAATGAACAACTCATTTTAGGAATTGAATATTTAAGTTTAGCAGACGAATATATATTTCGAAAGAAGGAATTGAATTCACTATCTTTGGCAGAATTGCTCGACGAACTCCAAGATACCGAAAAGGAAAGCAACGAATCGGACTGGGCTTTAGATAGAAGGTATCGAATTTATGTATCAAAACTAAAGACAATCGGTGTTAGCCTAAACTTGAAATCGAAGAAGATAAAATTCGAGAATAAAAATACTCCTTTTAAAACTATTTCTACTTATGTAAAATCCTTTTGTGAGGATTACAACGAACAACATCTGCGTATATTTTTTAAATCAAAGAAAGAAGATTTCTATGAAGTCTTACGGTTATTCGTATTTATCCGTTATGCGATAAAGTATTCACTTGTGATTGAATTAGAATTAGCAAAATCTATGAATTGGCAGACTTCTATTCGGAGGATAATTCCAAGATACCTCATTTCTAAGAATCAATTCTTAGATGTTGTGGTAACAGATTTAAAAGATAAACGCGGTAAATGGTTCTCTCTTGTAAATATTATTTCTATAAAAAATAATTTATACTCTGCCTACAAAAAAAGAAAAAAGAGTAATATTCCATTTGATCGAGTTAGCTTTGAAACTTCTCCGGAAAGTCAGTTTTATTGGGTAACAGTCGTATATACTGTTCAATTCAACAGCTATTCCTTTGTTCATTTTTCTAATACGAATGAAATTGAATATAAAGTAATTAACGAGGATAATCCGCTTGCTATCATTGTGGAAATTTCTTGCAATGATGTTTTTTTGATTCAAAAGATTCTTTTTAACTATGGAATTTATGTAAAACTTTTAAGTCCACCGGAAGCCGTTCGTGATTTCAGAAATAAAATTTCCGCTTTAGAAAAACATTATGGAAACCCGTAGAAACGTTGCGCATTATGGAACGACCCAAGGAAGTGCCGCTTGCGCTATTGAGTTTAACAGTCTCTACGGGGGCGTCGTGTCGAGACTGGCTATAGATAAAGGCGTTGGTTAAGGCTTCTTAGAAGTATGCACACCTAAAGCACCGCCTATTTAATCTTTGTATACTTAAGGCTAATCGTTATTAAGCGAACAGTCCTTCGATAGAAAGGTATCTTTCTCCTGTATCATAGCAGAAAGTTAATACTTTTGATCCGGCAGGAATTTCAGCTAATTTTTTGGCAACAGCTGCGAATGAAGCACCAGAAGATACACCTACAAAAATTCCTTCTTCTTTTGCAGCGCGAACTGCATATTCAAATGCTTCTTCTTTAGAAATTTGAATTACACCATCTAATAACTTTGCATCTAAGTTTTTAGGAATAAAGCCAGCTCCGATACCTTGAATAGGATGTGGTCCTGGTTTAGGAGGCTCATTGTTTAGAGTAGCAGTAATCACAGGAGAAGCCGCTGGCTCTACTGCAAATACTTTTATATTTGGAAATTTTTCTTTTAATACTCTTGCAACACCGGTGATATGACCACCTGTTCCAACTCCAGTGATTAAATAATCTAAACCATCAGCAAAGTCTGCTAAAATTTCTTTAGCCGTAGTGTTTACGTGAACTTGAATGTTTGCATCGTTTTCGAATTGTTGTGGCATCCACGCATTTTTTCTTGCGGCTACTAGCTCTTTTGCTTTCTCAATTGCAC
>JANYCR010000460.1 GCA_025360185.1 Leptospiraceae bacterium | reverse complement strand
GAAGGAATCAACGATGAGAGTTAAAGCTTTTTTGATTTCTGCAAAATCACCCGCGAAATCTTTTGTTACTTCAACAGTTAAATCACCCGCGGACATGGAAGAAAGAACTCTTGATATTTCTCCCACATACTCGTTCAAAGTAACAAGACTTGAGTTCAGAGAATTTTTAATAGTAGCATGATCTCCTTTGTAATCTCCTGTGACTCTTGCCTTTAGATTGCCTTTTGATAATTCGAGTAATACGCTGGATGCTTCTTGAACCGGAAGTATAACCGCGTCTAATGTTTGGTTAACTCCTTCTACAATTTTGCGATAGTCGCCTTGGTGCTTGGTTGCATCTGCCCGAGTGGATAATTTGCCATTAACAGCAGCTTTCACAAGCTCTAATGAATCAACTGTCAATAGCATTAAAGAGCTTTTAATTGTTTTGAAAGCCTCTGATAAAATTCCAACTTCATCCTTTGAGTCAATTTCTATATCGAATTGTAAATTGCCCACTGCCAACTTTTGGGAAATACTAATTAAGTTGTTAATGGGATCGCTAATTGTCCCCGCAATATAAAATCCAATCACTAGAGATAAAATTATTGCTAGCAAAGTGGCAATAATTGTAAAAGAAATTAGAAAAGAGACATTTGCATTACTGTCAGCGCTTCTTTTTATATTCAATGATTCTTCTATTGAGACTATTTCATTGATTTTCGCACGCATTTTATCCATTTTTTCTTTTCCTAATGCTTTGCGAAATTCGGCTACAAGACTATCTAGATTCTCTACCCCTTTTGTAGAATCTTTTCTAAGTTGAATTTCATGCTGATTAATATCTTTATCCCAGACAGCTTGTAATTCTGCTAATTCATTTAAATTTTTTATCTGAATAGGGTTGTCGCTTACTTTTTCCAATAATAATTTAATTTGTTTATTAAAGTTTTCTTTTCCTTTAATATAAGGCTCTAAAAATAATTCGTCGCCTGAAAAAAGAAATCCTCTTTCCCCTGTTTCCATATCCACCAAGGCAGACCCTAACCCTTTTACTTCCGCTATTACACTTACGGTATGAATTACCCACGAGTGATTACTGATAACCCTGTTTGTATAAATATATACTCCGATAGAAACGAAAACTAATAGAGTTACCGGTACCAAAAAGCCTAAGATTATTTTACTCTTGATTTTTAAATTATTCATCATATAAAAATCTCCTTGCTTTTTGAAAAACCCTTCGCTGACTTTCTTATAATAGGTTTTAGGAAACCAAATTTTTGTTCAATGAATTCTCTATTTTTTATCATCATCAAATCCTCTTTTTATAAAATCTAATTTATATATATTCATATTTATTCAGTGAAACTCTTTTATCAAAATAGTTTACAATCAAAACCTGAATTATATGATTTATGCAAATTAAAGTAAAGAGACTTATTAGAGCAATTTTTTTTTTAAAATTTACATTTTTTTAATATCCTTTTCATGAATAAACTTTTTACATCGATCAATTCCTTCGCATACTGCGGCAAATTCGGAATAAGCGCAATCGATTGAAATTTTGCAATCATATTAATACACCTTATTTGAGATCTATTTTTCTCTTAGTTGTAGTTAGTGTTTCTTTTTTCTATCATCTTTAGATTTCTTAATTTGGAATCGTTTAACCATAGCTTGAAAAGCTTCTGCCTGGCTCGATAACTCAAGACTAGCCGCAGAACTTTCTTCAGCAGTAGCCGCAGCACTCATAGTAACCTGTGAGATTTGATTGATACCAGTTGTAGTTTCAACGACAGAAGAAGATTGTTCAATCGAAGCAGTAGCAATATTTTTTACAAGCTCAGTAACATCAACAACACCCACAGTCATCTTATTTAATTCGTTAGCCGTTCGCCCCGCAATGTCCATACCGGAGCGGACTGTTTTGATAGAGCCTTCAATCATCTTAGTGGTTTCTTTCGCAGCATTAGCACTTCGAGAAGCGAGGTTACGTACTTCTTCCGCTACTACATTAAATCCTTTACCATGTTGTCCCGCACGCGCCGCTTCCACAGCCGCGTTTAAAGCGAGTATATTTGTCTGGAAGGCAATGGCATCAATTTCTTTAATGATCTTGGCAATGTTTTCAGAGGTGTCACTGATTTCTTCCATTGCTTTTAGCATTCCCTTCATCTCAGTGTTACTTGCAACTGCCTGCTCTTTCACACTCATTGCTTGACTACTGGCATCCTTCGCATTCTTCGCATTATCCTTAGCTTTGAGTTCAATAGCGGCTAACGTAGAAGTAATCTCTTCTACACTACTCGCTTGCTCATTAGACCCTTGCGATAGAGATTGACTTGAGTCAGCAACTTGTCTAGAGCTAATCAGAATTTGATCCGAAGCGTTGATGATTTCACCAATGAGTTCATTGAAGGAATCAACGATGAGAGTTAAAGCTTTTTTGATTTCTGCAAAATCACCCGCGAAATCTTTTGTTACTTCAACAGTTAAATCACCCGCGGACATGGAAGAAAGAACTCTTGATATTTCTCCCACATACTCGTTCAAAGT
>JANYCR010000137.1 GCA_025360185.1 Leptospiraceae bacterium | reverse complement strand
GCAAAACTCGATATTACAGCCAAATCAGTAGTTGGCGTTATCATCCTAATCATGAATTTGGAAAAGAAGCTAAGACTTCTTTTATCTAATTTTTTATTGCAACTCTTTTCATTCCTAAAACTAGATAAAAATAAAAAACTTACTGAAATCTGATTTTTTCAGCAAGCCCTAATTACATCTCGCATATCGACAACTAAACCATCCGTAAATTGCTGATCTTCCCAATCCCAGTTTGTGCTAAAATCCGCTTGATGAAGCTCAGGATTACCTGTTAGATTTAATGCTGCATTTCTTATTATGCCGGAAAGGGCATTTGAGAGATTTGTTAACGTCTTAATAGGATTTCTCAAAAATCCTTTTAAGGTAATTCTTCTAAAAGCTGATATCGTTGCCTTACCCACATTTCTGATTGTATTTATTCGAGCAGTTACTGTAGTAACAACGGATGCACTTTTGCCAAAGTAATCAGCCAAATCATAGGCACCCACGGCAGTCGCGTTTCTATATTTATATTTATCTCGAATGTAATTTGCTATAGAATTTCCTCCTAAACTCAAAACTACTTTCGTTGGTACTTGAAAAAAAGCATCTCCCGATTCGCAATAGCGAATTTTTTTTACCCAATCCTCACTTGTTGCACCAACCTGAGCTAGATTTTGTAAACTTACTTGGTTTGGAATCAAAATATTTACACCATTCTGCTTTGCATTTTGAATAAATTCGGTCTGAAGTCCCGCAAAAACAGAGGCTAATCCTAGCTCTTCTGCCCTACTGTCTCCTATCGATGCTATATTAAATTCGGGTAGTTTGGAATTACAGCCATGTCTTACATCGGTAGATAAAACGCTATTAGCCGTTGCAAGCATTAAAATTAAAAATAGAATTATTTCTTTCATGATATTCACCTTATTTTTAAAAATTGATATTTGGCTGTATTATCTGTTGCAGAGCATTGAGAAATACAATAAATATTGTCAATTTGATTATAGTTAGTTAGATATTGTAATGGCATATTATTTTTACTATTATTGAATTGAATAAATGTAATTGCGACTCCGTTTGGTGGATTATCTTCTACTTTATTTCCTCGATACCATGCACCACCATTAAATTCTGGAGGACATTTACATAAAAACGATTGACCGGGCGATAAAGTATCCGCTGTAATAGCCAAATTCGTATTTGCATCGTAAATTAGTCCTTGACTTACTTTTTGATTTAAACAATAAACCTTGCTTCCGTCATTCGCAACATATGAAAATTCAATCGCGTTTGGCTGCGAGCATTGACGTTTGCGTTCTTGTTCCGGAAAGTATACGAATAGCGAGTAATAAATAACAGTATATCTATTCGTTCGACCTGGCTCATCATTGGCATGGCATCGTAAAAGATAAAACACGATTAGGAGGATTAAAAGTAATTTAGAGTGCATCTATGAACAACCTCCTGAGTTGAATCAGTATTTTCTGTTCATTTTCTATAAATCTATGAAAAGTAGGGTCTAATTCATACTTAGCATCATCTAAGAGCTTTTGTCGTATAGAAATTTGAACGGAAAGTACCATCCTTTCCAATAGATACTCTTCTGGCTGAGAACCATCATGGTAATAATGAAATTTTTCAATCGCATCAAGCAAATATTGCTCTGCTGATTTTTTGTTGTATGAATATGCTTTTGTATAACCACTTTGAATCCATCTATACTTTTCTAAATAAAAATCACGATTGTCCTTACCTTGCTCCTTCAACTCATCCCAATATATCTGTATCGCTCCATTATCATCCCCACTTAACACATACTTTGCATTCGTCTCTTTTTCCGGTGTCACACAAGGTTCAGTGCAATACGAACTTGCTTTATCTGCAAAACTTTGCATTTCAGCATGGAGTGCGTCTTCTTCGGGCGTAAGCGATCCATAATAAATTCGAATTAAATTTATATCCCCATCGGGTAATAATGGTTTAACTATACCGGAATCTCGAAATAAAACCATTTGCATATTCGTATCGGCGACAGGCGGTAATCCGGCAACCCGCCCTAGTTCTTTATTTAATACAGTTTGTAAATTGTAACCAGAAGGTGCGTCTGAAATTACATCATAAGAATGCTCTGTAGAATTAATCTCTGTATCAAAATGAACTGCATTTCCATTACATATCCATACGTAAGAACAAGATTCCGAAGTGCAATCAGGATTACCCGCTTGTCCCGTGTAGATTTTTTTCTCTAATGCCAGATTTGCTTTATTCGTATCAAAGTCGCAAGCAAGTGTCGGCGTTATCGCGGAGCTAACGCTTGTAGTCCCTTCAAACTTAAAACTAATATGTGATTTTGTATTGCTAAACGACCAGAGGCTTCCAGATTTTTGTATCTGTTCTATTTGGTTGTTTACCACCCTTCCATTTTGGCTTGTTAAATTCGGGTTTACCTTAAACGGAACTATCGGGAAATTTCCTTCCCATCTATGCGTAAATGGTGTCGTCGGTGCATAACTCACCTTACCCGCATGACCTCGAACCACTGAATAGCTATTTCCATTTTTTTGTAAATAGAGAATCATTTTTTCACCCTGAGTAAACAAAGGCATAGAGGATACTCGTAATTGCATTCCATTGTAGTCGCC
Organism: Leptospiraceae bacterium; assembly: GCA_025360185.1. Taxonomy (GTDB): domain Bacteria; phylum Spirochaetota; class Leptospiria; order Leptospirales; family Leptospiraceae; genus UBA2033. The sequence continues at coordinate 1,819 of JANYCR010000137.1, read as the reverse complement.
GCCGGGGAAACGGAGATTTAGAATATCTGTCAGTTCGAGCGGAAGTCGAGAACTACTGGTCGAAGAGGTCTCATTTATTTGTAGTTCTCGAACTCTATGCTGTTTTTTTTCAATTCTTTTTTAGAAAAACAGGATTAATTGAAACAAAATTTTTATTGTAAGGCTTCTTGGAGATAATTAAAGCAACAAGAAGCTTTAAGAGTTTATTGCCAATATTGTTTAGTACAAGGCGTTTACTTTTACCCTCTGCAACTTTTCTTAGAAAATATTTTTTCATATTTTCATCATATCGGCGTGCAGTCATAGAAGATAGGTAAATCAATTTCCTTAATATTCCAGGTCCGACCCCACTCGATGTATTTTTTCGCCGAATTGATTTACCACTTTCATAGACTAATGGCACGATGCCAATATACGACGACAACTCTTTTGCATTTAAATGTTTACTGAATCCATCAGTTGCGACTAACAGGTGATTAGCCAACATGTTACCAACGCCAGGAATAGATTTAATATTTTCAATCATCTGTTTATATTCTGAATCTTTCTGAATGAGAACTTCTATCTCTTTATCTATCGTCTTAATATTTTCTTGGCAATTTTTAATCATAGCTTCATACAAGGAAATTGCTTTTTCTGATCGGAAGTTTTTTCTTTCTAAAGCATGAAGTGCATTATTTGTGGCAATTTTTTGCTTTGTGAATTGCTCTCTTTGAACTAAAAATATGGAAATTTCCTCGATAATTTGAGGTTTTGGAGTCCAAAAATGAAGTTGGTCATAAAAACGATAAGCGTATTCTGCTAATTTGCCGCTATCAATCTTATCACTTTTTTTGGGTGAAATATCAAACGCTCGTTTCACTTTGTAAGGATTCTCAACAGCAACAGAATATCCTCTTGCAACAAGAAAGGCTAATAATGATTCACCGTAAACTCCTGTAGCTTCCATACATATTGCAACGCTATCGAACTCTATGCGGTGACTTTGGAAATCTGCTAACAAGTTTTGGAAGCCGTTAGCAGAGTTCTCAAAGTTTTCAAAAGAAACTAATTTCATATCCTTCGCTCTAAGAAACGATACTGTAAAATACTCAGATGAAATATCTACCCCAACAAAATCTTTTACTTCTTTCATGTCCTTGTCTCCAAAAAATAAATTGGTAAACCAAACACGTGTGAATGAACTTTGTCCATTTTAATGAAATGCATTTTAATGCAATCAATAGCTCTATTTAGTTTTATCACATCCAGCAATGGTGCCTTGTTCGAGAAATAGGTTTTTCCTAACATCGCTCACAGGCTTAATCCATTACCGGTTTGGCTCTCTACTTCTAGAACTTTTTAATATTCTAAAAATAGCTACCTTTTTACTAATGGACTATCGCTCGAACTGACATTGCTACTTGTTCCAACATTTCCTCTTAATACTTCTTCTACTTGAAAAGTTATATCGGAGTAAATTAAGTTTACCCCTTGCACGTTAGGCGCAAGGGTTGGAGTAATTGATCCTACAGTTGCTTGAATTACTAAATCCGCACTACGGGCAATTTTATTCTGCTCCTTACCAAGTGTATTTCCAAGCAAGTTGTATTGCTCTTCTGAAAAAGACATGGTAGATTCTAATTCTATATATGGATCGAATACGTATCCTTTATCTGGAACATAGTAAAGGGATTTATTCGGATCTATATGTAAAAAGAATTCAAAAATTCTATTTGGTTTTAAAATATAATTTCCATAGACTTTAAAATCAGTCTGACTTCTTTCTTCATAAGGAATCTTCGTTACTTCGCCTTCTAATTCTATTTCCGTATTTCTT
>JANYCR010000136.1 GCA_025360185.1 Leptospiraceae bacterium | reverse complement strand
GTAAAATTTTTTCTGTCATTTCGAGTGCGTTATTAATTGAAGTGACGGCTAATTCTAAGTAGCTTTTAGACAATTCTTTTTCGCCTTCATTGTCTGATTCGATAGAGCTTTCGATGAGCATTCTAGCATTTCCAATAGGAGATGTAAGGTCATGCGATAAAAGAGAAATGAACTTGTCTTTTAGCTCATTTGCTTTTACCGCGATAATTTTTTCTTCCATGATTTCCTTGGTTCTCTGTATGATTCGAGTTTCTAATTCTTCATTTATTTTTTTTAAATCATGGCTAAGTATCTCATTATCTCTAAATGCTTTTATAAATCTCATTAATAAAAATAAAGACTGGCTAAATACAACGCATACCAGTCCGTAATGCGCAAGGTAACTGGTATGCAAAACTTCCGTAGTATTTAAAATATCATTGACTGTGCAAACTAGCATGATCGTAAAACCAATTAAGATCATCAGGGCATTTTCTTTTTTCTTAAACACAGCAAAGGCTACTAACGCGTATGCGGTAATTAGTTCTAATATAAATAGCGGCAAATAGATATTAATCAAGTTAGAGTAAAAGCCTGCCTCTGTAAATACAGTGATAAGAGAAAAGATTATACTGATAGCGAAAATAGTTTTAATAATCCATTTAGGAGTATTAAAGGAAAACATAAGAGTTATGAATTGAATTCCTAAGGGCATTACAATAAAGAAAGTTAAATATTCAATAGCCACATAAACTGGATATTGTATTGGAAAGAAATCAACCAGTAATTTCTCGCCCGTGCTTGCTGTTCGTAAAAAGATACAGATTACTAATAGCGTAAAGTATAAAGAAAGAGCTTCTTGCCTTCTAATTAGATAGAGACCGATCCGAGTATACCAATACAGCTAATTTCTGTTTGGTTTATAAAAACTTTACAATTCGTAAAAAAGAATAAAAGACAAAGCAAGAAGATTGAGATAAATTTATTTTGCATAGGTTTAATAGAATAACGATAGTTTAAACGATGGGATTTAAATCAAAAATGTCAATAGGAATTATATTTTTTAGGAAGTAATAAAAGAGTGCAAAGATTTAGATTAAATTTTCACACTCTTATTTTTAAATGAAATGCTTGTCGCTATTTAAGTAGCGGGTGTAGCTGTTGCGTTTTTCTTTTTATAGTAACCGTAACCAACTGCCCCTACAATTAAGAGTAGCCAGATATACCAGAACTTAACTAGTATAATGGTAACTGCAGTAATTACGAAAGCTACAATTCCTAATACAAATCGAATTGCTGAGCTTCCCATTGTTCCTACAAATGGAATGAAGTCTAGAAGCATTGTTACAGGACCTACCAAAAGAGAAAGCCCAGTCCACAGCATTAAGAAGCTAATGAATCTACCAATCCATTTTTTTGTGGAATCATCTGATTTAACTGCTGCCATAGTTTGCGCATAATCACCAATACCCGCACTCATGAATGCTTCGTCTTTGTAAGTATATTTTCCAAGTGTATCTCCTTTGAGTGTACCAAGAAAAGTCATATCCCCATCAGGAATAGGAATTGCACTTACGGAAACTCTTTCACAGCCTTCTACTTCATTGTTAGCACAGCTTGATGAACTATAAAGATAAGTTCCAGAAGAAACAAATCTACCCATGTTCAATTCATTGTCTGCTGGTTTAGAGCTAGGAACTGAAGAAGTAAAATCTGTATCAGCTAGATTTACACTGTAGCTTTTTCCATCACTTGACAGCTTACCACCAGTAGCCACATTTGTATCTGACTTCACACTTCTTTGATGAAATGCTTTTGCTTTACAAGCAGGAAGTTGAAACTTGGAAGGACTTTCTGGATCGGATGTCCACTTGAGTTTACACTCTCTTACCTTCTTCTTGTTACTCCCTTCGCCTTCTGTTCTTTCCTCTTCATCCCAAGCATATACTTCTGAACTTTCACTTACGCTGATGTAACTTCCTGTTTTTACAAATAAACTTCCAACAGGCTGAGCTGTTAATTTTCCAGTGATATATACTGGTTTGCCTTCTTCCATTTGCGTAACCGGTTTTGCATTCTTAAATGCGTCACCCGCTTGTGTGCAAGTCTCTACTTTAAAAACTAAAAATAGAGAAAGAGGAATGAGCGCGAAGCCAGTCAATATTCCTTTAATTGAATCTCCGAATTGTGAAAAAAATCCTACTGATTCACTAGATGACATTCCGTCACTACTAATTGCCATAGGTATCTCCTAAATTAAATTTACGTGGGGTAATAGTGTTAGATAATGCAAATAAGACAAGTAGTTTTTTTGAGCAGGATTAACAAGATTTTCTGGATTATTTCTCGAAAACCTATAAAATTATTTCAATCCTCAAAAAATAAAATTGAAATCAAACTAGAATAAAATGAAATAGATTCCTACTACTGTAAATTACAGTAGTACCCTTATTTCAAATCAGGACTTTTAAAGTGGATAACAATTATCAACCTCTATTTTCAGAAGCATATCTTTGGTCTATTTGGCAAAGGGATTTTTTGAGTTATGTGGACACGTATGATAAAGAAGTGTTAAAGACTCTTTCTAATTGGTCGGAAAAAGAATTTCAAAAAGAAACAGCCGCCGAGGGAAGTTTTGTTTCTGTATTCTTTAAGAAACTTTGGAATTATAAAGCCTCGGGTGAATCTGTTAGCGGAGAAGGTTATTCTTGTTATCCGCAATATCCAATCAAACGGGCAGGAGAAAGGGGAGGAACAGGAGAAGCGGATTTAGCTTTGGGATACTTTGGATTAGACGATAGTATTTCTAAAATTCCCCAAGTGCTTTGTGAATTCAAAGATATAAGATCAGGTCTTGATACTCCGCAAAAAAGAAAAAACAATGACCGCTCCCCTGTAAAACAATGCTTTGATTATTTGAGAGAGGCGAATTCACCACTTACGGGTAATGAGCTAGTATCCCCTGCTTGGGGAATTGTTTCGGATATGAATGAATTTCGTTTGTATTATTACAAAGACTTAGAAAAACGATACCAAAAATTTATCATTCGTTCAAATGACGAATTATCTCTATTATCCACAAATCCAGAAGGAGAAAGAAAACGTTTTTTCTTTTGGAAAATGTTTCAGGAAAGTTCTCTAGTAACAAAGAGTGGCAAAAGTAATCTTGAAAAAAACCTGACCGAGCAATTTTTACAAGAAGAAAATATCCAAGAAGATTTTTATTTGGAATACAAAAGCTATCGCGAATTTCTGTTCAATAGCATTGTCAAATTCAATCCAGATTTTAAAGGCACAAAAGGGCGGCTAGTTCGTCTTACCCAGAGATTACTCGACCGGTTTATCTTTATTTTATTCTGTGAAGATATGGGAGATGAATTGCATTTTCCTAGAAACCTACTTCGAGATTTACTGATAGATCAAAGCTTAGATAAATTTTATGACACCGAGCATTCAATTATATGGGATCGTATTAAAACTCTTTTCAGTTCCATGCGAACAGGCACAAAATTTCTAGAATATAAAATCAATAAATTCAATGGTGGACTCTTTGAAGAAGATGCAGAAATAGAATCTTTAAAAATTCCATCGTTTGTTTTCTGCACAAAAAACCAAGGAGTAAATCCAGAATCTATTTTAAAATCAGGTAACACATTACTTTATTTTTCCGCTAAATACAATTTCGGTGAAAGTGAAACCGGTGGAGATAGAAGTATAACACTCATTACCCTCGGAAGGATTTTTGAACAATCCATCACGGAATTGGAAATCATGGAAGCGAAGGCAGACGACCGTATTTCCCTGATGGAATTATCCAAACGAAAGACCGATGGAGTCTATTACACACCCGAATGGGTAACAAAATACATAGTGGAAGAAACAGTCGGGCAAAAATTAGAAGACATTAAAAAAGAAATCGGTTTAAGTCAATTCCCAGAAATTTCTATAGAAGAAATTAAAAAACAACAAGCAACCAGAAAAACTAAAAAGCAAACTCATAGTTCTGTATTAGAATACTTACGGCTATTAGATATATACTCCGAGAAGTTAGACAAAATCAAAGTAATCGACCCGGCTTGTGGTTCGGGAGCATTTCTAATTCAGGCTTACAAGTATTTGCTCAAACAAAGACAATGGATTGCAAACGAAAGAGAAAGAGTAGAAGGACACCGCTCCATTTTTGATACAGACAAAGTAATCAAGTCTATCTTATCGAATAATATTTACGGCGTAGACATCAACTCTGAATCGGTTGAGATTACACGTCTTGCGATTTGGTTAAACACGGCACGACCGGATGCGACTCTCTCTTCTCTAGATAAAAATATAGTTTGCGGCAACACCTTAATAGCCCATGATTTTTATAGGGACAATGTTGATAAAGATGGACAGCTTGGTTTTTTCTCCGAAACCCAAAAAGAAAGAATCAATGTGTTTGATTGGCATAAAGCATTTCCAGAAATATTTGCTGCTGGCGGTTTTGATTGTGTGATTGGAAATCCTCCTTATGTAAAATTGCAAAACTTTAGAACCGTTCAACCCGAAATGTCAAATTACCTAATCGACCATAAGACGAAAGGCAAACCGTTGTATGCCAGCACGCAGACAGGAAACTTCGACTTGTATCTTCCATTCATCGAAAAAGGAATAGAACTTTTAAATCCAGAAGGGCGAATGGGTTATATTGCTCCTAACGTCTGGGTGGTAAATGAATACGGCGAAGGTTTACGTAAAAAGATTAAAGAAAACAAACGACTTGAAAGATGGGTAGACTTCAAGAGCTTCCAAGTATTTGAAGAGGCTATTACCTATACTTCGCTCCAATTCTTTAGAGGAAAAGAAGTCTCAGAGGTAAAAAGCTATTTTGCGTCAGATGGTGATATTTCTAAAATTGATTGGGATGACTCTAATGTGGATACATACAAGTATTCAGAACTCTCGGATGAAGCTTGGGTGTTCGCTCCCAAAAAAGAAAAAGAACTGATGGAAAAACTAAATGCGTCTTGTGTGAGTTTGGAAAAATATTCCAAGGGGATAATCGTAGGTATTCAGACAAGTGCAGATGAAATTTACCATCTTGAAAAAATTGGAGACAATAAATACTTACATACCAAGAAAGATAAAACCACTTTGGCAGTTACAATCGAAGATGAAATCATGCATTCTTTAGTCTCAGGCACAGATGCAAAAAGATACATTCTCCCAAATATGAAAACTCAAATCCTATTTCCTTATGGCAAAAAAGAAGATAAATACCAATTATTCTCCGCTAAAGAGATGGAAACTAAATATCCAAATGCGTGGAAGTATTTACAGTCTTATTAAAAGGGACTACGTGCGAGAGAAAGTTCTAAAATGGATGACGATGCAAAATGGTGGGGATATAATTATCCGAAAAATTTGGACAAACAAGAACTTCCGAAAATCGGTGTAGCGCAAACTGTTCCGGGGATGCGGGTTTTCTTTGATGAGAAAGGAGAATTCTATTTTAACAATGTAAGAGTGAATGGAATTTTAACAGAAGATATTTTAACCTCTTGCTATTTGACCGGAATTCTAAACTCTCCACCTATCAATTTTGTATTCAAACGAATTGCAAAACCGAAAGACAATGATTTCTATGAGGCTAACAAGCAGTTTATCGCTCCTCTTCCCATTCCAAACGCAAACGAGACCGAAAAGAAACTAGTCGCAGAACTTGCCAAAGAATTACAATCTCTACATACAGAGCGAAGAGACAAAATCGCCATGATAGACAAACGACTGGAAAGTTCGCAAGTGCAAAAGGACAAACGAAAACCTAGCTGGATTTGGGTAGAAGCGGATAACAAGAATTGGTATGAAACAAAATTAGAATCAATTCACACAAAAATTTTTAAAGGAGCAAAACTTTCTATTTCTTTAGACAAAGGAGAACTTCAATTTTTTATCAACGGAAATTTAATCTTTGAAATCTTCTTAGAAGAAAAAGAATCTTATTTTATCTACTCGCAGTGGAAACAAAAAATCCGAAAAATTAACGTCACTGAAAAATACAACGCCAAATCACTCGTAACCGACCTACTCGATTTAGTTAAAACAGAAAACTCTGCCGTCAAAGACCAAGTAACCGCTCTCGACAAAGAGATTGATGGGCTTGATAAAACTATTTCTGTAAAGGAAAAAGAGATAAATGGGGTTGTGTATAAGCTGTATGGACTGACGGATGAGGAAATTAAACTGGTGTCTGAACTGTGATTTTTATGGTTTTTGTGATTGGGATGATTTCGTTCTAAAGAATATTCCTTTGTTCTAATCATAATAATCACACGAATCATAGTTCAGACAGAAGGATTTTTAATTTAACAACAAGTCTATTTCTTCTTAGTTACAAAACGTAAATTCTTTAATTTATATTTCTCGATTATTTTTTTGCTAGTTGTACGAATTTTTTTTAGATCAATTTTCTGTTTTGCCATTTTGTGGCGAATCGCATATAGCTCCCACAAAGCAAAATCTTCTTCTTTTTTGTAATCATTAGATGTTTCCATAAGAATCTCCTCCTAGCGGTTTTGATATATCAAAATAGGCAGATAAAATGGATGTGTCTAAAAATAATTTCATATGAATCAATTATTTACGGATCAATTTAGTATGTCAAGCTGATTCAATTTTTAAAGGAGCAATTTAGAACAAAACTCCAACGGAGCGAAATTCATGCCTGCATAGCCATGTAAGGGCTATGCAATGTAATGCGTTAAGATAATTACTTACTAATCGTTTGAATAAAATGAGGCACGACTTCCGGGACGAAAACTGCAGTAATAATCACGCCGGCAATAGCTCCATAAAAATGAGCTTCGTGGTTGATGTTATCGTATTGGTTTTCAGAGGAATAATAAGAGTAGGCGAGGTATAAAAAACCAAATACAAATGCGGGAATCGGTATTGGGATAAACATGATCCCAAGACCAGCCATGTTGAAATTGAATGAAACTAAAAATTACGCCGGATACTCCACCTGACGCACCGAGACTTCGATATACGGGATTTGTTTTATTTTTCAAAATACAAGTGTAGACGCTCG
>JANYCR010000131.1 GCA_025360185.1 Leptospiraceae bacterium | reverse complement strand
TACCGAGTGCAACAAGCATTGCGTAGTATCCGAGTGGAATATCTATTTCGATAGAATGTTTCGCTAAAACTAAAATTGGTCCTTCGATTTTTAAATCAGGAGAAGAGATGATTTTGACTTTATATAATAGGATTGATGCGAGACGACCGATAAGTGCGAGTAGATTAGAAGCAAACCATTTCTTACCTGGATGCTCTTTGTAATAGAATAGCATAATCTACCATCTAAACAGCGTTAGTTAAAAAGCAAAGAAAAATTATTTATTAAGTTCAATAGACAATGTCTCGTTTAGTTGTAATATCTTCGGGTGTTTAGTATCTATCTTTTCGGATTCAGAAAGGATTTTTTCTGCTCTTCGCAGGCTCCCTACTAAAGTAAGAGATTCACATAACGCTAATAAATTTTCTATGTGATAGGGATTACGTAGTCTTAGTCTCTCAAAATATTCTATCGCTTTCTTATAATTTCTTTTCTGAAAATACAAGTTTCCGAGGAAAAATAAAAAATCTGAGTCCATTGGATTTTTAGAAATATACTCCTCTGCAAAGAGGAGGGCTTCTGTAAAATTATTCGAATCAAAATTTTCTATAGAAAGATTTTTAATTCTTTCATATGTTGAAATTTCGTGCAGAAAATTAATTCGCATTAGCGAAAAATCATCAATTACCTGACCCTTCTTACATGTTATCTCATAGATTTTTTTTAAATCTCCCTCTGCCTGCATCACTGTATTTAAAAATTCATTTTCATCCTGATTTAAAGTCAAATCACCGAGTGCAAAATCATCTCTCCCATCAGATCCTATAAAAATAGAATCATTCTTATGTAATTGATAGAGGCTAACAAAAAGTTTGTTCGAAGCAACCGGGCTTCCAAATTTTGTAAAGTGAATTTCTCTTTCTATAAACAAACAAACATTATCCGCATAAAGAGCAATCAACGGATGTTCCGAGTTTATAAAGTATAATACACCAGTATCCTCTTCTACTAGACCTATTACCGCAGAAACAAGCATGGTGCAATCAAAGGTTAAAAATACTTTATGCAATTCGATAAATACATTCTTAAGCCATCTTTCAGGAGACAAATTCTTATTAGCTACACTTGATTTAGTTCTTTCTATTATAGAAAAGAAAACCGAGCCAAACACAATTGCTCCGCCCGCGCCCTGTAAGGATTTTCCCATAGAATCAGAATTAAAAAATAAAATATAATTTTTATCACTTAGTACAATGTTTTGAGAGTGACAGAGATCACCTCCGATTTGTTGCTCTTTGCCGTAGAAATCAAATTTCTTTTTTTGAATTAATAGAAAATCTACTTTTACGTTTTTGCTGGAACTTGTGTTGATAATAAAAGGCTCGATCAAAAGAGAAGTCAAAAAATAATCCCCGTCCTGTTGTGTTTTTAATTTACTAACGGTATTTAGGGTAGATTGAAGCTCCTCAGTTCTTTCCGAAATTTTCTCTTCTAGGTGCTCCGAATAGTCTTCTAATTGTTTATTTGACTTTTGCAATTTTCGTTTTAGATAATTAATCTTATCCGCAAGCCCAATAGAAATAAGAACAAGCATAAAAGCGAGTCCGATTTGAAATGACCAGAATGTAAACGGATTAAGCGGTATAATGGAAGCAGCCGCTAAAGCTCTAAGTATGAATGCTATTAACAATATGCTCCAGGATACTAAATAAAAATATGCCGGTCTAAATTTTTTGATAGATAGTTTTAATCCTATACTAATGCAAATTAATGAATTTAAAAAAATCAAAGAATTGGCTGAGTAGTATATAAATTTAGTTTCAGTGACTAGTATGGTGTTAATAGAAAGTCCATATAAAAAAAGAAAAATAGTATAGCTTTTAAGTAATAAATAAATCCGGGGCGAATTTTTCTTAAGTTCTAGATACCCATTAGCAAGTAATATCTGGAATATCATTAATAGGGGAACGGTCATAAACGCATCTCGATTTGCTAGAATGGGATAATTTGGATAAATATATTGGAATGCAGTTCCGTGAAGACATGCAAGCAGGTAATTAAAAGTAATCACATAAAATGTAAGATAGAGATAGACTCTCTCTTTTATCATAAAGAATAAGAATAAATTATAAAAAGCCATTATGAATAGAAATCCATAGATTACGGAATTGCTTAAAATTCGATACGATGATTCCTGGTGAAAAGAATCGTAAGATTTATGCAAAGATGGATTTAAAAATGAAAGATTATTAAAGCTACTGGTTTTAATATAATAGGTTTGCTTTGTATTGGGAAGTAAAGCTAATTCGAACGCAAAATGCGCGTCAGCCAAGCCTCTTTGTTCAAATTGGAAATTATCTCCCGTAATATTAGAAGCATATTTATCATTTTTTGGACTGAATAATTCTATATAATCCTGTCTCGGAAAACCAAATTCTATTATAGGTCTTACAGTATTTTGGGTCGGATTGGAAAGGGTAAAACGTACCCAGAAAACAGAATAAGAAAATCCAAAATTACAATTTTCATTTTTAGGTTTATTCCAATGCTCTTCTTCTTTAAGAATATCAGTAAAGGTTAAACTTCCTTCTTTATCTTCAAAAATTTGGAAGTATTTCGTCGGGTTTATAGTCTTAAAGTTATTTTGTAGGCTAATTTCCATTACCTCGTCTGCAAGTAATGTGTTTGTGAATAATAGAAGTATACCTAAAAGTAAAAAATTTCCAAATGACAGAAGCATAAATCATTTATTTATACCTAGTAAAATTAATCTAGGAAAAAAAGTATTCTAAATTCTCCTGTTTATTTCTACATAAAACTAAAGCTGATTCTTGAAAAAAGCCCAAACTTCTTCGGATGCATTAAGCTCCTGTGTGGGCTTACCAAGATTGATGAATGGAATTTGCTGTGCAATACCCGGCCACATATGACCTGCACCGATGATTTTATATAAGCGAATACTCACATTATCCCGACAGCCTTCGTAGGAATAAATTTCTAACTTTGTTTCATCTCGCTTTTCATTTATTTTTTTTACATTTCCTTGCGGATTACAGCCATTCCATGCTACCCATCGTCTCACGGAGTCTTCAGCGCCTAATACCTCTTCGCCGTCCACGACATACCCGCCTTCGTAGGGAACAAGCGGGTCTTCTGTCCCACTGATAAATGCAACTGAGATTGGTTTCCCGGGAGTAGAATTTTGCAAGATGTTTTTTGAAATATGCGCAGTGACACTTACACCTGCTTTAAAAAGGTTTGTTTTTTCGATTAGCATTCTCTGGGTCATAAACCCGCCGTTTG
>JANYCR010000109.1 GCA_025360185.1 Leptospiraceae bacterium | reverse complement strand
TCTCTTGACGCCTTGCAAAGTATCGAGTCCGGGTCTTGCTGCCTCCCAGAGATTTTCTAATACTTCCCTGTGTCCCCAGAGATCCGGCTTACAGTCATTAGGCAGAGATTCCTTACGAAATAATCTATCTAAAATATTATCCAGAGTTCTATCATTCGGATCAGTGCCGGGTTTACGAAGCCATTCTAATTTTCTAGAATTCCAATAGGGATTGAAAATAGTAGAGAGCGCAATTCCTTCTACTCCACCGATATGGTCTGCGTGTGGGTGTGAACAATAGTAACCGTCAATATCTCCCATCTTAAGACCTACGTTCGCGAGTGAGTGCCTAATATCACTTCCGAAGTCAATCACAAACCGATATACATGATCTTTTATTTTTCCTTTTGTTTCAAATTCTAAAAGAAAATTACTTTGAAACCGAGGAACATAGACTCGCTCTTTATGTTCGTCGACTATCCTTTGTAATTCGCTACTTGTAAATGATTTGTTTTCTTTTGTAGAGGTTTTTTCGATTAATTCTTTTAGGTGTTTTGTTTCGATGCTTTCTTTAAATGTTCCAGTGGCAAATGCCGAATGTGTTCCAAGTGCTGTTACTTTCATAAGTACCTCTCTCTATTCCATACGAAAAACATTGCAAATTTCTATTATTTTATTTTTTAAATTAAAAATAAATTATTAACTAGAAATAGGGTTGTGGAAAAACAAAAGAAAAGTTCTCACAGAGTTCACAGAGAGTATTGACACGTTCGATAGACTCCGCCTGCTTACACCCAACAGCCAAGCTATGCAAGTTTCGCTAAAGCTATTAATTCTTTCCTCTGTGCTCTCTGTGAGAAAATTATGCATTTATACATTCCCTATTTTTTACTTTTAAAATCAAATCTAAAATAAACTATGAATATATGCAAAGACTCAGTGACTATCTTAATTCCATTCCCGAAAGTTACAACAAAGAAGAAATTTATAAAGAGGCACTCCCCCTACTCGTAGAAGAAAAATTTCTAGACGTGCTCGCCCGAAAAAATACTTATAAAGAATTTCATAAAAAGCTTTTTGAATTAGCTAAACTACCGCATGGGATTGGACTCGGAGTCTCGCTAATGGCGCAGGTGAATATTGCAGGAACAGTTCTACAGGTTACAGCAAAATCAGAATTAGCCGTAGAAAAATTGCTAAACGATTTGGTAGAAGGAAAACAAATTGTATCCCTCGGAGTCTCCGAGCCTGACTGGAAAGGTAGACTTTCTAATTTAAAATCTACTCTTATTTTACAGGCTAACGGAAAATACCTACTAAACGGAGAGAAGTCTTTTTTTACAAATGGTTATCACTCCAATTATTACATGGTTGTCGTAAAGCTCGATCAAAATTACAAAGTTTTACTATTAGATAAAAAGAAGCCAGGACTTTTAATAACTAAATTTACTCTTCCCTTTGCAGTTGAGGCTACTCACTGTAAGATTCAATTTCAAGATGTAGAAGTTGACAATACCGAGATTTTAGATTTTGATTACTCCAAGTTTGCAGAAAATCTACGTCTCTCAGAAATGCTTTCTCTCTCAGCGGTATTTTGTGGTTATGCGCAGGGGACATTAGAAAAGATAAAATTAAATAGCAAATTGGTGGATATACTGACAGAAGATGAAACAAAGCAAAAGAAATTACTTCGATGTAAAACACTTTTAGATTTATTTCAAGCAAGAATTTTGGAAATTTCAGACGAAAAAGATAACAATTCCGACTTAGAGTTAAAAGAATATTTTCCCTATGGAACAGAGCTTGTATCAGAAGAATTTTATACAACACTCACAGAAATTTTTCCCAAAGAAGAAATTGAAATCTATTTCGATAACAAGCAATTATTTCAATACCGCGACATGCTAAACGAATCTTATATTCGTCGTGCAGCAAAAGCAGCAGCAGGAATTCTTAAAAGCCGGGACTAAAAATCTGTATCGACTTTTCTTTTTTAAACCTGAGCAATACATTTTCACAAATGAAAGCCCTGTTCTGCCTCTTATGATGGACATGAGTCAGGTAACGAAGGGCTAACATTATTTTGCCGTCTTCGATAGTAACGTAAACGATAGGCGTCATCTTGCCAAGTCGAACGAGATAATTTTTAGAGAGTCTTCTAATTTTATCTTCAAATGTCTGAGAATACTGTTCATGTGAAATAATTTCGGAAAGAATTTGTTCACAAATAGATTTTGCTTTTTCCCAATTAGATTTTATGGTTAAGAAAATATATACCTCATCCCAAATAAAATCCATCTCCTGTGAAATCACGAATACTTTATGAGTAATCGCCTGGTGATTTGGAATATGCACGAGCCTATTTGAAGACTGATCGGAATTATGCTCTGTTCTAACTTCTAAGAGGGTAAAACGCATTAGCCCTATATTGATTACCTCTCCCTTCACTTCGCCAATTTCAATTCTATCTCCAATAGTAAACCCACTATTGCCGTGAATTAAAAACCAGCCTGCAAAATTAAGTGTAATATCCTTTATCGAAATAATAAAACCAGCGCCAGTGAATGCGAGAATGGTCGGGAGGTAAGAAATCTTAGAATAGAAAATTGGAATCGAACAAAATATTCCAAAGAAAACAAAAGTATAACGAGTAACCCGTCTCCTCTTAAATATAGTTTGTAAATCAGAGCCACCACTAATTTTATCTATAAAAAAAACAGTAATATTATATAATAAAATTAAAAAGAAAACAATGTACAGGTATAGAATAAAGTCTTCCGAAAGTTTTCTTTCCGAGAGAGATAGAATTTTAAAAAGGCTAAATGGTTTTAATAAGTCCATAGGTAATCAATCGCAGTAAAACTAAGCCAGTGCTTGCTGTGTTTTGATAGCGGATACTATCTCTTCTTCGCTAATTACATTTCCCCAGGTAGCTTCGCCAATGCTATTCAGTAGGATAAATTTTATCTGCCTATCGCTTGTTTTTTTATCATGTTGCATATGCTCTACTAATTTTTTAGGAGATAAAGATTTATCCTGCATTGGTAATTTTAAGTTTTGCATGATTTTTAAAACTTCTTGAAATGCATCTTCGCTAAAACCTGCCTTCTCTTTAGAAAGAATTAACGCGAGCACAAGCCCAATGGCAACAGACTCGCCGTGGGAATACTTCTTGTAATTTGTAAGCGACTCAATCGCATGACCAAGAGTATGCCCTAAGTTTAGAATGGCACGCTTTCCAGTTTCTCTTTCGTCCTCTGCCACAATGCTAGTTTTAAATTTTACAGATTCTGAAATAAAAATTTGTAAAGCATTCTTATCAAACACGTCTTCAAATTTTGCAGTTTTCATTGCTTCAAATAATACGCCACCAGTTAATAGCGAATGCTTTAACACTTCAGCAAGTCCACACTTCCATTCTTTCTCTTCTAAAGTTTCAAGACTGTGAAGAGCCGCATACACTAACTCGGGCTGATGAAACGCTCCAATCATATTCTTGCCTTTATCAGCGTTTACTGCCACTTTACCGCCAACAGAGGAGTCGACACAGGCAAGTAAGGTTGTAGGAATTTGCACAAATCGAATACCACGCAAAAAAGTAGCAGCGACAAATCCCGCGAAATCTCCAATGACTCCACCGCCAAGTGCAAGAATAACAGATTTCCTATCGGTACCTAGCTCAATCAAAAGGTTGTAAACTTTTTTTAACCGATCTATATGCTTATTTTTTTCTTTGCCGCGGGTAAAAATTACTCCGACAGGTATTTTTAATTTTTCTAGTTCGAGTAAAACCGAATCAAGATAAAGCTTTGCAACTTTTTTTTCTGTGATGATAATATACTTAGATACGTTTTGAATTTTCTCTAATTCATAAGATAGACCGTCAAAATCTTCATATAATACAACGTTATAATTTGTTTGTCCGAATTCTACTTTTTCAGCGGAAATTTGCATTAACCCACCACCCAATTGCTTTTGATAAATCTAGGTTTTTCCTTTCCTGATTCTTTGAAATAACTTTTTATGTCCGGTCTAAGTTCTAATTCTAAAACTGATTCTACTGAATGAAATGCAAATTCTACAATTGCTTTTTCTGATTTTGGAATCGAAGGATTAAAGTCCTTTACCTCTACTTCAAATACCAATTGGAGCAAATGCCTTCCTCCTTTCGGGTCGATACTTTCGTTGATAAGTAAAAATTTAGAAGAGTTAATTTTTAAATTCAATTCTTCTTTAAGTTCACGTTCAAGTGCAAGTGTAGCACTTTCTCCAAATTCGATTCCTCCACCGGGTAATAGCCAGTAGTCTTTATTTTTTTTCCTTTGCTTAATCAGAAAAATTTCTCCCTTATTATTTCTAATTAAGGCAGCAACTCTTACTCTGAGCTTTTTAGATTTTAAAAAGAAATCTAACATTGGCGTTCTGGTTTAATCCTACTTTAGACGAATCTTCATAGACTTAAGCATTTTACTTGCTGCATCCTGACGCGCCTTTTGTTTACTGTTTCCGAGTCCAATTTTTTCACCAACATTTTTTATCTGAACTTTAACACGAAAAATTTTATTATGATCGGGACCTTCTTCAGAAAGAATTTCGTAACTCGGAAGAATTTTAAATTTCTTCTGGCAAATCTCCTGAAGAGCCGTTTGGTAGTCCTTATAGGAATGTAATTCGTTTTCGATTATATCTTCTACATGCGGCAAAATAAAATCTGCCGCAGCAGCAATTCCAATTTCTAAATAAATCGCCCCGATTAAAGCCTCTAATACATTCTCAAGGTTACTGCGATTTGTCGCTCCCCCGGTTGCTCGCTCACCCTTTCCCAGAAGCAAATATTGACTTATCTCAAGAGATATCGCAATATTCGCAAGCACTGCTCCAGACACAACTCTGGACTTTATTTTGGAAAGCTGACCTTCGGAGTGAGTAGGAAATTTCTTAAATAGATAACTACTTACAACTAAATTTAGAACAGAGTCTCCCAGGAACTCAAGGCGCTCATTATCCTCATACGGAATAGTTGTTTCATTTAAAAAAGATTTATGAGTAAAAGCAGAATTTAATAAAACTAGATTTTGAAAAGGAACGTTGATTTTTTTAATCAATTCGCTCAGGTCTTTGATTCGTTCTTGGGGTAAATGCTTTAAAGATGTAGGGTTTTGTGAATTTTTTTTTTTCAAAAGGAAAATAAAATTAATACGAAATTAGCAATCACTCACTAACTTCGTATTAAAAAAGTTAGGATCTGATTAGGATTTAGCTTTGTCGATGTATTTAGCAACATCGCCAACTGTCTGAATCTTTTCAGCATCTTCGTCAGAAATTTCGATTCCGAATTCTTCTTCTAGTGCCATAACGAGTTCCACTGTATCAAGAGAATCTGCACCGAGATCATCAATAAAGTGTGCTTCTGGTGTTACTTCAGTCTCATCTACTCCGAGTTGCTCAACGATGATCGCTTTAATTTTTTCTAAATCTGCCATTTTTTACCTCCGGCTAATACCCTTAATAAATTTTAAATATTTTTAAAATATGCATTAATACATCAAAAAAATATGTAAGATTAAAGGCTAAAAGATACTTCTTAAGTATCTCAAAATTGACGCTCTATAATTTAAAAAAATTTGGCAAGTCTTAATCATATTTTTTTGACACTTATTTAAAAAAATAATTTAAACTGTTACTTTTAAAGCTCCAATAATGAGTCCAAGCACAAATCCAAGTAAAGTTCCATTGATACGGATATTTTCCAATATATTACGAGTCTTCCATTCAATATTTACTCGAAAATCTTTCGGGTCTTGGCTTTTTAATCGCTCTGATATTTTTTCTCCAATAAATTTTGATACTTGATCATCAACTTTATCCTCTATAAATTCAAAAAATTCTCGCACTGGCATATAATTTCGCAGAGTCTTCGATGCCTTGATATGATTTTTATGTAAGAGAATGTATTTAGTAGCTATATCGAAAGAAGTTTCGCGTAGTTGTGTGATAAGAGCTTGGACTGCGGATGTCTTTTGCTCTATGCTAAGGGATTGCCATGATAAAATATATTTGTCGGCACTCATGGAAACGATCGTTACCATTTCATCTAAAAATTGCTCGTTCTCAGAAAAACTCTCTTCGCCAGATTTTAATTTTTCTCCATATTGTTTTATGATATTCGGAATATTGATAAACATAGTTACGAACTTGGTCATCGCATTTTGCTGGTTCACAATTCTTCCAACAAAGTTTTTAAATTCTTCTTCTTCTGAAATTTTTGAAAGTGTATCGCCCACACAAATTTTAATTGTATTTGTAATAATTTGGTCGGACGAAGCATTTGTAATAAGAGACATCTCGTTTAAAGAAAAATTATAATTCACAATGTATTCAACAACAGAGCTTTCGATTTTAGCCCAGAAATTTTCCAAAATCTTCTTTGTATTTTCTTTTGTATCAAAATAAGAATCGAGTAATTTATAAATTTGTTCATTTGTCTCAGGACTGTCTAAAACTTCATTGATTTGATTCTTTAAGGTATTCTTATCTAATAAATCAGAGGCTACCCATTGCCCGATTTCTTCTGCAACGATGAGGCTATCATTTTCAATTGCATTATAAGTTTTCCAAACTGCAAACCAATCGCAGAGTCCGCCAACAAAACCTCCTTCGAAAGCATTGATTAAAATTCTTCGAATTGATTCATGCGTTGTCAAAATAATCCCTGACTCTAGCAAAATCAGGGAAAATCCAGACAGGAAAAGAAGGCTAATTGCTATAATCTGCTTTTTTCTATAAGGTGTCTTTTTTAAAATAAATTCTTCTTTAAACATTCTACTTCCAAGATTTTACTTAAAGAAATTTTTCTAGCTCTTTTGCAATTTCTTCTGGAGTAGTTTTTGGTGAATATCTTTTTACCGTCTTACCAGTCTTATCCACTAGAAATTTTTGAAAATTCCATTCAATATCTCCTTCAAAACCAGGATTAGATTCTTTAGAAGTTAAATACTTATATAAATCAGATTGACCATCTCCTTTTTTTACTTTCATTTTTGCAAACATTGGGAAAGATACTTTGTAGTTTAGCTCGCAAAATTGTTTGATGTCTTCTTCTGTTCCAGGCTCTTGCCCCATAAAATCATTTGCAGGAAATCCTAGAATTGTAAAATTTTTATCCTTGTATTTATCATAAAGTTCCTGCAGACCTTTGTATTGAGGTGTAAGTCCACATTTAGATGCTACGTTTACGATAAGAGTTGTCTTTCCTTTATATTCTGTCAAATCAACTTGATTGCCGTCAATGTCTTTTACTGTATGGTTTAGTGGTTCATTCATATTCTATATCCTTTTCTTGCATTAGATATTATATCTCTCTCTATGGCAAATAAAAATAACAGAGTTTCGATAAGAAGATTAGGTTATAAGGAAAACTATTTGAATTTGCTTTAGAGAAATAACCCCTATAGAGAAGCTATTAATTGTTTAACTTTATCTAAAATAAATTTACGTATTTCTTGACCGGGCATCGGTTTGGCAAAGAAGAATCCTTGAAAGTATTCACATCGCAAGTAGCGCATAAACTCAAGTTGCTCCATAGTTTCAATTCCTTCCGCATTTACTTTGATATTTAGCTTATGAGCCATCGAAACAATGGCAGAGATTACAGCAGCATCCTGATAGTTTTCAATGACACCCCTCACAAGCGACTTACTGACATTAATCGTATTAATTGGATAGTCTTTTAGTTTGCCTAACGACGAGTAGCCGGAACCAAAATCATCAAGGGTAATCTTTATTCCAAGTCTGCGAATATTTTTTAGGATTTCTTCACTTAGCTCAGGATTTTTCATAATTGAGTTTTCACTTATCTCAAGCTCTAAAAGATCCATAGAAAATTCTGTTTCACTAACAATGTCCTGAATTAAAACAAGTAAATTATCATCATAGAACTGTCTTTCCGATAGATTAATAGAAATTGGAATTTTACCGAGACCCTGCCTTTGCCATTCTAGATTTTCAAGAATTGCTTCTCTTAAAATCCATTCAGTCAAGAGTAGCAGAACGCCTGACTCTTCCATCGTTTCAAAAAAACTTGCCGCCTTTAAAATTTCAGAATTTAAATCCCAACGTAAAAGTATTTCTATAGAATGAACAGATTTAGAAATGCTACTCATTCGAGGTTGGTAGTGCAATAAAAATTCTTTATTTCTAATTGCTTGGTTTAATTTTGTTTCAATCGTAAATTTACTTGCAACTTTAATATCCATACCTGAAGAATAAATTCTAAATTTATTTCTGCCAGCTTCCTTTGCTTTGTACATTGCAATATCTGCATGTTTAATAATGGAATCTATATCTATATCAGCATTATTCGGCAAATGTGCATAAACCCCTATGCTTGTTGTTATGAATAATTCATGTTCGCCAAGAAGAAACGGTTCTGCAAAACAATCTAATATTCTCTTTGCATAAGCAGCCTTAATTATATTAGCATCTTCTTGAAACGAAGCTATTACGAATTCATCACCACCTATCCGACTTACTAAATAATCAGATTGTGATTTTAATAATTGTAAGATTCGATTTGCTACAGATTTAATTAAAGTATCTCCAATCATATGTCCGAGTGTATCGTTTATAGCTTTAAATCTATCTAAGTCCAATAAAAAAATCAGAATTTCTTTTCGATTTGGATTATTCAATTCTTTTGATAAGCGGGAATATAGAAGTCTTCTATTGGGTAAACCGGTAAGCAAATCGTGATTAGCCGTGTATTCTAATTCCAAGATAGCTTTTTTCATTTCTGTAATATCTCTACCTTGGCGGATAATATTGATTAGATTTCCATCAGAATCATAGGTTGGAGAAATAATTATTGAACAGTATTTAATTTTGCTATCGCTTTCATATTCTTCTTCATATTCAATTATTTGTTTTGTCTCTATAGATTTTTTTAGGCGGTGCTGCCTAGTATTCGCGATGTCCTGGCTAAGAGATTTAATCTTGCACCAGTCAAAATCAGTTTTCCCAATTAGAGCATTTCGAAACTTTAAATCAGGCTCTTCTTCTCGATTCAAATAAGTAAATTTCAGTTCAGAATCGTAGATTACAATTCCTAAAGATACTTGGTTGAGTGCATTTTCAAATGTAAATTCCTTCAAACATTTGCCCCTAATTTAATTTTAAAACTTCTCGAATGATCTCAGCGGTATCATCTATATTTTTTTCTTTTATCACTTTTGATACTTCTTTTATTGCAGTCTTTTCATCAAAACCAAGTTGAATAAGTGCAAGCACCGATAAATCCTTCTTATCCTCTTTTGTTGGAGTATAATTAATATTTGTATCATTTAAGAAAGCTTCGAACTTTTTAAGGTTTTGCTTTACTTCAAATATAATTTTTTCAGACGTTTTTCCTTTTACTTTTGGAATTTTCTCCAACTGAGAATTATCTCCATTTACCACTGCTCGGTATAGATCATCAGCGCTCATGAACGAAAGAATTTTTAAAGCAGTCATTTCGCCAATTCCGTGTAAGCCGCGAATTAATTTAAAAAGTTCTCTATCCCTTACATTAGGGAAACCAAAAAGTCTCTGAGTTCTATCGTTTATTAAATGGTATACAAAAAGATAAACCTGTTTATCTTTTATTTCCTTTAAATCTTCATAGGTTTTAAAGGAAATAAATACCTCATAAATCACGCCATTAACATCGAGTTCAACAACACTTACATCTAATCGTTCAATCTTACCTTTTAATCCTGCTATCAAAGTGTATTCCTTTAATTAATATGTTTATTGAAGAGAAATGAATCTATTTCTAAATATTTCTCCTCTTCTGATAATTTCAAAACTTTTTCAGCGAGCAATTGTGCTTGCTGAATATCCATCGATGAAATAATTTTTTTTATTTTCTTCACGAGAGGCATTGATACGGATAATTCGCGTAATCCAAACCCTATGAGTAGTATTGTAAAATTAGTATCCGAAGCCAACTCACCACAAATACTGAGCGGAATATTAAAGTTATTCGAAGCTCCAATAATCATATGGAGAGTCCTTAAAAAAGATAAATTATACGGATTATATAAATCAGAAATATTGTGATTATTCCTATCGACAGCCATTGTATATTGAAGAAGATCATTTGTACCTATAGAAAAAAAATCACTAACTCGGGAAAATTGATCAAGCGCAAGAGCACAAGCCGGAGTTTCAACCATAATACCAACTTTTACATTGTTAAATCCAATTTCTTTTCTTTTCAATTCTAACTTACAATCTTCAATTAATTTTTTCGTATTTACCACTTCCGATATTGTGCTAACCATCGGAATCATTATAGATATATTTCCAAACACAGAAGCACGCAAAATCGCGCGTAACTGCTTTTTAAACCAAAAAGGATTTTTTAAAGAATATCGAATTCCCCTATTTCCCAGAAAAGGATTTTCTTCTTTATCCTTTGTATCAAATTTATCGCCCCCGAGATCAAATGTTCGAATTGTCACAGGTAAATTCTGCATATCCGCTGCAATTTTTTTATAAATTCGAAACTGTTCTTCTTCATCCTGAATTTTATCAGCGTCTTCAATTAAAATTGTTTCACTACGATAAAGTCCTATTCCATCTGCATTTAATTTTACGATGGATTCACAGTCGTTCTCGGAATCTAAATTTACTTTAATTAAAATCCGTTGACCATCTCTAGTAAATGAGGTAACTTTTTCTTCGTTTCGTATTTCAAAAGGCGAGCTTGAACCGTAAAATTTAATTTGATTGAAAACAGGGTTGCGGATAACGACGCCTTCGTCGGCATCAACAAGAATAAACTCTCCATCGTATACTTGAGAAGTTATTTTATTCAATCCAACAACTGTAGGAATAGAATAATTCTTAGCAAGAATTGCCATATGCCCCGTTTTTCCGCCCCTTTCAGTAGCAATACCTTTTACCATTTTTTTGTCGATGTGAATCATTTGTGAAGGGGTAAGTTCATGTGCAACAATAATTACTTCTTCTTTTAGTTCGGATAATATATGGTAATCACTTTTTCTGCCTAAGAGGTTATCCTCTATTCTCCGCCCAATGTCTCTTATATCAACAGATCTCTCGCTAAAATAATCATCGTTTAGACCCGCAAATTTATTTGATATCTCGTCAATAGAGTTAAATAAAGCCAATGCAGCATTCTCATGATGATCCTCTATTTTTTTGATTACCCCATCAAGCAAAAGAGGATCATCTAACATACAAATCTGAGAAACAAGTATATCTTTTATATCTTGTTTCATAGATTGTTTATCTATAATGGCTTCTAGCTCTTTTTTCGTTTTTCCAAGAGCCTTTAAAAACTTCAATACTTCAGCTTTTACTTTTTTATCATCAATATGCGTTTGTAAAATGATATGATTACTAGAAATAATTTTTAAAGCTTTACCATAGAATTTTCCGTATGAAGCTGGAATACCTTTGTATACTGTTGTTTTATTCGTTGGCATAGGACGATTTGGTAAATCGTAGCAATAACCAAAAATATTTCCATTCTTATTTAAAGTTTTTTATTTTTCTAGAGAAAACTTCTAGATCTCCAAAAATGTATTTTTGGAGATTTAGGTTTTATTATGCTTTCTTGGCAAATGCTGGAGTTTTTGGAAAACGAAAGTCATGCATTCTTTTACTTTTAAATTTAGAAACTTCATCGCCAGTAATTCTGCTCATGATTAATTTTCCCATAGAGACATCTAATGCATGTCCTGCCTTTGAGGCTAGGATATGTCCAATAATTGGTCTTCCGATAATTGACAAATCACCAATCAAGTCTAAGACTTTATGGCGTATGCATTCATTTTCGAAACGGAGACTTTCATTCAAGTAGCCTTCGTCGGAGAGCACGATTGCGTTGTCAAGAGAACCACCTAGCGCCAATCCTCTCGCTTGCAAAGCTTCAACATCTCTTAAGAATCCAAATGTTCTAGCAGGGAGAATTTCGTTACATAAAATATTTTCATCTAAATCCATTGTTAAACTCTGCCCTCTGAGTAATGGGTGATTAAAGTGAATATTATATGTAACTTTTAAAGTATCAGATGGAAGAATTACAATATACTTATCACCATCAACAACCCACACTGGCGTAGTAATTCTAATGGGATCAATCTCATCAGCGAATTCGCTTAAACCAATCGAGTCAATCGCTTCTAAAAATGGACGAGAAGATCCATCCATAATAGGAATTTCACTTGAATCAATTTCCATGATTAAATCAGTAATGCCTCTCGTAAATAAAGCAGCCATTAGATGCTCAACAGTTTGAACTATTCTAAACCCATCGCCCAGAGTAACTGCATTACTTGTGTCAACTACATGATTTAAGCTAACGGGAATGATAGATTTTTTATTTCTGACATTGCATATGAAAATAAGACCTGTGTGTGCCTCCGCTGGTATCAATTTTAAGCTAACTTTGTTGCCAGAATGTAGCCCTATTCCACTAATTGTTACCTGGCTCTTTAATGTTTTTCTAAAAATTTTGCCGTCCATTTCCTCTTGTTCCTTACTGAACACAGTATGCAATCGCTGTGCCAAGAAAAATCTTTCAAAAAAGCAATTTTAAAGGGGTTTTTTCTTATTTTTATTGAAGAAATTTTAAATAGCAGAGAAAATCTGTATCAAATTAGCAACAATGTAGCATCTAAACAACAGTGAATAAAACAAATCTATTACAAAAACAAAACAGACCCTAATTAAAGATAGCCGAGCAAATCCGAAATACTCTGAAGTTGTAAATTAAAAGAATTAATTTCCCCCGGCTCAGCATGACCGTACTCACAAAAGGCAAATGGACAATTGTTTTCTACTGCTGCATCTAAATCTGACTTTCTATCGCCGACCATTAACATGCCTTCTCCAGCTATCCCAAATTGGCTAATATAAAAGCGCAAAATATCACCTTTCGTATGAATGGTTTTATAATCTATGACAGCTAAATTCTGAAAATATTTATCTAATTCATAAGTCTTTAGTATTGAATTAATATAAGGAGCTCGCCCATTTGAGGCAATATATAATAAATAATTTCGATTAGACAATTCTTGAATAATCTCAACAACTCCATTGTATAAAGTCCCTTTCTTTGCGTAAATTTTTTCACAGAGTAGCATTAACACATTATCCGAAATTAAATCTCGCTCTGTCTCTTTTAAGGAGGGCAATAAATTTTTAAATATTTGTTTTACGGGAAGTCCAACCTGCTCAATGATTTTTTCTTTAGTAGGAATTTCAACATCTCTACCATAAGATAGGATAAACCTTTGTATTGATTCTATATACGTTTCTAAAATAATATTCTCAGAGGAAAACAGAGTTCCATCTACATCAAAAGCTAAGGCTTTAATTTTTTCTTTTTCAAGTTTTTTCAAAACAATCTCGCTTTATTTCGAAAGGAAATGCGTTAGCTCTACTGCAATTTTATTTATGGCAAAATCCATATAACCTGGATCTTCAATTTTACGCTTATATAGATCATATTTATTTTGCAAATTCCTGGATATACCTCTTTTACGAAGTATAATAGGGTCTGGTCCAAAATCGGAAGGATCCAATAACGTCCCCGTCGCTTGTATCATTTTATTCATAGTTACTTCCCTGTAACAAATTTAGCTTTCATCCATGAAAACTTTAAAAACAAATCTAAAACAAATCCCTGTGAAACTGAACTTTATTCTTTTGTATTTCAATTAAACAAAAGGATACAAAATAAATTTCTCTATACTCAGGATTAGAGAATAAGAAAAATTCAGCCAACTTTCTCATAATTCCAATTTTTTTTTTGGTAAACACTTCTAAAGGAGTTATGAAACTATGCTCCCAATTTTTTACTTCGATAAAGAATATGTAATCTCTCTTCCGAGTTATAACATCTATTTCGCCAAGTCGATTTCTAAAATTTCTAGCCAAAATTTCATGACCTTCATTTTGAAGAAACTTACAAGCCAATTCTTCCCCTTCTTTTCCTCGAATTGTATTATCCATGAATCATCCCAAATAATATAGACTCGGGATTCTCTTCTAATTTATCGGTTGAAAAACTTTTTTTTCGAATGAATATTTTTTGATTTACTATTTTAAGAAATAAACCCTCTCGTAGGAGAATGTTTTTTAATTTCTTCAAAAATCAATTTAACATCCGATTCAGAAGGAGCAACAAATTTAAATATAAAAGATTCTGAAAAAAGATCAGAGCGCATTATCTTCCCTTTTAATACTATTGGCTGAGTGCCTGGTGTTAAGGTAACAACCATTTCCCAAATATCAATTTTTCTAAGAACCGCCTCGTTAAAAAATGGATCTTTCACATTCAGCAGCATAGCTCTATCCGAAATTCTAATCATAGAAGCTTTCAAACTCGGTGAAACTTCTTTTTCTGCTTGCTGAGAATCCTCTTTCTTTTCTGACGATTCAATAACTTCCTCTGAATCAAACATATTGATTTCATTATCATGCAGAGACAAAGATGCATCGCGGGTATTCAGACCCCAAGGAAATAGCTCAACCTCTCTGGATAGTTCAGCGACTAAATGCTCTTCACCTTTCATAACAACGTCGCCTTCTTGACAGAATAAAAATCCATTCGCGTTCACTTTCTTTACCAATCCAGGAATTAAAAATCCACCCAATGTATCACGATAAAAATACAAATTTACATTCATTCCTTCTCGATCTCTTTTTAAAGCACTATCATGTATGGAAAGTAAAATCTCTGTTTCATTCTTACTCATTACTCTTGCAAGAAAATAAAGACCTTCAAACTCTGCCGCACAAACTTCCCCAACGTGAACGTCGAGTATAGACTTAATTTCTAAATGATGATCGAGAGATGGAAATAGTTTATCCAAAATACGAACGTACGACTCCACAGAATCGGAATGATATTTTTTTAAATAAGAATAAAGGTAGGATTGAAACGACTTTTTATCTGCAAGAAGGTTTGCTTTGGCACTCACTGATAAATCTAGTGTATTGAAGAAATGCTCCAAAACTGTAATTTCTTTCAAGGTGAGTTTCTTATTATAAGCATAATTTAAAATATGCGTCCAGGTTGAACTCGTTGTCTTCTTACGCATAAAAATTAATCTTCCTACTTGAACTACCAGCAAAAACATTAGAATAAAAAATAAAACTTCTAAAACAGTATAGCCAGTCGTTTCAGGCCAAATATACCAAATCTCGGAATCAGCGAGTAAAAAGAATGTCATAGGTTAATCATCGGAAGGAATAGCTTTAGTTATATAAATTTTATCTTCCTCAGAAAGGTTAACAAAAGTTGGATCTTTTGTTTTTATTCCATTAGAATTTCTAACAACCATCAGAGAAGGTCGAAGCGGCTTGTTAGGATTTGAATCAATTACAACTGCCTTTGAAGAGTCAGATAGTTCGACCCATGATCCAATTGGATACATCGCAATTTTATTTAAAAATAATCTTATGAAGCCTAGGTCATATTTATTCGTGTTAAGGCTAATCATATTCTTCATCGCCTCATAAGGCAACAATGCTTTTCTCCAAGGTCTATCTAAAATATGAGCAGCAAAATTATCTGCAATTGTAAAGACTCTCGCAAACTCATCTATTTCTTTCTTTTGAATTCTTTGCGGATAACCGCTACCATCAAAATTTTCATGATGTTGCAAGGCAACTAACCCTAACGTATTTTTCAGTTTTAAAACTTTTGTAAGAATTTGATAACCAAACAAAGGATGTTTTTTTATTACTTTGAATTCATCATCTGTCAAGGTGGAATTTTTTTCTGAAATAACTGATGGGATTTTTGCCATTCCAATATCTGCTAACAATCCGGAAATTGCAAGCTCAATCATTTTGGGTCTAGAATATTCAAGCAATGCACCAATCGTCAGAGCAAAAAAACTCGCATAGACCACTTGGTTATACAGATAGTATCCGCTCGGCTTATGATTTATTAAACAATAGCAAAGATGCGGATTCGTTTTAACTTGATCCACTAATTTATCAGCAGTGTCTCTCACCGGATTAATATCAAAGGCTTTATCCTCTGAAATTTTTCTGAACAATGCTTGCATAACTACAAAGCTATCTTTAAAAACTAATTCAAAGGCAGGGACATTCTTTTCAATTTGCAAATAGGTATTTTTAAGCTGTAGTATTTTAAAATCATGATCGTTTGTGGGAAATGAATCGGTATCAAGAACAAAATCACTAGTAGCAGTTTCTTGAACTAAATCTCCAAGCGTCAAAACTTCTTTAAAACCAAATTTATTTAAACGCGTGATATCAGCTTCGGACACTGGAGTATTCGCATTTATAAATATGCTGTCTTTATCTAAGTATAAGGGTTTTGTAAATTTATTACCAACCTTTAAATCAGATATCTTAATCACCTTCATTTATAAAAAAAAATCTCCCTGTATAACAATATCTCAAACGCGTCTCGATTTCAATTCATTTTCTAATTTATATAAAAAGCTAAATACGACTGCTACGGATTTAAAAAGAGCTTCAGGAATTTCCTTACCTACTGGCACTTGCATCAAGGCGGATGATAAAAACTCTTCTTTCACTATAGGTACATCATTCGCTTTAGCAATTTCATGAATTTTTTCCCCTAAAAAGCCTGCCCCGCTTGCAATTACCACAGGCGCATTATCTTTATCTGGTAAAAATTTCAAAGCAATAGCATTCATTAGGCTATCCAATCTCCTTTTTTTATATCGAAAGTTGAATAATGAAAAATGATATCATTAGCAGAGATTGAATTGGAAGAAAGCATTTTTTTTAATTCAGACAAGTTTTCGTTCGCAAGGAAGTAAACCGAAAGATTATCGAATACGCTATGTAAAATGAAATCAGAAAAATCCTCCTTCTTCGAGTAAAAATAGGAATCAATGACTCCTAGGTTTTTAGATTGAAAATGAAAATAAAAACTATATGAATTTTTTGCCTTTCCGTAGTATCCATCCGCTTCACCATCTTCAAAGTGCCAATTCAAATAAGGGGTATCAATGCGCCATTCAATGCCTGGAAAGTATACATCTAGGAATTGTATAATTTTATGTACGGCAATCTCTGTATTCATTGGCTCAATTGCTTGCTGTATCGTCTTGGAAGGCGAAAAATAGTTCTTCGTCCATCCATTATAATTTTCTATAGAATCAAATCCCTTAGAGCCATTGCTGCGAGCATAAATTTCTAACTCAATGCGAGTTCCTACTTTATTAATTTTTAAATCTAATGTTTCCCCAATTAATAGCTTTGCCTCAGAATTAAATCGAACTTGCTTTCCAAATATACTCAGCAGATAATCATTGCCGTTTGGAAATTTTTGCAACACAATCCCTCTTGCAGTCTCTCCAGACCTAATGTTCTCGGTTATTGAAATAAATTGGGCATCATTACTAGTCGTTAAAACTTTATTTGCATTCAACTTAGATAATACTTTAACTTCCATGTCCCCCATCCTTTAGCCGAAAAGACATTCTATGAATCGGACAATATCCATATTTACGAATATTTGCAACATGAATTGCTGTTCCATAGCCTTTGTGTTTAGCAAATTCATAGAGAGGGTATTTCATTGAAACGGAATTCATAAATCGATCTCGCTTAACTTTTGCAATGATAGAAGCAGCAGCAATCGAGGCAACTTTTGAATCTCCTTTAATAATGGATCTATAATTGAATACAAATTTGCTATTTGCCTGATGAATTTTAAAATTATAGTTTCCATCGACTAGCAAATATAAATTTGGCAACTTGGATTTAATCACAAGTTTTTGGATCGCAATAAATATTGAATATGAAATTCCATATTTGTCAATAAATTTATTACTTACAAATTGGTGACCTACATAATCCGCTACTGAGGAAATCTCTTCGTAAAGAGATTCTCTTTTTTTATCTGTCAGTTTTTTAGAATCATCTAGATCTTTTAAAATTTCAGCCTTCAGAACTCTTTCCAGTGTAGGCTTTTTAAAAATAACCATCGCCAAAGACAAAGGCCCTGCCAGAGGACCTCGTCCAGCTTCGTCAACTCCGCTTACCCGAAGACTTTGCTCTAAACTAAACTCTTCAGGTAGGAATTTAAATGCAGTTTTACTTGTAGGAAAAAGTTCTATGCTGCAGCGGTAACTTGTGCTTCAGTTGCAGTATCTTTTTGAGTTTGAGCTAACTCTTTTTCTTTCTTACGCTCTGCTTGAACAATTGCTTGTCCGCCACGTAACTCTTTAATGCGAGCAGTCTTACCAGATTTTTCACGTAGGAAATAAAGTTTTGCTCTTCGAACCTGTCCTTTACGAACGAGTTCAATCTTTGAAATCTTTGGAGAATAAAGAGGGAAAATTCTTTCTACTCCGATATCATAAGAAACTCTTCTAACATTAAATGATTTGTCGTTCATTTTATTTACAATAGAAATCACGACACCTTCATAAATTTGGATTCTTTCTTTTGCCTTCTCCCCTTCCCCTTCAACAATTTTATAATGTACTTTTACGGTATCTCCAACAGAAAAATTGATTTTTCTTCTGTTCATATCTGATTCAAATAATTTTGCGATTTCGTGGTTCATATTCTTTTCCTTTCGTTAACGATTCGTTTGCTTTCTATTTTTTTCTTTCCATTTACTAATTTCAGAATGGTTTCCACTGATTAAAATATCAGGAACCAACCATTCATTATAGTTCTGTGGCTTAGTATATTGGGGGTATTCTAACTGCCCTTCCCTATTGTGCGATTCATCGACTAAACTGCCATAAGAATCACCCATAAAACCAGGCAGAAGCCGTATCACTGAATCGGAAACACAAAGTGATGGTAAATCCCCTGATGATAAAACATAGTTTCCAAGGCTTAGTTCTACGTCAACTAAATGTTCAGTCACACGATGATCTACACCCTCATAATATCCGGAAATAAAAGTTAAATTTTCTCTTTTTTCAGCAAATGCAGCAGCTATTTTTTGTGTATGAGGAACTCCACTTGGGCTCATCATACAAACTTTCCCTTTTTGCTGACCCAGTGAGACAAGTGCCTTGTGAATTGGCTCTACTTTGAGTAGCATTCCAGGACCACCGCCATACACGGTATCGTCCACCCTTCCAAACCGGTCGTTAGAAAAGTCTCTAAGATTTACTATATTAATTTGAAATACGCCTTTATCGATTGCCTTCTTCGGAAGTCCTTCCGAAAAATAGGATGAGATTTTATTTGGGAAAAGCGTGATAAAATTAATCTGCATGTATCCAGTCTTCCCAGTTTAGAATTTCAATTTTAGAATTCTTTAGATCTACTTTACCAACAAATTGATTAATATAAGGGATTAAAATTTCTGTAATATTATCAGAAAATAAGAGGATGGGATGTATTGGATTCTCAATTACTTCCAGAAGGGAAAATTCAGAATAGATGGTATCTCCATAATAAGGCTTGAGACCTATTAATTGATGAGTAAAATATTCATTTGGCTCAAGTAATTTTTCGGATTGAAGCTTTGGAAAATACAAAATCTTGCCAATTAATGCTTCTGATTCCTCAATCGACTTAAAACCTTCTAATGATATGATAAACTGATTCTTGTCTTTGCGTATTTCGAGGAGTTTATATGGCTTTGATTTTGGGTCAGAGGATAGATAAATAATAGAATTAATTGCAAGGGAGGAAAGAATATCACCACTACTTGCAACTTTCAGGAAGCCTTTCAGACCGAAAGTAGAAGTGACTTTTCCTATGGAAATAAAATCATCAGTCAATGAT
>JANYCR010000078.1 GCA_025360185.1 Leptospiraceae bacterium | reverse complement strand
TTCAGAATTAACCAGTAAAATAAAAAAAATATCTCTACTCATTGGTAGCGGCACAGAAAATATTTCTTATATCCAATCAGATAGTCGCAAACTAGAAGAAGACGATATTTTTTGTCTGTATGAAAACTTCGATGATAAGTCTATAGAATATTTGAACGATGCTTTACAAAAAAAAGTAAAAACAATCCTAGTTAAAAAAAATAGTCCCTACTTAGCTGAAACGAAAAAATTTTCTAATGTGTTAATATGCAGCGAAGACCCGATGCAATTGCATGGCTATATCGCTTCTCTTTTAAAAGATGAGCCTTCTAAAAAATGTAAGATTATCGCTATCACGGGGACAAACGGAAAAACCTCAATGACCTATATTCTAAATGATATTTTCTCTCGTGAAAATAAAAACTGCGGAATCATAGGAACCATCGAAACAAGGTATGGCAATAAAGTCATCCAGACAGGTTATACTACTCCCGATGCAAGCACGCTGAATGAAGTTTTGGCAAGTATGGTTAAGGAAGAAATCGAATATGTATTCATGGAAGCAAGCTCACATGGATTGAAGTTAGGTCGTTTGAATGGCTTACACCTATTTGGCGCATTATTTACAAATCTTACCCGCGACCATTTGGATTTTCATAAAACAATGGGAGATTATTTGAAGAGTAAATTTATTTTGTTTAAATTACTCGCAAAGTCCTCTCATAAAAATACCTTTGCCGCAATCTCCATGGACTCACCCGGTGCAGATAAAATTGTATCTCTTATCAAGAAAGCAAAGCTAAAACTTAACCTACTTCAATTTGGAAAAGGAAAGCAATTCGAAGGAAAAATAAAAGAATTATCTCTTCGTGGAATTGAATTTGACTTCAAGGAAAAGGGAAGTCAACAAATGGATTTCACAACAAATCTCCTTGGAAATTTTAATTTTCTAAACGTGTCACTTGCAATAGTTGCAGCAAGGGCAATGGGCTTAGACTTAGAATCCATTCGAAATACTGTTGGAAACTTAATTCCTGTCAATGGAAGGTTTCAAATTGTATACAATAACAAGAAGACTAGAGTGGCTATTGTAGATTATGCGCATACACCGGATGCACTTTTAAATGTATTGAAGAGTATCAAGGAAATTCCTCATACCAAAGTAATTTGTATATTTGGTTGTGGTGGTGATAGGGACAAAACCAAGCGTCCTATTATGGGCAAAATTGCTTCTAGTCTTGCCGACTTAGTTATCATAACATCCGATAATCCCCGTTCCGAAGATCCTGAAGATATTTTAGATGATATTCAAGCAGGGTTTCCCAAAAAATTCACTTCGTTTCTAAGAATTGCAAATAGAAAACAAGCAATCAAAAGAGGCATAGAGATATTACCCGATGAGGGGCTACTTCTTGTTGCAGGCAAGGGACATGAGACAGTGCAAATCATTGGAAACAAGAAAGAAGACTTCAGCGATGCAAGAGAGCTAATGGAAGCCTTTAGCCATGATGAAATAAGCAGGAGATAGCTATTTTATGTTTCAATTTATTTATGATGTATTTGGGTCCGAAGTTGGTTTTTTTAGAATCTTTCACTATGTAACTTTTCGCGCTCTCATGGCGGGGCTAACATCTATGTTCCTCTCTTTCTTTTTGGGAAAACGTATCATTGCGTATTTGTATGGCTTAAAATTTAGTGAGACCGTTAGAACTGACGGTCCCGGCTCTCACGCTGTAAAAGCAGGAACTCCCACGATGGGGGGACTCATGATTATCTCTACGCTCATTTTATCAGTCCTGTTATGGGGAAATCTTAAAAATCTAAATTTAATTCTACTTACTACTTTCAGCTTTTTATTTTCCATGCTAGGTTTTAGAGACGACTACGAAAAAGCAATTTTAAAAATAAAAGGTGGAATGAGAAGTAGAGTTAAGTTTACTCTCTCAATTATCATCGCCTTTGCATTTTGTTTTATTTTTTATTTTATCACAGGCGAGTCTAACTCAGATGGAAAAGGAGTAGCCTTTACTCTCACTGATTTGTTCCTTCCTTTTACCAAAGGTCCTGTTATTAATTTAGGACTTCTTGCCATTCCATTTTCCATTTTAGTTATTATTGGAAGTTCTCATGGCGTAAACCTAACAGACGGGTTAGATGGATTAGCCACAGGAACTGTAATGATTGCGACTATCACCCTTGCCATCATCGCCTATGCATCGGGAACACCGGTTGCAGCAAACTACTTAAATATTCCTTATTTGCAAGGGGCACATGAGTATTCAGTATTTCTGTCAGCGCTCGCCGGTGCCTTACTTGGATTTCTATGGTTTAATACACATCCAGCCGAAGTCTTTATGGGGGATACAGGTTCTTTGTTTCTGGGGGCGACTCTTGGAATGGTTGCAGTAATGCTAAAAAAAGAATTTTTACTTTTTATTCTAGGCGGAGTCTTTGTAATGGAAGCGGTAAGCGTAATGCTACAAGTCGGATCATTTAAGCTTACCGGGAAAAGAATTTTTAAAATGGCTCCGATTCACCACCACTTCGAATTAATGGGAATCAAAGAAACCAAGATTGTCATTCGATTCTGGATAATAGGTGTTATCCTCGCACTCTTTGCTCTGTCTACACTGCGAATCCAGTAATTCCAATGATAAAGTTACTAAGGGAATGGTTCAAAAAATTCATAGTGATTGGAAAAAATCCAATCGACCTACCCTTAATCTATGTAATCTTAATCCTATTATTAGTTGGTATTTCTGCCTTATTTTCTGGATCAGCAGTTACTGCTCATAAGCTCACGGAAGATCCTTATTTTTTTTTGAAAAAACAAGCAGTATGGCTCGGCATATCCTTCTTCTTTTTTATTGTATTTGCAAATGTCCCCTATCGTATTTTCCAGCACTATGCAGTGTACCTGATAGTGTTATCCATTATCCTCCTCATATTGGTATTTATCCCCGGACTCAGCAAAACAGTTAAGACACAGTCAGGTAGAAATTTCCATAGATGGATTGGATTTGGTCCCCTGCAATTACAACCGAGCGAGTTTTGCAAAATAGCTGTTTTGATCTACTTATCCGCCTTTTTCGTAAAACTAAATCAAATCCAGGAAAAAACTGCTAAGACTTATTTGATACCTGGTGCGGCACTGGGAATTATTTTAGTTTTAATTATGCTTGAGCCAGCACTTGGAACAACTTTGCAAATTACTTCCATGATCCTCGCTTTGATTTTTCTAAATGGATTTCCTGTAAAAAAATTAGTCCTGGGTTTTTTATCCGCGACTCCCCTTATTTTATTTTTAATCTACCGCGTTGGTTATTGGAGAAAGCGAATCGAGGTCTGGTTAAATCCATATAGCGATAAGGACGGTGATGGATTTCAATTGTATTCTTCCTTCCGCGCATTTATGGAAAGCGGTTGGTTTGGAAATCAAATTTCAACAAGTCATTCCCATCGCTCACTTCCGTATAACCATACTGACTTTATTCTGGCAACTTTCGTACAGGACTATGGTTTTTTTGGATTTTTAGTTTTACTTTCTCTCTTTACTTTTTTAATACTGAGAGGATTCTCGCTTGTAAGAAGGGTAAACGAGCCGTTTGGTTTCTTATTGGGGTCTGGAATTGTTCTTATGATAAGTATACAAATTATCATTAATTTATTTGTAGTTACAGGGCTATTCCCAATTACTGGAATTAGTCTCCCTTTTATGAGTTATGGCGGCTCTTCTTTACTTACTGTTATGATTTCGCTTGGGATTCTAATAAATATTACGAAGAAGGAACATATTACGTGATTCGTTCTATTATCATTGCAGCCGGCGGAACCGGTGGACATATTTCTCCGGGGATTGCAATTGCAGAAAGTCTCATGGATATGAAAAATGAAATTGGATTTGATTCGCTTGCGATTCATTCATTGGTTCGAAATAAAGACAATCCAGATTTACGAGACTCGCCCTGTCCTGTTATCTGGCATAATACACCACAGATTAGTAAAAATATTTTTACTCTCCCTGTTTTATTTTCTTATAACTTTTTAAAAACTATTTTCCAGTTTAGAAAATTAAAAGTAGATTGCGTGATTGCAATGGGTGGATACTCTAGCTTACCCGCACTTCTATATGCTATTTTATTTCGTAAGAAAATTTTCCTCTGTGAGCAAAACCGAGTCGTTGGAAAAGTAACAAGGGTTTTTAAAAAATATGCAGATAAAATTGCATTTAGCTTTCCTCCTGTCAATATTGAGGAATTTAAAAATGGCTCATACAAAATTCCCGGTAACCCACTTCGCAAAAAAATCATACCCGATACAAAAACCAATGCAGGAAAAATGCAGGTTGTAAATAAGAAAGAAAAATTAAACGTTCTAGTCATGGGAGGCTCACAGGGTGCAAGGCAAATTAACAATATGGTGATAAGCTCCATGAACAATCCTGAGATCTATAAAAATTTCAGCTTTCGACTTTTAACAGGCACTTCTCTTTACGATGAAGCAAAAGCCAAGTCAGCAAAATCGGCAGATATTATCTCGTATTCTGAAAATATGAAAACACATTATGAGTGGGCTAATTTAGTCATTGCAAGATCAGGTGCCGGGGTAATTTCCGAGTGTGCGCTCTATGCACTTCCTCAAATCTTAATTCCTTACCCGTATGCTGCTGATAACCACCAGGTGGCAAATGCTGAGTATTTTCAAGAAAACGCGGGCGCATGGACTCTTAACCAAAAAGATGAAAGTAATTCAAAGCTAGTAGAAATTTTATTAAGCATAGCAAAGAATAGAGAGCAATTAGTTGCAGTGACAGAAAAATCTCTCAATTGCGCGAGAGTAAATGCAGCAATGGATACTGTCCGTTATTTTTTTAAAGAGTAACACGAACCTTGAAAGACCAGAAACCTTTTTTTATTGGGATGGGCGGCTCGGGAATGTCTTCTCTCGCCCATATTCTACTTGATTTGAAAATTGAAGTAAAGGGTTATGATAAAGCCAATACTGATACACTTCGTAAGCTAGAAATGCGTGGTGCTAAAATTTCTCATGACCCCGAGTCTGTTAATTTAGACACAATTGATTATATAGTTTATTCAAGCGCCGTAAAAGAAGATCATCCTATTTTTCAAAAAGCACTCGATGAGCACAAAACACTCATTCACCGCTCTGAATTACTTCACGAACTTTTTTCTAGAAAATTTTCTATTGCAGTAGCCGGCTCACACGGAAAAACAACTACCACTGCTATGACAGGACAAGTTTTACTAGAAGCAGGCGAAAGACCTTCTATTATGCTTGGTGGAGAAGTCGGTATACTAAATGATAGAGGTGGAAAATGGGACAACGGCAAATGGGGAGTTTACGAATCCGATGAATCAGACGGAACTTTTCTAAACCACAAAGCAGATATAAAAATTGTAACAAATATTGACAACGATCATTTAGATCATTATAAAACAGTCGAAAACCTGCATGAAGCATTTGCCAGATTTATTCATAATAAAAAAACTTCGAATGCAATCGTTTACCTCGGTGATAGTGGTGTAGAAAGTGCTATTGGCTTACTCGAAGATCAAAAAAATGTCATTGGCTATATAGAAACGTCACGCGCAATATCTCTGGCTGAAAAATATCCTGAAATTAAAATAGAGCCATTTGAAATTTTTGATAATGAACTTAGTTTTTATAGAGAGGGGATTCTAAGAAAAATTCGTCTTCCATTTGCAGGCGACCATTACCTCAAGAACGCTTTCGCAGCTATATTAGCTTGTGAAATTACCGGAGTGGACATTAATAAAGCAATAGAAATTCTTGCGGGGTATAACGGTGTTAAACGCAGACTAGAACACCTGGGAACAACAAACAATATCCACGTCTACGATGATTACGGGCACCACCCTACAGAAATTTTAGCAGTCATCCAATCAATTAAAAGAATGCGACCAGTTGGTGCAAAGTGCTGTATTATTTTCCAACCGCACAGGTATACTAGAACAAGGGATCACTATTTAGATTTTGCAAAAGCACTCGATGATAGCGACATACTCTTCTTACTTCCAATCTATTCTGCCGGTGAAACTCCTATAGAAGGAATCACAACGGAGCTAATCTTTGATAACCTCACAAATAAAGAACGAGCTATTTTACTCACCGGCGATTTAGAAAGAGATGTTCCTATCATTAAAAAATATATCCTA
This sequence comes from Leptospiraceae bacterium, assembly GCA_025360185.1. Taxonomy (GTDB): domain Bacteria; phylum Spirochaetota; class Leptospiria; order Leptospirales; family Leptospiraceae; genus UBA2033. The sequence goes on along the minus strand of JANYCR010000078.1, from coordinate 2,802 downwards.
TCAGGGGATTTTCTTGTTAGCCTCGGCGCTGGAAATGTGCGCGACTGGGCAGAGAAATTTTTAAAGTAAAAAATAATGAACGAAGAAGAAAGCATTCATCATAAACCAAGCTCAACCTCGCAGGACTGGCATCATCTAAATTGCTTTGGCTGTGGACCGGAGAACAAACTCGGCTTTCATGCGGATTTTCCATTCGACCCTGAGACAGGCGAAGTAAGATTTCGATTTGCATTTGATAGATCCTATGAAGGCGCTCCTGGATTTGTACACGGTGGGATGCTCGCTGCCCTTCTAGATGAAGCACAGGGAGTAACTTGTTTTCATGCAGGACATTTTGTAATGACCGACCAGTTATTTGTAAAGTATGACAAAGCATGCCCACTCGCAGAAGAAGTAGAATGCCGAGCGTGGATTACAATTGCGAAGAGCCGTAGACTCTACACAAAGGCTACTATCTCTTCGCCGCTCACCGGAGAAATTTATGCCACGTCAAAAGCTAGATGGTACAACATGAAAGAAAAAATCTACACCCGCATGTTTCACCGCTCTCCTCTTAAAATGGAACACTTAAAACATATTCTCGAATTAAACAAAAAACGCGGCAAGGAATTACGAAAGAAGTTACGTACAAAGATGTAGAGAATATGTATTTTTCACAACTTATCCACGTTCGCAAACTCTTTCATTTTCTCTATATTGCTGAGAGCAATTGCTTGAGAATCAATATTGTATTCATTGGCGTGTTTTAAACGATAAGCGAGAGCTTCTCCTTCTAGAAGGTTCGCTGTCTTTTCCAATTGAATACCGGCTAATACGCGAGTAGCCACTTCTACGAGTTCGATAGAAAAACTATCTCGGACTTCGGATGCTTTTATTTCTTTGTATCCGCCAACTGCTTTTTCTAAAGTAGTAAAAAGATTTAGAATTCTTTTAGACGCAGGAAATTTTGAAATTTCATTTGTTAGATACTTGCGGAAATTTCCTGTTGCACTCATACCGGATAGAACTCCACCGATAGCCGCCATCACCTGGATTTGTGTCGTCCCGTCGTAAATCGTGATTATCCGCGCATCCCGATAGATGCGTGCAATATCATAGTCTTCTGTAAAGCCCGAGCCACCATGAATTTGCAATGCATCATACGCAACACGATTACACATTTCAGAGCAGTAGTATTTAGAAACAGGAGTTAGTAAATCGGCAAGCTTCATCCAATGGCGCACTTCTTCATCATTCGAAATTTCTTTATCCGACTTCCCCTCTTCTTTTAAATGCTCCATTCGCCAGTAATACATGTCCACTGTGCGTCCGCCTTCCAAGGTCAAACAGCGCATAGCCATGATTTCGCGCTCCATACGTCGAAGGATTTTTTTAATAGCAGGAATTTCTCCAATTGGTTTTCCGAATTGGATTCGTGTGGCTGCAAATATCTTTGCCTCTTCTAATGCGGCAGTCGCCATACCTACTCCCTGTGCGGCGATTCCCATTCTTGCCCCATTGAGCATACCCATTGTATACCGCACAAGACCAAATCCTTCTTCGCCAATTAACAGTCCAGGAGTATTTTCAAATACAACTTCACAGGTAGGTGAGGCATGAAGTCCCATTTTTTTCTCTATTCCCGCAATTTGAACATCTTTACTTTGGACAAGAAAAAAAGAAAGTCCACGAGCCCCATTTCCACCACTCCTAGCCAGAGTCAAAATAATAGAAGGAGTTTCACCCAGTCCACAGGCTTGCGTAATAAAACGCTTGGTTCCGTTTAATACCCATTTGCCGTCACTCGACTTAGTAGCTTTCGTTGTAATATTAGGAAGATCCGATCCGTGGTTAGGCTCTGTTAGCCCCATAGCAGCGCAAAATTCCCCACCAGCCATGCGGGGAATCCATTCATCTTGCATTTCTTTAGATGCAATTCGCTCTAAAATTTCTCCGAGATTCACACAACCAAACGCAATCGCAAAGCTTGTATCTACTCTATATATAATTTCTCCCATGAGAGCGCGAACGGTAAATGGTAAACCAAGTCCACCAAACTTTCGCTGAAATCCGTAAGGTTGAATTCCTGCTTCCTTGGCTTTATTTACTGATTCAATCATTTCCTTTGGATGCGTGACTTTTCCGTTTTCATAATGCGCTCCCTTTATATCCATTGCCTTAACATGCTGGGAAACAAAATTTCCAGCAACATCACCCGCCGCATCTAGAATCGTGCGATAATATTCAATTGCTTCTTCTACATTGTTCGGCGCTGTCGCAAACAGGTCATTACCCGTTTCATTGTATTTTTTTGCGTCATGAAAATTATTTTCGTAAATTGGAACAAGCTCATTCCAGGGAATGAACTTATCGAAATGTAGTAGCATATCAGAATTAGAACTAAAGTAGTTGGACTTAATCATATTTTTTTCCTTTAATCTAATTCTAAGAGAATCTAGCTAATTGTAAATCTTTTTAATTTGGAAACTTAGAAATTTTTATATTCTAAGATACCGAGTGGTATATATTTTTTATTCTTGGTTAAGAATAATCTAAATGGCATTTGGATAATCAGTGTTACCTTATAGTAGTAGAGACACGCTTACGCTGTCTGAGACATCGTAAGCGTGTCTCTACGTATTCGTATGTATTTATGTATTCATACGTATTCTGAAAAATTCATCTTGCCACAATGAATGTATTTCCTATTCATTGAATATGTATGAGCAAGCAATTAGAACTTCTTCCCATTGGAAAAATTCCTCCGATAGGCATTGTGCCACAGAAAATGTATGCTCAAGTTCTGCGCTCAAATAGGCTCGG
>JANYCR010000069.1 GCA_025360185.1 Leptospiraceae bacterium | reverse complement strand
TTGATTCTATTAATTCATTAGCATTATCTAATATTCTTGAAATTTTAAAATTAACCATTCCTTTATCCTTTTGCGTAAGATGAGTGAATAGCTATTTCTCAAATTGAATTGCCATCATATCGCCCTGGTTTGTCCATTTTACAAACCAGTCCATAAATTTCTTAGAGATTCTATATAGAAAAGAAGAATTTTTACGGGCAGTCATTCCACTTCCATAGGTGATAGATGAGATTCTCTTAAACCCAATTTTCTTGCATTCACGGATTAGTCCCTCAAGAGAATAATAATAAAGATGTTCGGGAACATTCATGTAGCGCCAGTTAATGCCTGTTATCCATGCAAGAACCCCGTAACGACAGGTAGATAATATCATTCTACCACCCGGTTGTAAATGCTGATAAATTTTTTCTAGAGTCTCTTTGGGTTTATGTAAATGCTCAATAGATGCCCAGAGAGTGATGAGCGCAAATTTTTCTTTTCTTTCTATGTCCCAATTTAAGAAATCAGCTTTCGTGATATTTAGTTGCAAAGCTTCCTTAGCAAAACGAACAGGTCCCTCTGCAATTTCAATTCCCTCTGACTCCCAGCCTTGACTCTTCATGTAATTTACGAAGTAACCGGCTGCACAACCAATATCGATTGTCCGTTTGCTACCTGTTAAAGATTTTTCCCATTGGAAAAATCCTAAGTCTTCTAAGTTTAATCGGAATACTCTTTCTATTTCAAATCGTATTTTATCTGAGTAATAATTATCGTAACCTCTATCAGTTCTCTTTGTAAAATATTCATCAGAATAATACTTGGCTACTTCTTCCGTCGATGGTTGCGGGTTTACTTGCACTAAGCCGCAACTTTTACATTTTACAATTTGAAAAATCTCGTCTTTACTACTTTTCTTTTGAAATAGAGTTTTAAAATTTTCTTTGCCGCAGGAGTTACAGGGAATTTGGATCATAATTTTATCATCGGAAAAAAATGAATTTTGTGATAAAAATCAATTCTACTTAGATAGAAAAAAGACCTTGACTTTTAATTTCGTTTAAGCCGAAATGTAGGAATGAAATTATTAATCTCAATTCTATTTGTATTCTATAGTGTATTACCTGCAATGTCTCAACAAGTTCACCCGGAGACTCCTGTGGGCGTATATGCACCGAAAACTACTGCCCGGGCAAATCTTCCCGATGCCACTGTAAAGATTGACGGGCTAAAGGCTGTTATGCTCGGAGGAGAAGTAGATGGAGTAAACGGTACCAAAACAAAATCTTATACTGATTATCTAAAACGAGTTGGTGAAGTTTTAAAAGCGCGTAACGTCAAGGTAGTAGAATTTTATTCTCCGACTACAAGAGAAGCTATTCAAAAAGAATTGAAAGATGCAAATTTTATTTTTTATGCAGGTCATGGGATTGGAAGTTCTAACCCACCTAGTTATAAAGCTACAGGTTCTGACGGAGGAATGCTAATCCTCCAAAATGTTTGGACCGGCGGAGCAGATATAAAAAGTTGGGAAGTGAAACAGAATGCGATTATATTTTTTATGGGCGCTTGCTTCACTGCTGGTAATGCTGGAACTGATATGGGTAAAATTGATTCAGAAGAGGCTAAGCGCCGTATATCTCTTTACTCGGAACAATATTTGAATTCCAGATTTGGTGGATACTACGCTGCATGGTCTGATTATTCAATTCAACAAATTCTAGGAAATCTTTTCATTGGAAAGACACTAGGTGAGTCTTACGGAGACATTAAAACATTGAGTGGAGTAACACAGTTTGCCCATCCAAAATCTTCTGGAAATACTATTTATTTTCACCAGGGTGGAAGTGGAAATAACATTGTATTCGATTATGCGTTTGCCGGTAAGCCTGAAAAGAAATTAACAGACCTATTTGGAGCGGCTAATCCTAATATTACTCCTGACCCTGTTAAACCTGAAGAAATTAAGCCTGTTGTATATGATGAAAAAAAGAATCTCGATTTAGTTCGAGCTATTTACAAAGCAAATTCCAAGGCTGCATTAGATGCACTCGAGGCAGGTGCAAACCCAAATGCAGTATATGATAAATGGTCAGTTCTTTTACTTGCAGTTAATTTTAACCAGGAAGAGATTGTTTCTAAATTAATAGAAAAGAAAGCGAATGTAAACTTTGAGACAGAAGGATGGACTCCTATCATGCTTGCAGAAGAGCTTAAGTTAGATAAAATTGCTCAAATCTTAAAAAATGCCGGTGCTACAAAAGGTCGTGCTATGCAGGCAGGAAATAAACCCAAGCCAGCGAAGTCCCCAAAATAGTGAAATAAAGTTTGATTTGAATCTGAAAATAAGAATTTGCCAGCAAAAATCAGGAAATATATTGAATTACGCAAGGGAATAAACTTGTAAAGGAAAGAATATTCCTTGACATTTTGAAAAAGTCTTTGCTATAAATTAAATAGAATTAGATGAAAATGAGTTTAATTTCGTATCTAATTCAGAGGATTTTGGGGTTTTTCTAAAACTATTTATCATGAATACCATATATATAAAAAGACAATTAGCAAGAGGTGATAGTATTATACAAATTATTGTTTGGAGTAAAGTAAGTCTATTAGTTTT
>JANYCR010000613.1 GCA_025360185.1 Leptospiraceae bacterium | reverse complement strand
GCCGGTGTAAAGAGATTGAAAATTACTTGGGACATCTTCAGAAATATAACCCCTGACTTTGGAGATAAAATTTTTTGGATCGCCTGTGGTATTTGGAATTTCCACCTTACTTGAATTTCTTAATTTACCAACAACTCTAATTTACACCCAAACAAATTTCCCAAGCGATCGTTCTTTTCAAAATTATTGCCATATTCAATAGGATTCTTCTTCATCAATATTCTACCTTATTTCCAATCTAGTTCTCTCCGGATATATTCTAGCCTGATCCTATTGTGGAAAATATCGAATATCCCGAAAACAGATGCAGATCGAATTTGCACGGTAGGAGTCTTTTCGTCAAATAAAAATTCGACCTTATCCGGAAATCGAAATACCTTGGTGAAGTAAAAAGTTTTGATATAAAAATTTTGCGAGTCGGCAGTCACGCTTACATTTTCTTTAGAATCTAAAAGAGCTTTCAATTTATCAAATGCTTCCTGTCTTGAAATATTTTCATAAGTATACGGTTTAATACTGTGCAATGGATTCCAACTCCAACTTTGTGACGAAACACAATTAGGCGTAGGCGGACAATAATTTAACTCCCCGTCATACACACCCATTCGAGGTCCGATAAAACTAGAACAACAAATTAGTAAGAGAGTTAGAATCGGTTCAGGCGCCATTAGTTAATATTTAACCAATGGGATTCCGTTCAGCGCCTGGAGTAAAGTAAAGCCTACGAGTCCTAAATAAAATAATCCAACCGCGTTTACTATCCATAATCCGCTCTTGTAATTAAATTTTAATCGGCGAATCAAAAATCCAAACAATGGAAGTATTTGCAATGCATGTAGTCCGATGAAGTGGGCTATTCGTAAGTCGCCGCCGGTTCTTGTCCAGCCAGTTAAGGGCAATCTTTTTGTTTCATCCGTTTCGCCTACACTATGTGAGCCCATCGTAATTCCAATTGGACCTTTATTTATTTCTGCTTTTTGTATATCTGCTTTGGAAGGACTAGTCATCGTAAACGCAAGCCCCATGGCTATGAAGGTAATTATGAGTCCGATGCGAATTGCAGGAATCATAGTATCCTCATTCACTTTCGTTTTAAAAAATCCAAAGATGTAAACGAGCAAACTCATCCATACCATTACGATTGCAAAAGCCATGACTTGAAATAGAATCATATCTTCTAGAGTCAAAAAATTAAAATGACTCATTCGTCCACGGTAGGCTTGGAGGTAAATAATGATTAGCTCTACAATTAATCCATAGCTAGTAATCCAATTGGAAATCTTCAAAAACTTCTGATTCGGAATTAAGCTAGTTAAGTATATTAGAGTTACTGCATATATAATACTCGACAAAGCAAACTTCAACGGTTTTAACCAAAGCGGGCTATAATTGATGACTCTATCATCAATGAAGAGCCCGATAGATGAAAGATAGAGGCAGAGTATAGAAACAGTAAGTAAAACTTTTAGATGAAAGTTTTCTCGTGTAGTTTTTAAAACATTTAGTTTAATCATCATTATTTCCTTATTTAACGTCAATTCGATGTAATGATTTTTTACACCGAATTCATGTTATTTAACATTCCTTAAATTTTTAATTTCCTTTAAATCTTGAATAATCCAAAACATCATTTCAAGTTAATCCCCACGGCTACCCAGAGCTCTTACGATTTTCAAAAAAGAATCAATTCTAGCTTGCGGTGCTTTTCGAACCGGACCGAGCAAAGTAGATTTAACGGGGCTAATACCGCTAAACTCCAAAGTGCCTTTTTTTAAAGCATTTAATCCCGGTGCATTTCTAAACCATTTATAATACCAGGGAGGTGAATCCATTGTAATAATAATGCGAGCAGTTTTATTTTTTAAAAGCTTTTCGGGTAACGGTGATTTTTCTCTGTATTTAAAGGCGAAGCCAGGAAGAAAAGTTCTATCAATAAAGCCTTTCAAAAGAGCGGGCATCATGCCCCACCAATTTGGAAAGATAAAAACTAAATGGTCGGCTTCTAAAATATATTGTTGTGCCAGCACTAAGTCAGGCTCAAGTATTTGTTCTGACTTATAACTAACATGAAGTGTTACATCAAATTTTAATTCACTCAATTGGAGTAATTTAACTTTGCATCCCGATTTTTCAGCCTCTGTATGATATGCGTGTGCAAGAGATGAGCATAATGAGTCTTTGCCCGGATGTCCTTGTATTATTAAAATTTTTTTCATCTGAATAACTCTTAGTAGTTCAACTGAATGGAGAGATTTGTTTCTGGTTGATTCATCAAGACAGAGGTTTCTTTAAGCCCGGGGGGACCAAAGGATCCTTTTACATTATTAGAAAATCCGTATCCCTCCACAGGCATTCCAATAAAATTTTTATCTAGTTTAGAATTTTCATTCTCATCATGGTATACGGCTACTCCATAGTTACCGTAATCAATCTTATCCAAAACAATTACTCCATCTGAATCTGCTGAAATTCTGTTGACGTAAGAGAATTTTTCTTGCTTGAAGTTTGCATCGCTTTTGTAAAGAGCTATACTTAGATTTCCCTTTTTGTTTTTCATTCCCTGAATACGAATTGTAAGCTTCGTGCTATTACTCGCTTGACTGTAAATTGCTTCCATTAAAAGCAATATTCCTAATACAAAAATTGTCTTTGTTTTCATTTATCCTTTCCTTATTTTATTTTATAATTTTGATTCAATTGTTTGAATGGTTTCTTCAATCCATTGGATATAAGTTTTTTCGTGAAGCTCTCCCATACGGCGAGTTGCTTCCCAGAGAATTGTATCTCTTGCGCAAGAAGGGTTTTGTCTTGCTAAATCGGAAATAATTTTAGAGGTTACGTGAATGTATACTTTGAGTTGTTCTTCGTGAAGTTTCTTTTGAAGTTGAAGCTCTGAAAGCAAATCCTTCTTATTCACATTGGCAGAAAAAAATAATTTTAATAGTAGCTCATCTTTTTTTTGCTGAATTTCTGTGAGAGGTTTCTCTAGCCATTCTCTTAAGTTACGAATGCCTGCCTCTGTGATTGTATATCTTTTACGATCAGGCTTATCCTCTTGATTTTCAATTTCCGAGCGAAGCAAACCTTCTTTTTCCAAAGACTTCAAAGTCATGTAGATTTGGCTTAATTTTGAGTGCCAAAAATAGCTAGTAGATCCGTCCATAGCCTGTTTCAACTCATAGCCAAACATGGGCTGGTAGTTCAAGTAGCCAAGAACAGCATATTTAAGCATTGTTGATTTCTGATTTATACATAATATTTTATATATAAAAATTTATATATAAAAAAGCAAACATAAAATATGTAAATTTTATCTAAAAAAGTGTTTTTAAGATGGAAAGGATTGAATAGCGGCTTCTTCTGAATCATAGATTTGCAAAACTGCCTGCATTGAATTTTGCTCTATCACTTTTTTTACAAAGCCTGCAACATTCAAAATCTTTAAATTACCATTCAGTTGTTGGAATTTCTTCGTCCATGTGACTAAGCCTACAAAGCCAGATGAGTCCATGAATGGAACTTCCTGTAAGTTCAATATAATTTGAAGTTTTCCGTCTTGAATAAATTTTTCAAAAAGCTCATTGATTTCCTTGGCATTATAGAGATCTATTTTTCCAATAATAGCAATCATCACGATATTATTATTTTCACTAGTTTTAATTTCCATATAAATCTACAATCCTACCCGAGGTTTTCGCTTTATTATTGCCAAAGCTTTACGTTTATTTCAAGAAAAATAAATTATGATGGGGTAGAAATTTAAAATAAATTACAATATACCCTTCCTTGTCGGACTCCCACTGACAAGTATAGGATTAGTTTTTTGCAAGGTGAGTTAAGAGAGCATTTGCCTCGTGTTATTTACTATTTACAGAAAATAAATAACAAAACACTTTGTTCAAATGAAAATATTTATTTTAAGGTTATCAATTTTGTCTATTTTGATAAGTTGCGCGTTCACTCCGAAAGCAAATCCAAATGCGCATTTAGCTTCCGTTTGGAGTGAGCCGCAGGGAGAAATGCATTGGGATGACGGTGTAGCAAGGTGTCAAAGTCAAGGCGTATGATTCAGGAGAAGGTAAGAGCTGGCTACTGGACGGCGCATTTTACTGGTCATCTAACGAGGCTCCCATGAAAGGACGATTTGAGCAAGCCTATGATGTAAATATGCTGAATGGAGAAGACCAGACGATTTATAAAACATCAACCTATTTGAATAATGTACGTTGTGCCCGTTAAGAATTTTTATATTAAACTCCAAAAGTAATTTTACTTTTGGAGTTTAATATATCACTTCCTCAAATCTAATGTATACGGATACTCTGGATTTAACTCTTCTTTCGTAACAAAAATGCCGTTTGGAGTATGGCCATAGGGGGTAAAGCGTGTAAACCTCCTAGATTCTGCTTCATTCGAGTTAACGGGGAATGTAGTGTAGCCGCGACCACCAGGGTGAGCGACAAAGTAAGTACATCCACCGACAGCACGGTTATTCCAGGTGTCCACAACATCAAATACAATCGGAGCATGAATCGGAATAGTAGGATGAAGTGCAGATGGAGGCTGCCAGGCGCGGTATCTAACTCCTCCCACAAACTCACCATTAACCCCTGTTGGTTGAATCGGAACCGGTCTACCATTGCATGTGATTATATGTCGTTTGCCAGTCATCCCGAATACACGCACCTGCACTCTCTCGAGCGACGAATCGACGTAACGCGCAGTACCACCTTGCATCCCCTCTTCACCGAGCACAAGCCAAGGCTCAATCGCCATTCGAATTTCTAGTTTAATATCACCTGATTGAACAGTTCCAAAAATAGGAAATCTAAAATCTAAAAATACTTTATACCAATTTGCATCAAACTCATAACCGGTTTCATTCAAATCTAGAATTACTTCTTTGAAGTCTTGCCAAATAAAATGAGGTAATAAAAACTTATCGTGTAAAATTGTTCCATGACGAAGAAGTGGTCTCTTGTATGGTTCGTTCCAAAATTTTGCAACTAGCGAGCGGATAAGAAGCATTTGCGCTAGGCTCATTCTTGTATGTGGTGGCATCTCAAACGCACGCATTTCTAAAATTCCAAGTCGTCCAGAACTTGAATCAGGAGAATATAATTTATCAATGCAAAACTCTGCCCTATGAGTATTACCCGTTAAATCAGTAAGTAAATTTCTAAACAACCTATCGACTAACCAAAGTGGAGTAAATGTATTCTTATCTAATTCTTTAAATGCAATTTCTAATTCGTTTAGACTTTCATGTCTTGCTTCGTCTACGCGTGGAGCTTGGCTTGTAGGACCTACAAATAGCCCGGAAAATAAATACGATAGGCTCGGATGATTATGCCAATACGAAAGTAGACTTCTTAGTAAATCAGGTCTTCTTAGCATCGGACTATCGGCAGGCGTAACTCCGCCGAGGGTAATATGGTTTCCCCCCCCGGTGCCTGTATGTCTTCCGTCTAACATAAATTTTTCGGTACCTAGTCTTGTGAGCCTTGCTTCTTCATATAAAATTTCCGTGTTCTTTACAAGACTTTCCCAGTCTTCTGTTGGATGAACATTTACTTCTATTACTCCGGGATCCGGTGTGATTTGAAATCTTTGGATTCGAGAATCATAAGGCGGTAAATATCCTTCGACTAACACCGGTATGCCTAACTCAGATGCAGTAAGCTCCACGGAAGAAACTAAATCTAAATATTCTTCGATATGATAGGTTGGCGGAAGAAATACGTAGAGGTTCCCATTTCTTGGTTCAACGCAAAGAGCTGTGCGAATCATTTCCCAGCTATCGTCTTTCAAATTTAGATTACGGTTCTCTCCATATTTTCTATAGAGTGCATCTAACTCGCTATCAATTGGATCGATCTTTTCATCTTTTTTAATATAGGACTGATGACGCTGAAGCACATTTTCATAAAAATTTTCTAATTGAGTAGGTCTTGCAAAACTAGAAGGTTGCTCTTCGTAAAAATAATTTGCTGAATGCGGGAGTGAACTAAGGGGAAGCCTAAATCCCATAGGTGAATCGCCAGGCAAAAGATATAGTCTATCTCTTTTTACATGCCATCTACCTGAGCGCCAAATACGACTTAGCCAATCCCATTTAATAGGAAGCACATATCCGGCAGTAGTTCCAAGACCTTGCTCTAAGACTCTGCGAAGTGTTTTTCTTTCTTCTGTGTCTTTTAAATCTTTAGCAAACGGATCTACGTTTACAGGAAGCGTTCCTTCTTTCCATAAATAATAATATACATCTTCAAAACCAGGAGCCACATATTCGTCCGTGACCGCCAAATGAGTTGTTAGCCGCTTAATAAATTTTTCTGCATCTGCATGCGTATATTTTCCTTTTACTCTTTCATCTGCAATGAGCTTGGGATCATTCCAGATAGGCGTTCCATCTTTTCGCCAGTAACAGGACAGCGCCCAGCGAGGAAGAGACTCACCCGGATACCATTTTCCTTGACCATAATGTAAAAGTGGTCCTGAGGCATATTTATCTTTGAGTTTATTAAATAATTCTATCGCATAACTCTTCTTAGTCGGTCCTAAGGCATCAATATTCCATTCGGCTCCATCCATATCTTCAATCGAGACAAACGTCGGTTCACCGCCCATTGTAAGCCTAACATCTCTTAGTTTTAAATCCTGGTCTACTTTTTGTCCGAGTGCATAAATCTTATTCCACTCTTCTTCTGTATAAGGCTTTGTAACTCTGGGCTCTTCTTCGATTCGGGTTACGGACATTTCAAATTCAAGCTCTGCTTCTGCTCCATTCTCAATTCCACCAGCAATTGGCGCAGCACTAGAAGGATTAGGTGTGCAGGCAAGCGGTATATGCCCCTCACCCGCAAAGAGTCCTGATGTAGGGTCAAGTCCCACCCAGCCTGCTCCAGGTAAATACACTTCTGTCCATGCATGTAAGTCCGTGAAGTCAACTGTAGTTCCAGAAGGTCCATCAATTGCTTTCACATCCGGGACAAGTTGTATTAGGTAACCCGATGTAAACCGCGCAGCAAGTCCAATGTGTCGGAGGATTTGCACGAGTAGCCACGCACTATCACGGCAAGACCCCTTCTTTAAAATCAGAGTCTCTTCGCTTGTTTGTACTCCCGGCTCCATACGAATGATATAGCCGACTTCGGATTGAACAACTTGGTTTAGATAAACCAAAAAATCAACTGTTCGTTTTTTGCGTAAATCCAATTTAGAGATTAGGCTCTTAAGTAAACCTCCATCTTCTTTAATTTGTAAATAGGGAAGGAGCTCACTCTTTAACTCAGCAGAATATTGAAAAGGATATTGGTCTGCATAATCTTCTAGAAAAAAATCAAAGGGGTTTATGACAGTCATCTCGGCTACCAAATCTACTTCGACCGTAAATTTGTCCGTTTTTTCAGGAAAGATAAGTCTTGCCTGATAATTTCCAAACGGATCTTGCATCCAGTTGATAAAATTGTCCCCCGGCTGGATTTTTAAAGAATACGCAAGAATTGGTGTCCTGGCATGCGGTGCAGGTCTCAAACGCACAACCTGTGGAAAAATTGAAATGAGTTTATTGTATTGATAATGAGTTTTATGATGTAAAGCTACACGTATTGACATGACTTTTCCTATGTTCTTATTCTTATTCTAATACTATGCAAATTTTGGACTTTTTAGGATTAATTTTGGCAAATAATTCCTAAAATCGGAACTCATAGTTCATTTCGTAGTAAGTTTCTCGGTTAACGCCTGTAGGCGTAGGCGCATAGGCTTGGCGTGGCGAAGCGTTAAAGTTCCAGTCGCCAAAAGCTGCTTTTTTGCCAATGGTTGTGTTGGCGTTTGGATTTGCCTTCTCCCATTTATAGCCCAAATAAAACGAATGCATGAGCTGAATTGCATAGACTATCGCTAGTCCCTGAATTGCATTGTTTCCGATAGTAGAAGCATTGGCATAAGGTCCATAATTGCGGGCACTGCTAAGTGCTGCGTATAAAATTTTATTTGTACTACTAAAATCTTTTTCGGGAATTTGCGAAAGCAGAGCAACGGTGAGAAAAGATTTTGAATTATAATCTTTCTCTGAAGACTTAAACCCTTGGAAACTTGTCGTTGCATAGCCAGCAGCACCTACAACTCCAACAAAGGCTGCTGCCGCATACCATTTATTACCAGCCTTCCATTGACCCCATCCGGGAATAGCAGCAGACCGAAGAAAAAGGGTATATCTATTTTCAGGTACGACCACTACAATCTTCTTCTTACGTTTTTCAGGTGGAAGCTTGCTTTCTTCTTCATCAATGATTCTTTTGATCTCCTTGGCATCTTTTACATCTCGATAAGAAACTTTTAGAATATCATTCTTTTGTAATTCAAGTGGCTTTCCGAGGTCATCATTCATGCGTAATACGAGAGCATCTTGGTAAGTAATTTTTCCATGAACAACTTCGTGCGAGCGTAAAATTACTGTCTCTGCCAATAAGGGAAATTGCACTAGAAGCAAGGCGAGGCAGATTATTTTATTTTTTAACTTAAAAGAGTTTTGTTTTGTCATATAGTGTTTTTAGCCCTTTTATCCTACTTGTTAAAACAAAGCAGATTGCAATCTTTATCTTTAGCAAGTTCATATTTTTGCTCCCTTTTTAAAAATAAAGAAATTAATTTCCATTTTTTATTCTAATAAATTTCAAATTGACTTTATTTAATATTGAATTTATTGTAAAAGAGAAGTGAGTTCAAACTAAGGATTAACTTCCTAGTTGTTCTTAGTTTTTGCAGGGATTAGTAGAAGTTTAAATTTCCTACAGAAAATAAGTTCAATGTTAT
>JANYCR010000571.1 GCA_025360185.1 Leptospiraceae bacterium | reverse complement strand
AGAAATGTTTGATCGTTTCAAATTGACTGCTGCACATAGGACAATCCCATTTGGATCCATTGTAAAAGTTCAAAATCTAGAAAATAATAAAGAAGCTGACGTAACTATTAATGATAGAGGACCTTTCGATGAAGGAAATATTATAGAAGTTACTGAAAGAACAGCAGAAATCTTAAGCTTTAAAGATGAGTCATTTGCAAAAGTTGGGATTAATATCATTAAGCCGGTGGAAGATAGTTCCACCTTAGTCAAAGATGATTCCTTTAGCGTGGACGATGACGACGATGACGATGATGACGATGACATCGACGAAGAAACTGCACCGCCTGCAAAGAAGACTGAGCCTAAAAAGCCAGCAACTGTTACGCCTATCGCTCCAGAAAAGAAAGCACCCGCTCCTGTACCTGCTAAATCTGCTCCGGCTAATAACAGTAAAATTGCACCTGCAGAATCTCCTGCGACTGTTACTCCTAGCACAAATAGCTCTGCTCAACCAAAAGGGGAAACTGTTCAAATAGGAGTTTTTAAGGAGCAAAGAAGGGCAGAATCATTTAGAGACCAAATTAAAAAAGATTTTTCCGAGAAAATTTTCTTGTTTTCAAGATCTGGAACTTACGTTGTGCAAATCGGAGATTTCGCAAAACGAGAAGATGCAGTAGCACTCAGAGAAAAACTCAAAGCAAAGAAAATTACAAATTGTTTTATACCACCTAAGAATTAGTCGTTAGTCTCCTAACTGCGGCAAACAATAAAAAACCCCGATGTGTTAAGTCGGGGTTTTTTATTTAATATCAATCACCATTAAAGTAACATCATCACTATGATTTGAGATTGTATTTCCTATCCAACTCTTTACATCGTTCATGACGAGTTTTGCAAAATCGGCAGGTTTCATAAGATTGTGTTTTCGAATATAGCCGATGAGTAATTCTTCGCCGAACATTTCTTCGTTCGAATTTCTGGCTTCAATAATTCCATCCGTGTAAAGCACAATCCGATCCCCTTTTTTGATAGAGACTTCCACAATTTCGGAATTAATTTCTGGAAATTGTCCGAGAATCTTTCCTTTCTGATTGAATTCTCTTACCTCATCCGTATCAGAGGAGTGAATGTAAATGGAAGGATGCCCTGCCTTCGCATGAGTCATTGTATTAGTTTCTAGATCCAAGTATATATAGCTTGCTGTAATGAAATTAGTGCCTACATTATGGAGCATACTTTTATTTATCCGCGAAAGTAAACGTGCGGGATCATCTGCAAAAGCAGACTGAATTGAGAAAGCAATTTTTAACATCGAAGCAATGATTGCTGCTGGAATTCCATGACCGGAAACATCTGCAATAAAAATTCCAATCTTATTTTTATCGACTACATGAAAATCATAATAATCTCCACCAATCTGCGCCATAGGATAATAATTAACTGCTATATCAAGGTTTTGCAAATTGGGAATAAATTTAGGTAAAATTGAGGTTTGTATTTTTTTGGCAACATTCAGTTCGTGCCTAAGTGCGGCTAATGACTCTTTCTCTTTGTAAGCCTTTTTTAAATTTACTACCATCTCATTGAATTTCTCAGACAAAAATCCAAACTCATCTTTAGAATCTATAATTACATTCGTTTCCATATTACCGGAAGAAAGTTCATCTACTGCTTGCGAAAGCTTATGCAGGGGATCTGTAAAATAAATAGAAAGCATATAAGAAACAATGGAGGTAATGATTAACGCAACTAACGTTATCGTAGTCCCTGCCATAGCCATTGTATTATTAAATTGTTTTATATCTAAAGTAGAAACGCTAAAAAGAATAGCTCCGATACATTCGGAAGAATTTTTATGAATTGGTGCAATCACAATAATAAAAGTTCCATATGCCAATTGCTCGGGCTCATTTTGCATATGAAAGGTGCAAGTGTGGATTGAACTTTTAATTTTATTTGTTAGCTCCACTGTCTCAATAAATTCCCAGCCCGGGATGGAAGAAGGAGAATTCTTTGAAGCAAAAGTAAGAGAAACCGGAATCATCATTCCTTCCGAGCTAAGACCAACTGTTTGTTTTGGACTCTCTTTACTGATAATTCCTTTTTCCGCTTCGGCAACAAAGGGAGAACGATTAATAACTTTAAGAATACGACTATTATTGATTTTTAATTCATCTGTAGAAGAATCGATTTCAATATTAAATACTCTCTGTTTATATTCAATTTGAAAATCACTTGTTCGCTCAGTGCTATCCCAGAAGACACTTAATTGTCCATGACGATTAATATAAACTCTTAGTCCAATAAATTGGTTTTCAACCCAAATCGTATCTTCGGGAATAGGTGTTGCGTCTATCGCATAAATTAACTTTTCTGCTTTCTTGTCTACTACCACTGAATAAATCCAGGTAATAAACTCCTCATTAGCCGCTACACTTCTCATATAATTCAAATAACGTTTGAATTCTGGTAATTCAATAGACTTTTCATTTATGAATGCCTGAAAGACTTCCCCATCAATCCCAGACGCAATAGAAACACCGAGAGATTTATTGTGCTGCAAAAAAGACTTATAGTAAATAGAATTTGAAACTTTATAAAGTGTGTAGCCCAAACTAATGGAAAGTATCAGGCTTAAGCCAATAAATCCGGCAAATAGCTTTACTCGCAGACTGCTTTTAGCCCCATAGATTTTTTTGATTCGATTTGTTAACACAGGTTTTTCTATTCTAGACCATGGTAATATTATTCGTTGCAATTCCATAGTCAAGTGATTACCCAATTACAGACTCTTTATTTACCTGTAATTAATTTGTAACATCTAAAGCTTAATCTCTATTTCATTAAATATATAAATTGTGGATTAAAGAGATTTTTAAATGAAAGTTAAGCTTAAGAAAAGTGCTATTTTATTGTTTCTTTGTTGTTCGGTATCCGTTTGGGCACAAGCAAAGACAGGAACAGGGTCTGTTTCTGGTGAGGTGTTAGATGCACAAACTGCCGAGCCAATGTTTGGAGTGACTGCCGTAATTCGTTCTGTTTCTAAATCAGCCAGAACTGATTTAGACGGAAAGTTTACAATAACAGGAGTTCCTGATGGGGAATTTGATGTTGAGTTCATTATGCAAGGCATGGATACTCAAAAAAGAAAGGTAGCGATTACCGGCGGAAAGCCTGCAAAAATTAATATTGCTATGGGGACTAAAAAACTAGATACCGTTGTAGTTGAAGGCAGGGCACTGAATGATACAGAGTCCTCGCTTTTAAAACTCCAAAAGAAGTCGGCGACTGTCTCCGATGGTATTTCAGCTCAAGCAATTGCCAAAACACCGGATTCAAGTGCAGGAGACGCTGCAAGACGGATAACAGGTATTACTCTCGTTGGAGGTAAATTCGTATTTGTCCGCGGACTCGGAGAGCGTTACTCTAATACTCTCCTAAATGGAGTTCCGCTTCCTTCGCCGGAGCCTGATAAAAGAGTAGTTCCACTCGATTTATTTCCATCTTCACTTTTAAAAAATATTATTATTTCTAAAACTTTTATTCCAGAAGACTCTGCTGAATTTTCCGGAGGTATAGTTAAAATTGAGACCAAAGAATACCCGGATAAGTTTTTTGTCAAAGCGGGATTATCCTCGGGATATAATAACAATACCACAGGAAGAAATTTTAAAACATACAGCGGTGGCGGTCAAGATTGGCTAGGCTTAAGTGAAGGAAATAGATCCAGACCGGATACTGTTTCTTTGCTTCCCGATACTCCATTCAAAGGAACAGGAAAATTTGGATTTGGTTATCCTGACAGCTTAATCACTCTAGGCTCACAAGAATTTAATAATCAATGGACGCCTAGAACAACTCAAGGTTCTCCCAACAAAGGTTTTAATTTTTCTACGGGTAATACGTTTAATGTGCTAGGCGGAAGAAAGTTAGGATTTATATTCGCAATCACGTATAACAATGATTTTCAATTTAAAGAAGAGACTGATGTATTAAATAGAGCCGGCTCATTAACATCAAGGGCACCGATTGGAGGGAAGAACACTTTTTTAATTCCTTATTATCGTTATAATAACAAAAGCTGGAACGAGTCTGTAAACTGGGGCTCTATGTTTAATACAACCTTCGAAATTGCGAACGGACATAGAGTTCATTGGAAAAATTTCTTTAGTGTTAATAATGACAAAGAAGTTCTTGAATATGGCGGGGATAATTACGCTAGTACGCAACGAATAGCCGCTACAAAGTTAAACTATGTAATGAGAAATCTTTACAGCTCGCAATTTGGCGGAGATCATATCTTACCGATTTTCGGAAGAAATACAAAGCTAGATTGGAAAGTTTCTCAATCAGAGGCTAATCGTAATCAACCGGATATGCGAGATTCTATTTATGCTCAGCCTTTGATTAACGATCCAAACACAAACGCATCAATTGCATCCACTGCGAGTGCACCCAACTTGATTGAAGGTCAATTGTCTAGAAGTATGTTCTATTCAAAGACTATAGATGTTTCTAGATTTGCCGGATTCGATTATGAAATTCCATACAACCAATTTTGGAATGGGTTGCAGGCAAAATTAAAAGTGGGCATGAGTGCTGTTGAAAGATCTAGGAGCTTTAACGCAAATAGGTATTTCTTTCGTTCGGCTACAGATCCTAAAAATTTAGGTGGGGGAGCAGTCACACCGTCTAATTACCCTTATCCCCCAGAAGTAATTTTAAACCCGTATAATAGAGGCTCTCAAGGCTATTATGTAGATGAATCGACAAGACCAACAGATACTTATAACGCAAACCAAAAAATAGCCTCTCGCTATGGACAAGTTGATATGCCGGTAACATCGAAACTAAGATTCATCGGTGGAGTTAGGTATGAAGCGAATTATCAAGTTGTAACTACTGTAAATCCTTTTGATAAATTTGCATCATTTTCTGATAACTACAATTTTAAAAAATATTTAATTACGGATCAGTATTCTTTGAATATTATTGATCCTACTTATCGTAAAACAGAAGCGGTGAATTCAAATAAAAACACCCTTCCTTCGGCTAATTTTGTTTATGCGGTAAATGATAAAACAAATATTAGAACATCGTATACAGAAACAATTGCAAGACCCGATTTCAGAGAGTTATCCCCATTTGAGTTTACAAATATCTTAGGGGGAGCACCCGAAAAAGGAAATCCTTTTTTACGCAGAACCTATATTCATAATTACGACGCGCGTTATGAGTATTATCCAAAAGGAGAGGACATCGTCGCTGTTGGAGTATTTTACAAAAACATGAGTTCACCGATTGAGCGGGTAATGGAAGTTGACTCTCAATTCCGTTATACATACACCAATGCCAGGTCTGCCTATATACGAGGGATTGAGCTTGAAGGAAGAAAAACATTAGATTTTATTTCTGAAAAATTACAAAGATGGTCTGCTGGTGTAAATACTTTCTTTATAAAATCAGAGGTGACCTTCAACGATTGGCTTTATTATCAAATTGTGCAAACAACACAAAGCCCAACCAATATTTCAAGACCGCTACAAGGACAATCTCCTTATGTATACAATGTGAACTTAAGATATCGTTTCGATGAGAAGGGAGATCACACAATCACTGCTCTTTACAATGAATTTGGAAAGAGAATCAACGCGGTTGGTGGGTTAGGAATTCCAGACACATATGAAAGACCTGTCGGAATGTTTGATATGGTTTATAATCTAAAATGGCGCGGAAAATGGGATTTCAAAATTGCAGGGCGTAACTTGACAGACACTAGAATAAAAATTGTTCAGGAAGATCCATGGCGCGGGAAGGAAACAACGATTAACTCCTACCGATTGGGACCTACGATTACATTCTCAGCAACATATAACTTTGATTAAGGTATCATAGATACAATTATAAAAATTTTTTGGAGAGAAAAATGAAAAAATTGAACAAAACAGGTTTAACATTGTTAACCGCTTTACTCATTCTTGCTAATTGCTCATTATTTATTAAGAACGATGATAAAGATAAAAAAAATAAACAGGCATTAGCTATATTAGCCGCTCTGTCGCAAAAGAAAACTAATTATGGTGTTTTTATTTCTGGGACTCTGGTAGATAGTGACAGCAAAGCATTGGCAAACAAAACTGTTCAAATCGTAGGAAGAGGGGAAAATTCTGCGACAGTATTAGTTCCGAACTTTCTGTCCGCAAACCAAACTACTGCAACTAATAATACGACTGGTTCTGCTACAGCGAATTCTACAACCATTCCAGGCGGCTTCTTATACGACAACTCACAAGGTGGTGGTAGTACTCTTGCTGATGGAAGTGCTTGCGTAAGTGGTTTTAGTTCTTCTACAAAATTGAACACTGCAACAAATTGCCCTGCTACTTACATTACAACTGTAGCCGATGCAGTAACAGGAACGAGTACCGCAGCACAATATGTAGCGTCTACTTGTGGTAAGGCGTTAGTAACAGCAGTTAATAGCTACACGGGATCTGATTCTTACACAGCAGGAACTCAACCTACTACGTTTGGAAAAAATTCTGTTAGAGTATATTGTGACACTAGCACATTAACCGATGGAGCAAAAGGAGTTGGGGTTAATACCGATATAGTTACATCTGGTAAAGTAGTAGCAACATTTACAACGGACTCGAGTGGAAATTTTAACAATGTAAAATTTGACATTTCTAGTGTTGGAAATACTTATAACATTGTAGTTTCTGGGATTACAAAAACTAGACGACTGAAGATTAATAATAACGGTGTTCCTAATATGCTTCAGTCAGTAAACGAATCTGTTGCAAGAGCAATCTTAGAACAATCTACTGGTAAAGATCTTACAACTTCTGAAAGTTCTTATGCTACCCTTTTTGCATCGGGGGTAACATCACCTACCCCAACTGCGTCACAAGGTTCTTACAATTTTATATTAACTAATTTGACAATCGATATAAATTATCCTAAGAATTTCCAAGTACTTTCTGGAACTCTTGCATCTAGTGCAACGTATACAGATCCAAACGTAATCTACTATTTAAGTGGAACAGTAATCGTTCCTAGCGGTATTACTTTAACGTTCGATAATTCAGCGGGTAAAGGTATCATGTATGTATATGGTTCAGCATCTCCAGGGGGCGCACTACTAGTTAAATCGGGAGGCAAATTAAATGTAACCGGAACGTCTACAACCCCTGTTGTATTTACCTCTGAAAAAACAACGGGTTCACGTGCACCGGCAGATTGGCAGGGAATTATTTTGCAGGGTAGTGCAGCACAAACATTTGGAGGATACGGTACATCTGCCGTCGGTGAAGGTGATACTGGTTCATTCGGTGGAACAAATAACGCGGATGGTTCTGGAACTTTTAAATATGTTAGAATTGAATTTGCAGGGGCTCCTTTTTCTCCAGGAAATGAAAGAAATTGTCTTTCTCTTATGGGAGTTGGATCAGCGTCTAAGTTTAGTTATGTGCAGTGTCATAGAGGATTTGATGATGGATTTGAATCTTGGGGTGGTTCTTACAATGCGGATCATTTAATTTCAACCGGAAACAGAGATGACCAGTATGATTTTGCAGATGGAATTCAAGCAAAAGTTCAGTTCTTGATTGCACAAATTTATACTTCTACTGCTGCTTTAAACGATGATATTTCCAGATGCATTGAAGGAGACGGAAATACTTCTACAAGTTGCACAAGCTCTGCAAGATCCGGCGGAGATTGCTCTGACCCATATTTAGCAAACGTAACATGCGTTGGAGGAGTTTCTTCAGGAACAGCGACTAATCATGGTGATGCGTTATTTCTTAGAAGGGCTAATTCATCTTATGCGCAAGGAGATTATACACATTTCTTGGTAACAAACTTTGGATCTAACCTTCCACATTCTTGCTCTTCTACACAAGCAAGAATTAGTAATATGATATATTCCAATACATCAGGAACACCTACTTGTACTGGGACTTTGACAAATATCAATACGTCTACAATTTCGATAACGACCATATCAGATACAGCTCCAAACTTTATTCCTAATGGAACGGTAACTGGTGTAACCGATGTAACTGGAGTGACAAACTTTACATCCGGATTTACAAGTGCAACATACTATGGAGCGATTAAAGACGCGACCGACAACTGGGTGAGCGGCTGGGCATCTTTTTCTCAAAACTAATATTCATTAGCCTCTGTTAATAAAAGCCTCTTGTAATAAAAAGTTGCGAGAGGCTTTTTTATTTAAAAAGGAGAAATCAAAATGAAAAAAATAAACTTCAACTCAAAGAATATATTAATTATAGTATTTTTAATTTTATTACTTTTGGGAAATTGTGATAGAACAGACTACACGTTATCCAATGCAAATGAATCAAAAGAAAAACTCTTAAAGACAGCTTTTAACTATGCGATGGCTAAAGATGGAAATGGAATCGAGACTTTGATATTGAGCCGAACTGAGCATAACGAAATGTTTTGGGATCATGTAGGGGAAAAGTTTACTAGTGATCCAGGAATGACGCCTAACCTTGCATTCGAGCATATGAATATAGAAAGTGTAATTGCATGGAAAGAATTAATGGTCGAGTTAGAAGGACGAAAAAGTATTTCATTTCAAAAAGTGGAATGTAAAATGCCATCTGAAAAATATGGTCCATTTACGTTACATAGAGGGTGTATTTCTACGCTCCTCGATGGAGAAAAGAATGAAAGCTTTATCAATAAAAAATTTAGAACCCTAATTGAATATAAAGGCAAATTTAAAATATACCATTTAAAGAGGGATTAGTAGCTTTTATCCACAAATTGACTAGGCAGAGGAAACTCTGTCATTTTTGTTAATTTGTATTATCCGCAAGATCCGCCAGAGCAACACGCATTAGCCTGATCTCCTAGGAATTTGAATTCAGGAAGATTGTCTTCTAAAACTACAAAGACTTCCCATTCATTTCCATCTGGATCTTTTACCCAAGTTTTGTCTTGGATTGCATAACAGCAGGATACGTTCATTTCGTCACGAGCGGTTAATCCTAGTTCTTCCCAGAACTGTTTTACTTTTAGAACATCTTCTTTAGAACTAACTTGGATTCCTAAGTGAGACAAAGCTCCGTGTGAAACTGACTTGCCAGCTTCGTTTAAAGTAAGATTGATAGAAGGAGATTCCAAGTCAAACTTGGCGTATCCAATTCTTACTTTAGATGGCTCTACTCCGAACATCTTTTTGTAAAACGCGGTGCTTTCCTCAACGTTTTTAACTGCAAGTGCTATATGTGGTTTTAAGATAGCAACTTGTGGAAATGTTTTCTCTAATACTTTCATTTTATATTCTCCTCTATGAATTTTTTACTATAATCTCTTATTTCATCTCGCGTTAAGCGAAATGCTTTTGCTATTTCATCCTCGGTTCCTTTTACTTTAGAAGGATCAGAAAAATTATGGTGAAATCTTTCTGCGTTAGACACGAAGTAAGGACAATTTTCTTTTGCGTGGTCGCAGACTGTAATGATAAAATCAAAATCAATCTCTTTGTATTCGTTGATATGATTGGAAGTATGTTTGGAAATATCAATTCCTGCTTCTTTCATGAATTGAATAGCTTTTGGATTAACTCCATGCGTTTCGATTCCCGCGCTATAAACCTCAGCCTTTTCTTTTGTAAAATGTCTAAGCGATCCCTCTGCCATTTGGCTTCTGCAACTATTTCCTGTACATAATACTAAAATTCTTTTCATACTTTCTCCTAACAACAATTATCCTTTCCTTTACAAACTTTCAACTCTTGGAAAAGTTTTCCAATTTCTCTTTCAAATTCCTCTACTTTTTTCCAATTGATACAATAACAAGACTTAGCCCCTTCGACTTCTCCTTTGATGAGACCTATTTCTTTTAAGTCTTTTAGGTGCTGTGATACAGTGGATTGGGCTAATGGCAATATCTCTACAATCTCTCCACAGATGCATTCCTGCTTTTGTGTAAAATTTTTTCTCTTTACAAAAAAATGCAAACCAAGCGCACAAATTAAATCTTTTTTTACCTAGTATAGTATGATAGCATTTCAAAATTCTAAAACTTTTAAGATTGAGCAACTTTGGAAGAAGGATAAATCCGTCTCTACTTTACTTGTTCCCGCTCACTTGATTGCAGCACTCAAGACAAAGAAAAAAGAGCATGGGCGACAAATGACCGTTTATCTTAGAAATCTCCTAAAGATGTATAGAACTCTTACTCACTCTGGTATGCTTCCGCCTCCTCGAAAAATTAAGATGGAATACCAAGAAGAGGGCTTGAATCTGAAGCGGGTGACGTTTCGTCCGAGTAATGCAGATTGGCTAGAGCTTGGTGAGCTCGCTTTAGCTTTTGGGAAATCCAGATGCTTTGTGTTTACCTTTTTACTCGAACTTGATCTTTCTGGTTTTTGGGAAATGTTATATGAATCAGGACTAGATGATGCAGTTCCTACAAATAGTAATCTACGTCTAAAAGTTTCCTGCTCATTAAAACGAGTTTTGCAGGACTTTACACGAAGTTATCATGTTAGGGTATAGAAATTACTCTAAAAAGTCCATCTTACTCCGTAAAGTCCACTCTCAAACTCATTTGACAGGCTACCTTTTTGTGAATTTATGGAAACTAATTGGCTTAAAGCTCGGCTACTCGTAGCGATAGCGATTGAAGCGGAAATTCCGATATTCGAAAATGCTCTTCGATTACAGGAGACCGGAATTGCAGTGGAAAGCGCGATCGTTCGGAGTGAAATTTTTGTCCTTTTTGTTTGAATTTCAGGCAAGGGCGAAGAGTTTACAAAAATTTCGCGAACGAACGAATCGCCCAGAAAATTAGCGAGAGGAGATTAAGCCAAATAAGGAAGGATAAATGACAACTACTCCAAGCTCCACACTCTCCCCGAAAGCAACCAATCCAATCGAACCAGCAGACACGTTTTTGAAACGTCATGTGGGATCGAACGCCAGCGAAGTGCAAGAGATGTTAAACACTCTCGGATACAAGACGTTAGACGAAATGATTGACGCGGCGGTTCCGAACAATATTCGTTTGAAAAATCCAATTCGTGTCACAGAGCCAAAGAGTGAGTTCGAGGTTTTACAAGAATTAAAAAAAATCCTTTCTCAGAATAAACTTTTTAAAACTTATATCGGCACCGGTTTTAATGATTGTATCGTTCCCGCAGTAATTCAAAGAAATATTTTAGAAAATCCGGGTTGGTATACAGCGTATACCCCCTACCAGGCGGAGATTGCTCAGGGTCGTTTGGAAGCCTTGTTAAATTTCCAAACTATGATCATCGATATGACTGGTCTTGAGATTGCAAATGCTTCTTTGCTAGATGAGTCAACTGCGGCGGCTGAAGCGGTTACTCTTTGTCATGCGGTGAAGGGTGAGGATAACGGAGATACAATTTTTATTTCCGATGAATGTCATCCGCAAACGATAGACGTGGTTAGAACTCGTGCGATTCCAGTTGGTATCAATATCGTTGTGGGCGATTTTAAAACTTTTAAAGCAGACAAATCTTATTTTGCCGCTGTTGTGCAGTATCCTGCTACAAATGGAAATGTGTATGATTACGAAGAATTTACCAAGCAAGCCCATGCAAGCGGAGTATTGGTAGTAGTCGCTGCCGACTTACTTTCGCTTACTCTCTTAAAAGCTCCCGGAGAATTTGGTGCGGATGTCGCTGTTGGCTCTACGCAAAGGTTTGGTTTGCCGCTTGGATTTGGTGGTCCTCATGCGGGCTATATGGCAACTAAGGAAGAATTCAAACGCAGTCTTCCTGGACGTTTGATTGGTGTTTCTAAAGATTCCCAAGGTGCGCCTGCTATGCGTTTGTCGCTCCAAACTAGAGAACAACACATTCGCCGAGATAAAGCTACCAGCAATATCTGCACCGCACAAGTGTTGTTAGCCGTTATTTCTTCTATGTATGCAGTCTATCATGGACCGGAAGGTTTGAAGCATATTGCTACTCGTATTCATTTACTTGCGTCCATTCTCGCAAAAGGAATTGAATCGCTTGGGTATAAAATTAACAATCCAAATTATTTTGATACACTTTCGATTTCTGCGGATAAGGGCAAACAATCTGACATTCGTTCTATTGCCGAATCCAAAAATGTAAATCTTCGTTATCTGGAAAATTCTATTTGTATTTCACTCGATGAAACTGTAAGCAAGGAAGATATTCTGACTCTACTTTCTATTTTCAATAAAGGCAATGCGGTTAATGTCAATATTGCAGCAGATTCTGTTTCGTATAATTTCCAGAAGTCGCTTGTTCGAACCAGTAAATACCTGACTCATCCTGTATTTAACACTTACCACACCGAGACAAAAATTTTACGTTATATTCGTAAACTAGAATCAAGAGACGTGAGCCTGACTCATTCGATGATTCCACTGGGCTCTTGCACGATGAAACTCAATGCTTCTTCGGAAATGCTTCCTCTTACTTGGGCTGAAGTTTCCAAACTCCATCCTTTTGTTCCTGAAGCGCAAACTCGTGGTTATCTGGAAATGTTTACTCAATTAGAAAAATGGCTCTGCGAAATCACTGGATTCAAAGCAATTTCTCTCCAACCAAATGCTGGCTCTCAAGGAGAATACGCAGGATTACTCGCTATCAGGGATTACCATCTTTCTAAAGGAGAGGGGCATAGAACTGTTTGCCTCATCCCTACCTCTGCTCATGGAACCAATCCTGCTTCGGCGGTAATGGCTGGTTTCAAAGTGATTGTAACAGCTTGCGATGAAAACGGAAATATCGATGTTGCGGACTTAAAAGAAAAAGCAGAAAAGTATAAAAACGAACTCGGTGCTTTGATGATTACCTATCCTTCTACTCACGGAGTGTTCGAAGCGACGATCAAAGAAATTTGTGAAATCATTCACGTCAATGGTGGACAGGTTTACATGGACGGGGCGAACATGAACGCACAAGTTGGACTTACTAGTCCGGGTGAAATTGGTGCTGACGTTTGCCATCTCAACTTGCACAAAACATTCTGTATCCCCCACGGTGGTGGTGGACCCGGTGTTGGACCTATCGGTGTTGCAGGACACTTAGTTCCTTTTCTTCCAGGTCATACGTTAATTGAAAACGGAACCAAACGAAATAGCAATTCTGTAACAAGTGCTCCTTGGGGAAGTGCAAGTATTACAACGATTTCTTGGATTTACATTGCAATGCTTGGTGGAGAAGGTTTAACTTACGCTACAAAAATGGCAATCCTTAATGCAAATTATATCGCTAAACGTTTAGAGTCTTACTATCCGGTATTGTATCGCGGCAACAAAGACTTAGTCGCTCATGAGTGTATAATCGATGTTAGACGCTACAAGGCAAGTGCGAAAGTAGAAGTAGAGGACATCGCAAAACGTCTCATCGACTTTGGTTTTCACGCTCCTACTATGTCTTGGCCTGTTCCTGGAACTCTCATGATCGAACCAACCGAGAGCGAGTCCAAAGAAGAGTTGGATAAATTCTGTGATGCCATGATCGCCATTCACAAAGAAATCAAAGACATCGAAAGTAAAAAACTCGATGAACTTGACAACCCTTTGAAGAATTCCCCTCACACTGCGAAGATGGTAATGTCCGACAAATGGGATCATCTCTACTCCCGCGAGTTAGCCGCTTATCCGCTTGCTTATTTACGTGAACATAAATACTGGCCTGTTGTTGGTCGTGTGGATAATGTCTACGGTGATAGAAACCTGGTTTGTGCTTGTTTGCCGCTCGATAGTTATAGCGAGTAATAAAAGATTACCATGCGAAGGCGTAGGTAGCTCTAGCGAGCGTCAAGCGAAAGGGCGGAATGAACACCGATAAAAGAATATAGATTCAAATAAAATAACGAATACTAAAAATCTAACACATATTTTATCGGTGCTCGGTGTGCGTCGGTGGTAATCATTGAGCCTTTTCTCAATTCCGTTGCCGAGAAGAATTTCAAAATGATTCTAATTGATATTTGCGTTCTCGACAAATAATCCGTTCTCTTTTCATATACTCACATCAAATAAAGCTTACCATGCTTATCTTTAATCGTAGGATCGACATTGAATCGCTTGAGTGCATCCGAGAATTCAGAAAGACCGTTAGACGATAGAGATATATTAAGGCAAGTAACACCATCTTCATCTTGCGCGTTTGGATTTGCACCTGATTGTAAAAGTAGCTCAAAGCAATCAAGTTGTCCATACTCGATTGCCCAGAATAATGCTGTCTTACCCTGAGCATCTTTTACTTCTAAGTTTGGTTTTGAATCTAAAAGTTTTTTTAATTCCAAGATACTTCCGTCTTCCCCACAGGCATAGTGTAGCTCGGACGGAAATATTTTTTCTTCTTTGTTTGAAGAGAAGAATGATATTAGCCACTTCACTTTAGACTATTATTCCTTCTTTGAATCCTCATGCCATTCACAACCGTAAGTTTCGACTAAGAAGTTATCTAGTTCATCCGCTTTGATAGCAAGGCTAGCCAGGTTCTTCTGAATGGTAGAGCGTTTGGAAGATTGTAAATCAGCAAGATGTGCTCTGTAGGAAATGTATATTATCCCCTGACTGATTCCCAGATAAAATGGAGAAACAGGATTACTCAAAATATATTTGTAAACTTCTTGTAAATTTGTTTTTGGTAATTTTGCAAGTGGGCTTGTTGCAAATAGAAAACTATTTCTATAGACGAAGTAGCGAACGAGTGCGCTTCCACGATGAAACTCCCAGAAATCTACACCACGTCTTGCAATTACTGGATCAATTTTTAACTCACTGAAAACTTCTTCTACAAAGACTGCCATTTCTGTTTTTGGTTGTTCGTTGAATAATTCTTTCTTTAATACGGACCCGCAGTTTGGGCAATTCTCCATTGGCTCACTCAAAGAAAAATTACAAGAAGGACATTTTACCGAATAGGCGATGTTTGGATTTAGTTTATAAGCTTCTAACTCTTCAATCACATGGTCAATTGGAAGAGCAAATCCCATATTATCCGCTTGTGTAAATTTACTTGTAGTAACACCAATAATCTCTCCATTCATATTTACAACAGGTCCACCACTATTCCCCGGGTTAACTGCGGCGTCTGTTTGAATATATGCCTGTCCGTTTAAGAGTTGTTTTGTTGCAGAAATAATTCCTTCTGTAACAGTAAAAGGCATCCCAAATGGAAATCCTAAAACAGAAACCTTGTCTCTATTCTTAAGGCTATCGTGTTTTTTAAAAGTTACATTCGGTAACCCGGTTAAAACTTTTTCTGGTTTTAGCAATGCTATGTCTATCAAGGGGTTAATCACCATTACATCCGCAGAAAGTGTATCTTTATTCTGTAACTCAAGGGCTACTTTTTTGTATCCGCTCACAACATGATAATTTGTGACAACAAGATTTTGGTCTTGAATATAAAAGCCCGTTCCACTACCACTGGCTGTATTGATTTTAAAAATAGTTGGTTCGATTTTTTCTAATTCGCTCATAATAATTCTCCGATTTGTTTTTTGAATAGACCCGTGATTTTACCGAAAATAGATTTTGTGCTACCTTGTGACGCATTGCCTCCCAGCTTACTGCCAATATCTTCTTCTGGATTTAGATCCATAATTTTGTTCACAGTATCATAAAGTATTTCAGCACTCGTTTTCCAATCTTTACCTCCTGCTTTTTCTAAAGCAGAATCGAAGAAACTGGAAATTTCATTTGGAATAGAATTTTTATAAAATAAATCGTAAATTAAGTAAAGCGCCGAAATTGTTACGTCAGTATAATTCTTACTTCCCATAGAGCTAGTCATTGCTTCATGCGTGCTTCTCATAAAATCTTGAACATACGGAAGCTCTCCTCTTTTTCGAATTGGAATTAAAAATTTGGGATGGAAAAGAGAGGAATTAAACTTTTGTCTATCATAGCTAAGTAGTTCTT
>JANYCR010000537.1 GCA_025360185.1 Leptospiraceae bacterium | reverse complement strand
AGAACTAAAACTTTCCAAAGAAGAAAAAGAAAAATCAGAAACGAAGTATGAATATCTCGTAGAAAGTTCCAAAGATATAATTTTTTCATTTGATAAAAATGGATTTATGCTAACAGCAAATAGAGCGATGATTGAATTTCTAGGTTTTAAAAAGGAAGACTTAATCGGAAAATTCTTTTTAGATCTTGCATATAACCCTGAAAAGAAAATCGACACCCTAGAAAAAAAACTCCTCATGGAAAAATTTGAAGAGTTAAAAGAAAATGAGTCTAGTGTATCCTTTGATATGACTTTTGGAACTAAGAACAATGAGCCGCTCCAGCTCGGAGTAAAATGGGAATACGTAAAACTACGCGATAGCTTCATGGTCTTCGGAAAAGCATTTACAGTTTCAGAAGATTCTATGCTAAAATACTTTGAAGCAGAAAATCGAAAATATGTATTTCATAATTATATAACACTTGCAGAACAGGTCTCGCAGAGAATCACCGCGAACCTTGTGAAGTATATGGATATACAAGACGTGTTCAATGTTAGAATCTGTGTGCGCGAAATCATTATTAACTCTATTGAACATGGGAATTTGGCTATTGATTATGAAATGAAAACCAAACTTCGCGCCATTCGAGGAGAATATTTTCGATTTTTACAGGAAAGGCAAAACGATCCAAAATATAAAGATAGAAGGGTTACTGTTCATTATTCTCTCAAATCAAATAAAGTATCTTTTCTCATCAAAGACGAAGGGAAAGGATTTGATCATAAAAAGATGTTAGCGGATAATGCCGATACTGCAAACATTTATTTTCTAGATCATGGACGAGGAATTTTTATGACAAAAAATACATTTGATAAAATTAAATACAACCATTCTGGAAACAAAGTTCTTCTAATCAAATTCTTTAAGAAATAAAAGTTTACTCAATCTTTCTAAGTGCATCCCCACCCCAATCGGCAACATAAAGCCTGACACCATCAGAGGTCATCATGGCAGTATTAAACATTCTAGCCGAAGTTCCGCTTCCATCGAGAACACTGCACGATCCAGAAAGACCAACGACAGTCGATAGGGTAAGGCTACTCATTGTTATCTTTCTAATCAGGCAAGTTCCCGTTTCTGTTAAATAAATATTTGTTCCATCACTTGCAATTCCGTCAACACTTGCAAGCCTGGCAGTTGCAGTTCCAATTCCATCTACAGATGCGCAAATAGCCGTCGGGGGCGGAGAGCCTATTATTGTAGTCACTACTCCAGATGATGGCGTAATTTTTCTTATCGCACAATTGGCATTATCCACAAGATATAGATTGGTTCCATCATAGGTAATCGACCCGGTTGTAGCAGTTATAGTAAACTGAGCACTTGCACCGGTTCCATCTGCATAGCCAGCAGCGCCTCCCGCAAGAGATGTAACTGCAAAAGAAGAAAGAGAAATTTTTTTTACTTCATGCTGAACAGTTACATATAGATAACTTCCATCACTCGTAATTCCGTAAGGACTTGTTAAGCCAGTTGCAATGGTAGAAACAGAATTATTACTAAGATCAATTTTACGAATACTGCTATTTGAAACATCGGTTACATATAAATATCCGCTTACATAAACAACTCCATCTGGATTATTAAATCTTGCTGTTCCACCAATTGCATCTACGTTTCCCGAAGTTCCTGCCTGACCGGCTAATAATGTATAGGCGGATGTAGAGGGAACATATTTATTTACAGTATGGTTGCCTGCATTCGCTGTATAAATATTTGTTCCATCAGTCGTAACCCCATTGATTGCAGTAAAACTTCCACCCGAGCCGAGCGTCGTTACTTGATAGGCTAAGTTCAAAGGATTTAAAATTGTCCCGCCAACAAGTGGTCCATTTGCCGAGCCATCCTGGCAGGTAATGGTTATATTTATAGTATTTGCCTGTATTGTCCCGGTCCCATTTTGAATAGAGCAGTATTTTCCAGATGGTAAAGAAGAAATAGTCACATCATAACTTGTCGATAGATTCAATTGAGTCAAAAAAGTAAAATTTCCATCTACAGAAATAATTAAACTTTCAGAAGAATTTAGCAAAATGGTAATACTTCCCCCTCCCAGTCCAGAAATTGAGCCACCTAGGGAATACGAATTATTAGCCGTAGTAGTTGGGTTTGAAGAATTTTTTGCTAAAGCAAGAATAGTTTTTATCTTGGGGGACTTTTCTGTCCCACAATAGGAAGCTACCAGTATAAATAGAATTAAAACCCAATTTTTCTTCATGACAAACCGTTTCTTTTATTATAGAAACTTTTCCTGAAAAGGCAAGCTTGTTTTAAAAAATACCCCTAGAGATACTCTAAAATTGAGTTAATAAATTTCTTTTCCGCTTGACAGAACAATTGCCTAGCATAGAATCCCAAAAACAAATTCGATTGACAGTATTTTTCACTTGTCAACAGAATGTTTTAGATTTATTCCATACATTACACTATGTCCACACAGGCCGAATTAGAATTCAAATATTCCTTCCTGAAAGTCCGAAAGGAGAAGGACTCTATTTTAATGGGAATCAATCCCACGAACAAATACCAACACGAACTTTTAAAATCAATCAAGACATTGAATACCATTCAGCATGCCACTAAAGGAATGCTTTTTACTTTAAATAATACCATCTTAGAGCAGTTACAACTAGATCTGAAGACTGCTATTACAAATTTAAGCTCACTTGTAAATAACCAACTCGCAGCCCAAGTATTTTGCTTTGAGTATGACGCTCATAACCGCGATCTAAAAGTTACCGGTTTTTTTGTTACCCACCCTTCCGAGGAAAAAACCTACTCTATCTTTAACTTATTCGATGAGCTACTTAGCTATTCTTATAATGCAATCAAATCTTGGTTTGATACGCGGGAGCAACTCATTAGTGAAAATTTTAAGAAGGAACTTCTCTGGCAGATGAGTTCAAAAAATACAGACCCAAATTCTTTCAAAGGAATTAGCAGTCTATTTAACCCACTTCGAAAATTTATAGAAGCAAAAAATGGAATCGCAATCCCCGATGATATGCTTGAATATATAAACCGCGAACTCACAAAGCGATTAGTTGAGTCACAGATTGCAAGAGAAGTTCCCGGTCATGGACTTCTAATGCTCAAGTCCAATGAAATATTAGATCATTTCGAAGCAGCAGCGAGTGTCATGACAGAAAAACTTATCCCTAGCATTGCCAATGATCCAGTTCTAAAGAGCCGAGTCGACCGCGTAGTTCTAGATGAAAAAGTTTATAGCCAAATAGAAAATTTTCCAATGAAAACAGGGAAATTTAACGCTGAAAAAGCCAAAGAAATTCATCAATATAAAACAGCAGGACCCGCGCGGAATAATCTCAATTATCCGGGCTCACTTTGTGTTCTGACAATCATTAGTCTGGAGGATATGACAGAAGAGAGATACCAAATTGCATGGAAAGATGAATGCAATAAAATGAAACAGGAGTTCAAGAAAAATATTACTGTCCCTTCCAATAAATGGGGCAAATTAATCTTATTCGTAAATCATTCTGATTCAATGGAAATTCATCCAGAAGTATGGAAAGATCTAATCAACGACAAAGACTTATTCTATATCAAATGGCAAATGCCTAAAAATACAATTCATGTATTCACAGGCAAAGATCCAAATTTCTTCAAAGTCCTAGTTACCGGAATGGTTAATCTATCGCCTAACGATATATGGAAAGCATCAGCTCTAAAGGCACTCATTGAAAAAAATGAGAAGTCGCTGCGCACTCTACTTATGGATCCAAGCTTTTATTCTGTTTACCAAAATCTAGAAAAAAGAATCTATATGCAATATATGCCGTGGTACTATCGCATTTTTTTATACTTTCCACTCTCTTTATTTCAGGATGTAATACTCGTAAATGCCAAGAAAAAAATTTCCGTAGAGCAAGAAGTCTTCTCTAGCAAAAATGATGCGCATAATCTAAAGTATATCTCAGAAATGCAAAACAAAAAAGCAGAAAGATCTGTTCGACTTAAAGAACAAGCTCTTTACGAGTCAGTTATTGAAACTCTAGATTTATTTTATTTAAGTATGAGAAAAATTCCTTCTGTTAATGAAATCAAAAATTACTTTCCTGACTATGAAGCATTTTCTAATATAATCAATTCACGTAATTTTAGAATTATCACTCTTCCGATTAAAAATTTAGACGAAGCAGAAATTCTACTCTATCCCGAAAATGATGAGTGGTCTGAAAAGAAAGCCACGCTTTCAAAGACATTAGATGCAGTAATTAACGAGCGTAATCCGCATTTAGTTACGGCTAATGCCGATAAAACCAAAATCGAAAAAGCACAAAAACTACTCAATCTAATTGAAGGAAACAGTGCTCCGAAACTAAAAGCTGCTAGCTAAATCGCGCTTCTACTTTTTCTGAATGATGAAACAAATGAAAGATTGAAAATAAAAGCATTTCCCTGATCGTAAGATTTCCAAGAATTGGATGAGGCATATTGTAATTATCCAAATCTTTCTCATCCCAGGCAGAAATTTTCTGTTTATACTTACTAAATAGTTTAGTAAAATCCTGCAGTAATTTCTTTTGCGCTTCAGGTTCTACTTTACTATGATCTCCAATTGGAGTAAATACGCCAGCCCCACCTCCCGCATTCAATTTTGCAAGATAGGCAGTCTTTATCTCAAGTATAGTTCGAGACTTTTCTTTTCCTGAGCCAAAAATAAAAAGAGTAAACTTAGGACTCATGAGTCCAAGATAAATCGCTTGTGTAGCTTTAATCAAATGCCTGAGATTTTTTTCGGGCGACCAACCACCATCTGCCGGTGAAAGGAAAAATGTCTCTGGCGGCATATCACCATAAAACGCTCTAATGGATTCGGTAATTTTATCCATATTCTCAATCATATCTTCCTTTGTGAAAATAGATTCCACATCTGGTAAATGCAATTTTAATTTCATAAATTCTCCTAAAATAATAGATGACTCTATACGCCTAAAGGTAACTTTGAAATTATGAATCCAGACCGCAAGCCAAATCGCCTCATCCATGAAAAAAGTCCTTATTTATTACAGCACGCCTACAATCCGGTAGACTGGTATCCCTGGGGAGAAGAAGCATTTGAAAAAGCAAAGAAAGAGGATAAGATTGTTTTGCTTTCAATCGGTTATGCAACCTGTCATTGGTGTCATGTCATGGAGCGGGAATCTTTTGAAGATGAGAAGACAGCAGAAATTATGAACCGCGACTTTGTATGTATCAAAGTAGATAGAGAAGAGAGACCAGATATTGATAAGATTTATATGGATGCACTTCATGCGATGGATCAACAAGGTGGCTGGCCTCTCAATTTATTTTTAACGCCTGCTAAAAAACCTGTCGCAGGTGGAACGTATTTTCCACCTGTTCAGAAATATGGACGTAAGAGTTTTACAGAAATTCTTGCAGTTATAAAAAATGTATGGGAAACGCGCAAAGAAGAATTAATACAATCCTCAGAGGCAATTGCTGATCATCTCCAAAAAGAAAGCTTTGCGGCTAAGACTGATTCAACGCTTCCGAATGAATCAGCTTTTGAAGCGGGCTTTGGTATGTATGATAAATTCTTTGATGAAACCTATTACGGTTTCAAGACTAATATGGTAAATAAATTCCCGCCTAGCATGGGACTCTCTTATCTACTCGCCTATTACAAAAAGACGAAAAATCCCAAAGCGCTTCTCATGGTAGAGAAAACTTTACTCGCCATGAAGAAAGGTGGAATCTACGATCAAATCGGCGGCGGAATTAGCCGTTATGCGACAGATCAGAGATGGCTTGTTCCTCACTTCGAGAAAATGCTCTACGATAACTCCCTTTTCATACAAGCGCTTACTGAGTGTTATCTTGTTACTGGAAAATCTTTTTACAAGGATGCAGTCTATGATATTGTAAATTATATTCGCCGTGATATGACACTCGAAGAAGGAGCGATTGCGTGTGCTGAAGATGCAGACAGTGAAGGGGAAGAAGGAAAATTTTATATCTGGAGTTTAGAAGAATTTCGTTCCATCTGCGGAGAAGATTCACAAATTTTAGAAAAATTCTGGGATATTACGCTTGATGGAAATTTTGAAGGACACAATATTCTAAATGAATCCTTTAATCTGGACTTTGAAAAAGAAAACAATCTCAATCCAAAAGAATTCAAATTACTCCTAGAAAGAAATAAGAGAAAACTTTTAGAAATTAGATCAAAAAGAATCCGTCCACTGAGAGACGACAAAGTATTAACTTCTTGGAACTGTTTATATTTACGCGCACTAGCTGATTCTTCTGTAGCATTTCAAGACAAATCACTATTAGACGATGCAATCAAAATCTATGAATTTATCCAGAAGAGATTGTTTGATTCAAACTGTAGACTACTAAGAAGGTATCGAAATGGAGAGGCGAGATTTCTTGCCTATCTAACGGATTATGCAGAGTTAGCGCTTGCAGGCATTTCATTATACAAAGCTACCTATGATGCGAAGTATATCAAGTCAGCCCATAGCCTAACAGAAGAAACCATTCGACTCTTTCTGTCTCCGAGTGGCGCATTCTACGATACGGGCAGTGACGGTGAAGAACTAATCCGTAGATCTATTGATGGATACGATGGAGTGGAGCCCTCGGGTAACAGCAGTATGGCGCATGTTTTAAATACACTCGCATCTCTCGGAATCGAAATAACCCGGTACGAAGAAATGGCAAATTCCATTTATCGTTTTTTCTCGGAAGACTTAAGCACTCGTGCAATTAGCTATCCTTCTATGTTATCTGCTTACTTCTATACATTAAGTTCTCCCAAACAAATTGTAGTCGTAGCGGATAAAGACAACTCGGAAGTAAAAGAAATTTTAAAATTTTTGGAGACTCAGTATCTCCCGGACGCAATTGTCGTATTTGCCGCAAAGGAAAATGTCTCAGAATTACAAATTATTATCCCTGTTCTAAAAGAGAAAACTACCGATAAGCCGCTTGCAATTTTTGTTTGTAAAAATCAAACCTGCGACTTACCGGTTTATAGTTTAGATGCATTGAAAGAAAAAACTTTCTAAGACTATAAGTGGAGCGTATACACGTGTCAAAACACCAACGGTATATAACTAGTTTCCCCCGGAACACTCCCGAATAGAGTTAAATCTTGGTTCTTCCAGGCAAGCTTTGCTGCATTGATTTTATCTTTCGAGGAAGACACAAAGTTCCAATCAATGAAACGCTGCTCTGGGAAATTTTCACCACCAAATACAGAAATAATAGAGTCTTCTACGGCTTCGATTTCTAATTGATCTGTTATTTCGGGTAGAATGAAATTAGGCGCATGTAGCTCGCCCCCGCTTTCTATTTTTAAACTTCCACTCACCAAGTAAACACCTAGTTCCATTTGGTTGGTTGGAATGGAAATTTTCTTTCCTGCTTTTAGTCTTATATCTAAAAGAAGGAGCGGGGATTGTATCTTTGTCTTTGCTACTTTCCCAAACAAACTACCGGCTAATAACCTTATATCACACCCATCTAAATTAAATAATGGAAGCTCCCTCTCTTTAATGTGCTGAAAATCAGGTGGCATATCTTCTTTACCCGCAGGAAGAGCAATCCAAAACTGAAGTCCATGCAAATTAAATCCAGTTTTCTCTAATGCCTCGTCTGATCTTTCTGAATGCGAAATTCCTCTACCACTATTCATCCAGTTGATTTCATTTGGACAAATTGCCTGTACTACTCCCGTGCTATCACGATGAATTAATTTTCCTTCAAATAGGTAGGTTACTGTGGATAAGCCGATATGTGGGTGCGGTAAGACAGCAATCTTTTTACCAACCGGAATTATTTCCGGACCCATGTGATCAAGAAAAACAAAAGGTCCTACATTTCGTTTCTGCATTCTTGGGATAACTCTTAACACTTTTGTTGTGCCTATACTGACTTCTTTGGGTGGAAATATTAGTTCTGGATTCATTACATTAGCCTAATCAAGTAGACTTCGGAAGGTCTTCTCTTCCATCGGAATGTTTGGCAAATCGTCCTTTGCCTCTCGGATGAACTGGCTCCGAAGAATTCCAGGACCAACCTCCAAACTGAGTCGCCTGAAAGTCTCTAAATGCTTCTTGTATTTCTTGATTCGTATTCATTACAAATGGACCATACTGCACAACAGGCTCATTGATTGGTCTTGCCTGTAAGAGTAAAATTCTAGCCTCCTCTTCTCCGTTTTGTATCACAACATCTTCATCTGAGGCTAATTCTAAACTATGATAGGATAAAATTTCTTCCTCTGCGATTAACAGACTATTTCCCCTATAAAAATAAATACTTCTATTTACTCCGACATTCGTTGCGGGTAATATCCATTTGGCTCCTGCTTCCATTTTGATAACCCAGATTGCGATTCCATTCTTTGCATCTGCCGCCCAGGAATCAGGTGGTGGAGGTGGTGGTTGTAAACCGCCTAATTTTCCTGCGATTATATCTACTTCGATATTTTTTCCATTTTCATCCTTTGATTTGTATTTTGGAATCGATTCATTCCAGAGCATAGTAAAATGAGGTTTTACAAATTTATTGGCTTTAGGTAGATTTAGCCAGATTTGAAAAAGTTCGAGCTTATTGTCTTTATCCTCATTTACTAAAGGAAACATTTCTGCATGTTGCACACCTGCACCGGCTGTCATCCACTGCACATCACCTGCCGAATAACGTCCGACTGCACCCATAGAATCAGAGTGATCTACAAAGCCAGATCTCACAACGGTTACTGTCTCGAAGCCTCGATGGGGATGATTTGGAAAGCCTGGAATATTTTCCCCATGATACATCCTCCATCCATCCTTAACCTGGAAGTCCTGACCTATATTACGTCCTGCTAATGTAGATTTATCCGGTCCCATAGAAGAATTTCCCTTTGGATAAAAATCTTCATGGTGCACGCAAAATAGAAATGGATCTAGAGTCTCCCATTGAAATCCCATTCGCTTAACGCTTTTAATAATCTGTTTACTCATTGTTATCCCCTGCTCTGTATTTTTGTTATCGGATTTACTCACATTCCCAAATAGCTTAAATAGTAAAGCAGGTATAGAGAGTGACGCTAGTCCAATTAGAAATCTTTTTAAAAATTCTTTTCTCGTATTCATAGTCTTTAGTCTGTTTCAAATACAGCATAAGTAATTTCCCCTAAAATGGCAATGAACTTTAGGTAATTACCCTTTATGCGGATACTTCCTATAGACAATCTACATTTCTATTGATACAATAGGTGCATAAATGAAAGTGAGATTTGTAAATGAAATATTTTTCTATATTAAAACTTTTTACACTGGCGGTATTTATTTATCAATTCCAATTTTCTCTTTTGGCAAAAGAAAGAATTGGGGTAATGGACTTTACAGAATCAGAAGGACTTCCCCGCGATACAGGAAAAATAGCCGCAACCCACGCAATTATGAGCCTACTCGATTCACAAAAATACACTGTGATCGAAAAATCTACAGTCGAATTTATTCTAAAAGAGCAGGCTCTACAAAAGCAAGGCTGCACCGATACAGAATGCGCGATACAAACCGGGAAGCTTATAGCGGCTAATTTAATGTTAACCGGAAATATCATCGAGCTAAATAAAAAGTTTATCATATCTATTAATATCCGAAATATCGAGCAGGGGAAGGTAGAATTTTCGGAAACTATGAGCATCGCAAGTTTAAAAGAATTGGAATCTACTATCACTGGAAGTATAGAGAGATTTGCCGCTAAAGGAAATAAGGAGTCCGTGAAAAAAATAGAACCACCTACGTTAGACGCAACTCAAGAGCGTGCATTCGCATTATCCTATGTCTGGTCTGGTCTCGGTCATATAACAGGCGGACAACCAATAAAAGGTTCCATTTTTATGGCTGGCTCTCTCTATTATGCATACAATTTTTTAAAAATAGCTCCGAATGCAAACAAAGATTCGAGACAAGACATGATTCAAGATTATCGGGCTGGCATATATACATTAGGCACAATAGATACAACCTCTATTTCGGGAAGGAATACTGCTTCAGCAATGTTTGGCGTTCTTTATCAAGATGAGCTAAGAAGAGAATGGCTAATACATACTAGAACACTGAATAGTGGTTATTTTTTATTAGCCACGATTTCCTTAATCCATTCAGATCTTCATATAACTGTGCTTGATAATTACGTCTTTAAATACTTTCGCTATTTTTATCTAACAATTTTTCCAGAAAAAGTAAATACTACCAATGCTTTTTTAGAAAATCGCAATCTCAATCCCCGCTATGAAATAACATTTACATGGAGGTTTTAAGTATGAAGTATATAATTTTATTTTTCCTTTTTACATTTTCAATTTATTCCAAAGAGAGAATTGTAGTTTTAGATTTCGTTCATTCTAAGAATGTATCGCGGGAAATAGCTATTAGCTCACACAATTACTTTGTTTCTGAACTTACTAAAACAGATCAATATTCTATCATTGAGAAAAGCCAAATAAAAGAAGTTCTAAAAGAAGCTGCATTCCAACAATCAGGCTGCACTGACACAGTCTGTGAAATTCAAATCGGGGAAATGCTTGCGGCTGATAAGCTTGTAACAGGAAATATTATTAAGAAAAACAATAAACATATCATTACAGTTACAATTAGAAATGTAAAAGATAAAAGTTTAGAATTTTCAGAAACAATTGATTTATATGATTTAAACAGACTTGAACTAACAATGAATACCCTTATACGAAAAATGATCCCATCAGAAGATTTGAATTTAGCAAAACGAAATGAAAAATTAGATAATATTGACAGAATGTATACGAGAGCCGCATGGCGAACATTGATTTTCCCCGGCTGGGGTCATGCTTATTGGAATGAATGGGAGCAAGGAAAGAAATTTTCAATTCTATATTCGATTAGTTTATTATATGGTCTTATCTATAATTCACATTACTACCATGATACGATTGCAAATACAAAACTGGAAGTAGAGACAAATAGAATCTTAGCCTATTCAATCCATCAAAATTTTTTTACAAACTCTAATGATACCATTCTATTTACCGGAACGATGATTGGTGTTTTTCAATGGGGAGATAAAATGGTAGCGCATAGCTACAGGAATGTATTGAATACTCAAATTTTTAGTGCTTCCTTATCTTTTTTATTTTTGGTATCTGGAATAAATAGCCTCACATCCATTAAAAAATATAAAGAGGATGAAGCTCAGTTTTTCTCCTTCTCACTTAAGCCAGAATCTTCTTTAGCCTTTCGAACAAACAGCTCTTATTCGCAAAAGGGAACACATTGGGAATTTTCTTATAGTATTAGGTTTTAAATATGAAGTATATAATTTTATTTTTCCTTTCAGCCTTTTCTATTTATTCTAAAGAAAGAATTGTAGTTCTAGATTTTGTTCATTCCAAAAATGTATCGCAGGAAATAGCTGTTAGCTCCTACCAATACTTTGTATCCGAGTTAAACAAAACAGAAGAGTTTTCAATCATTGAAAAAAGCCAGGTGAAAGAAGTGTTAAAAGAAGTTGCCTTCCAACAATCTGGCTGCACCGATACTGCCTGTGAAATTCAAGTAGGTGAAATGCTTGCTGCACAAAAAATAGCCTCCGGTAATATTATTAAAAAAGAGAAGAAGTATATTATTTCTATAAACATTCGAAATGTCTCAGATAAAAGCCTAGAATTTTCTGAGACGATTGATTTATACGATCTAAATCAATTA
This sequence comes from Leptospiraceae bacterium, assembly GCA_025360185.1. GTDB lineage: Bacteria > Spirochaetota > Leptospiria > Leptospirales > Leptospiraceae > UBA2033. Next base: position 1,014 of record JANYCR010000537.1, on the reverse strand, counting down.
GAACTAACAATGAATACCCTCACCGAAAGAATAATTCATCCCAATACAAAAGATCAAACCAAATATCTGACACTGGAAGAAATTAAACAAGCTCGAGAAAATCAAAGATTAGAGAGAGAGGCAGAGATTAATAAGCAAGCTTTGCATAAATCTATTTTATTTCCCGGATGGGGTCATCTGTATCTAAACAGAAAAAGTGGATTCGCTTATATTTCTTTATATGCAATTAGTTTTCTGAACTGTATCTATAATTACTCTTACTTGGATAAAAAGATGACAGGAGAAACAAAAAAAGAAGTGCACGATAATAGAACCTTATATTATTTTATTAATCGGGAAATAAATCCTTCAGCAAATCAGCCAGTGATAGCTTATTATTTCTTTCAACAAGGAAATTCTATCATAAAGCATACATACAATCAAATGGGAAATATAAACGTTATTGGCGTTTCCGTAGCACTTACAATTATGCTTGCAGCCATTGGTGATATTAAATCAATTAAAAACGAAAAAGAAGATTTTTCTTTTTCGACAAAGCCTGAATACTCTCCCGCCTTACAGAATAATAACTATTATCCTCAGAAAGGAACACACTTAGAATTTACTTACACGATGAGGTTTTAATTATGAACAAAAAAATTTTATTGTTACTAATAGCATTTTTACTCAGTGGAGTAATAGCATTATTCGCAAAAGTTGGAGATAAGGCTCCTGCTAGTTTTATTTTACCGAATAAAGAAAAAACGGAGCACTTACTTTTTAAACAGCATATAGAAGGAAAAAAAGTAGTATTAAATTTCTTTGCGAGCTATTGCCTGCCATGCAAGGAAGAAATTCCAGAAATCCAAAAGCTAGTTTCCAATTACAAAGACGTAAAATTAATCTTTATCAATATAGACGAGGAGACAGACTACGCAAAGGTAGCAGAAATCGTTAAAGAGTGGAACATCGAGTATCCGGTACTGCTTGATCCTTATCAAGTAGCCATCAACCAATACGCAAAATCTAAATTAG
>JANYCR010000513.1 GCA_025360185.1 Leptospiraceae bacterium | reverse complement strand
GCAAACACTGAATTTACAATGTGTTTATTAAAACACTTTTAAATCCTGTATTTGAAACAAATAACCGCAGGTGAATATGATTAGGAGTCGTTAGAATGAAAGTTTTCAGAATTGTTTTAGTTTTGTGTGTTTTAAATACATATATTATTGCCCAAGAGGATTCAACAAAGAAAGACGCTACAGAAAACTCTGCAGCAAAAGATCCACAGGCTGTTAGTAATGCAAGCACGGAAAAAATGTCGCAAGATGTTAAAAGTTATTTTACTCGCGAAAAAGAGGCTTCCTTGTATTACATTGGAGCAGGAGCATTTACCACCGCAATGGGACTTTATTATAGAAACCAAGCAGTAGGCTCTTATCCAGACCCGACTAGAAAATATAATGCACACAGTGAATCTGCTTACAATCTAGGGTTATCGTATCCGCTGATTGGTGTTGGAATTTTTCAACTTGCTACTGGTGGGTTTATGTATTTTAAAAGTGATAAAAAATCCAAAGACTTAGAGAAAGAGTTGGATACAAGTCCTTCTAGTTTTAGGGAGCAAGAGCTTTCTAGAATGGAAAACATTGCTTATTGGAATAGAATGTTTACGTATGCAGATTATGCCATGATTGGTGGTGGTTTGTGGGCGTATTTGGCAGGTATGAACAATGATAAAAAATACATGGTCGGTCTTGGAACTGGACTTGTTATTCAAGGTCTTGTTTCTTTAGCTCTGGATTATTTCGCAAACGAACGTGCTGACGGGTACCGAGAAAAGCTTATTAATTTTAATTTTAGTTATTTACCTGCCTCCAAAAATCAAAATGCTTATACAATTAATAGTTTAGGGACAAACGGAACAAGCCAAAATGAAGGCTACTATATGTTTTCCTTAAGTTACAAACTGAAATAGTAAAATTTTCTTTTACAAGTATAAAACCAGACTTATGCGACCTACCTCGGTCGCACTGGTTTCTTCCAACCTTTCTTTTTATAAATGCCTATATAGATTTTACTTGAATTTCTCGGCTTTCTGTAATGCTATTTGGATTCCCTGAAAAACATTTGAATTTAATATATGCAGTTAGAGACTATGGTATATGAGCAGGAAACAATTAACTATAGATAGAATTTTTGAAATTACCTCTATCATAAATACTTCCGATAGTCTTCAATCTCTTTTAGACACAATTATGAAAACGATAAAAGACGTTCTGAATGTTGAAGGATGTTCACTACTTTTATATGCCAAAGAGGATGACTGTCTGGTCTTCCACACTAGTAGTGGAGAAAAAAGTGACTTGCTACCATCCCTTAAAGTTCCAAAAGGTAAAGGAATTGCAGGGCTTACCCTCTCTTCTCTCCAACCTCTGATTGTGAACAATGCAGAAGCCGATACCAGAATTTATAGAGAAATTGATAAGAGTGTAGGCTTTGTTACCCGTAACTTAATTTGCGTACCAATGATCGCTCAAGGAGAGGTGCAAGGTGTCGTAGAAGCAGTTAATACATTAGAAAGAAATTTATTTGATGAAAGTGATTTGCTTTTATTGCAAAGTCTTTCAGATATGGCGGCTATCGCAATTAAAAATAGGATTCTAATAGATGAGTTGCAAAACAAATTTAATGAAATCAATTGTCTTCTAAAAGTAAGCCAGGCTCTGCGAAGTATTCCAAGTATGGATCAGTTTTTAGAGATTGCATTTCATGCTACTCTAGATTTAATTCAAGTCGAGAGATTTTCTTTTGCTTATAGAAGTAGAAGTACCGGTAACTGGCGATTAGTCAAAACTTATGGTTTTAGTCTAGAGCCCGAATATATTCATATAGATGCTGATAAGGGAGTTATTGGTCATATAATAGAAACAGGTAAACCACTTCTAATTACAAATACGGAAGAAACAGATTTAAAATTTTTATACCCCGGAAATTATAGTAGTAAATCGTTTATCTCTATTCCGATATATTTGAATTTAGAAATCATCGGAGTATTTAGTGTTTCTGATAAAAAAAATCGAAAAGTATTCGATAAGTCTGATTTAAGTTTACTCCTTATTATTTCAAACCATATTGTAGAGGCTTACAAGTCGCTATTATCTAAAGAGCAAGAAAAAAAATTGGAAGCAATCAATCGAGACCTTCAAATTGCTTCTAAAATCCAAATGTATTCATTACCTGTAATTCCAAAAAACGTAAATGGTCTAGAAGTAGAAACACTTTATCTATCCTCAAAAGAAATTGGTGGAGATTTTTATGATATGATTTATCATTCTGAAAATGAAATTTCCGCTATCATTGCAGATGTTTCCGGCAAAGGCATATCTGCCGCACTTTTTATGGAGTTTTCTAAAACTATTTTGGCAGGCGAAGTATCAAGATTAACCTCTCCTTCTCAAAGTCTACAGAATGCTAATCGAATCATAAAAGAAAAATTTAATTATATGATGCTCGTTGAAGTAATGCTCATTCGAATTTTTATTTCTGAAAGAAAAATAATTTTCTCTAGTGCTGGACATAACCGTCAATTCTATTATAGAAAGTCAATTAACAGTGTAACACTTTTAACAGGAAAAGGAATTCCATTAGGGACTCGAATGAAAGACTTTGAAATTTCAGAGCAGACGATTCATTATCAAACAGGAGATATTTTAATTTTATATACAGATGGAATTACAGAGACAATGAATCGTAAAAAAGAAATGTTCGGTGAAGAAAGATTTATTGAACTCATAGAAGCTAATACCGATAAGCCACTAGATGAACTAAAAACAATCATTAAAGACTCTACAGATAAATTTCGAGGAAGATCGGAAATGCTAGAAGATGATTATACTTTAATGCTCATTCGGTTAAATTAGGTTTCCACTTTACAAAATATAAGATTAAATATTTTCAGTAAAGTATGTATTATTTAAAATCAAAGAATCTCCTGAGTTTTTCATTAGCCCTATTTATTATTTTTATAGGAATCAATTGTTCTAAGAAGTATCCCAAGCAAAAAGATATTGAAGCCTTACAAAATAACCAAAGCATTTCCGATGAAGAAGCACTTTATGGAATTGGAAAAATTATTTTTGCTGAATCCCTAAAGTCATTTAAGACAGAGAAAAATACAACAGGTAAGCAAGATGTCGTGATTGATTACGGGGGTAATCGAGCGTATACCTTCTATTCGGAAGGTAATTATTCAGATAGAATCCAATTAGATACAGCAAGGTATATTTTATTATTTTCACAGGCTGCGAGAAAAAGAAATTTAGAACAACTTCTAATTTCTGTCGTAAAACCTTATTATGTAAAAGAGCCCGATGCAAAAAAAGAAGTAACTGAAGAGTTTGAAGTTTTTAGAGTTAGTATACTTCTATCTGAATTGGAAAAAATTCCGAATTGGGAAAATCCAAAACATTTGCTTGAAAATAAAAATATCGACAATAAGAATGTGACTGAATTGCTAAATCAAGTTCGATTGCGATGGAAAATTGAGTTGAATGAACTAAGTAGAATAGAATTAAAGTAAGAGTATGAAAAAGAAAGTTATATATAGTCTTTGTGTTTTATTTATTTTATTTCAGTTTCTTCCAATCAACCGAACAAATCCTTCGGTCGAAGCTGATTTAATTGCCAATGAAAAAGTAAAATCAATTCTCAAAAGATCCTGCTATGATTGTCATTCGAATGAGACGCGTTATCCCCTCTATTCCTATACATTTCCTGCTTCTATATTTTTGGCGCATCATGTAGAAGAAGGAAGAGAAGAATTAAATTTTTCTAATTGGGAAATTCTCTCCGAATCCAAGAAGGCGACAAAGGCTGGAGACATTATAGAAGAACTAGAAAAAAAAGAAATGCCTTTATTTTCTTATACGTTAGTGCATAGGGACGCTATCCTTTCTAGCGAAGAAATAGAAATAATCAAGAATTGGGCTAAGGCTATCCAAAAAAAGTATGAATCAAGCGAGTGAGTTCGAATCGGTAATAGATTATCGAAAAAAAATTGCCGCGAACACAGACTGGAATTCCTGGAAATTTCAGTTACAAAATAGAATTAAAAGTAGTGATCTAGAAAAATACTTTCTTTTATCTCCGGATGAGAAAAAAGCAATTCAAGATTCAATTCGTCTACAAATAGGGGCAACTCCATATTACGCGTTACTTGCAAATCCAGTAGATGTAAATTGCCCGATTAGACGAACTATTATCCCCGGTCTTGGTGAAACAATTATTTCGCCTGAAGAATCCCCTGATCCATTGCATGAAGAAAGACTGTCTCCCGTTAAAGGACTTACAAGAATGTATAATGATAGAGTATTATTATTTTCGAATCAAGAATGCTCTGTATATTGCAGGCATTGTATGCGAGGACGCAAAGTTTCCTTTAACGAAGAGCGTATTGACAAAGATGAATTAGACGCTGCTTTTCATTATCTAAAAGAACATCCTGAAATTGTTGATGTTGTAATCTCTGGCGGAGATCCGCTAAATTTGAGCGATGCCAGAATTGATTATATATTAGAAAATTTAGAAAAAATTCCAAGTATAAAAATTTGTAGAATAGGAACTCGTAACCTCGTTACTCTACCCATGCGGATAACGGACGATCTCTGTAAAATTATTGAATCACATAATAATGATAACCTCTCTATATTTTGCAATACTCATTTTAATCATGAAAAGGAATGCACGCAAGAATCAAAGGCTGCAATCTTAAAATTAATAAAGAGCGGAGTGAGTTTGGGGAATCAGTGTGTTATCCTCAAGGGCATTAACGATACCGGAGAAAAGATGTTATCGCTTCACAAAAAATTATTAGAAATGAGAGTGAGAGCCTATTATATGTATGATCCGGAAATTATTCCTGGTTCGCGCGGGTTTAGAACTCCACTCGCAAAGGGATACGAAATAATTGAATACATGCGAGGTAAAATTTCTGGAATGGGAATTCCTCAATTTGTAAATGATCTGCCTGGCGGAGGTGGAAAGATTACTCTTACACCTAAATGGTATTATGGATTTCATAGAGAGTCTAGACAACATCTATTTAAGTCTGCTCTTCGAGGAACATTTCATTTGAGTCCCGAGCCCATTGACTCTACTTATGATAGCGTTTACGAACAAGTTGACCCGGCTCTATGGGATGAGGTAAAGAAGGATGCCATGTCAGTGCACAATGGATAAAAAAAAAGTTATTATAGTAGCGGATATTCATGATTCGCTGCCAAGTCTAAATCCCGGGCATCGACAGGAATGGGAAAGTCAGGCAAGCATCGATTTCTTGATTACTACTATTTCCTCACTAGGCTATGATTCTGAATTGGTTGAACCAAAGAAGTCAAAAATTAAAATGATGGATAGAATTAAAAATATATTAGAAGAAGATAATATAGAGAATACTATTCTCTTTAACCTAGTTGAGGGTTTTACTTCCAGGAATCGAGAAGGATATATTCCCTCGCTTGGAGAGTTTTTAGGAATTCCTTTTACTGGCTCAGATGCTTATGCGCAGGCTATATCTCTGGATAAAAACCTAGTTAAACTGATTGTAAAAAATGCAAAGATCCCCACGAAGAATTTTTATTGCATCGAGGATATACAAAATTTACCGCTTACAATAAGATTCCCTATTTTTCTTAAACCAAATGGGGAAGGATCAAGTCTTGGAATTTCCAGCGTAAATATAATTAGAAATCGAAAAGAATTGGAATTCAGAGCGCAGGAAATATTAGCCGGCTTTGGTTCAGTTCTAATAGAAGATTTTTTGTCTGGTGATGATTTAACTCTCGGAGTTTTTGGCAATTATCCAAATTACCAGGCGAGTGCTGTTGCAAAGATAATTTATCCCGACCTTGTTTACAGCGAAGAGGTAAAGACGAAAGATTCTATGCCAGAGAGTTTAGCCTTTTGTATGCCTCAGAGAATTGGAGAAAAAATTCAAAAAGATTCTATTCATATTTGTAAAATACTTAAAGTCTCAGGTTATGCAAGATTAGATTGGAAATGCGATGAGTTTGGAAATCCATTCTTTTTAGAAATTAATTTGACACCTGGATTGTCTGCCTATTATAGCTCACTTCCTATTTGTTACGAGGAGAGTTTTGGTATTTATTCAGATTTAATAAAAAAGGTATTGCAATTTGGCTATGAGAATTATAATACGAACAAAATTTTTAACTATGGAAGACTAGAAAAAAAAATTGAAACGAAAAATTACTTTTCAATTTAGACAAGAGTTTCATAGATAATCATTACGACTTTAAAATCCTGAGCCGATAGAAGAAAATATAATGGAAGAAACAGAACTAAACCGCAAAAGCAGAGAGAATATCCTGAAGATTGGTTTTAACACCTTAAGCGAAGTTGAAGAGAAGGTTAAGTCTTTTCGGATTATGAACCAAAACGCGGCGAAGAGGCGATATATAATTACTAGGGAGAATATTCGTGATAATAATCAAAAAATTATTCTTCCAAAAGCTGCGGAAATTGATATTTCAGCGACTATGCTACTACGTAGACAATTCAAGGGCGACACGATTCTAAAAACATTTCAACCGGACGAAGGAATTGTTATTATTTCTGATATGGCTACCATGGAAGGTGTTACTCTTACTATGGACATAGTTACTCAAATTATGAACTTAGGCGGGGGTGCTTATGAGGGTTTTATTGACAGGGTTGATAGTTTTACAGACTTCATTAACCATTTAAAAAAAGCTCTTTTCCCGAAACTCATCATCATAGGTTATATTCCAAAAGAAAGAATTCAAAGTGAAATGATTAATTTTGTTCGTGTTAAGCGAATTGATAATTATCTGCGCACCTTGGAACTAACGCATAGTTTGCATAAACCGCACGGTTATTTTCCAAAGATAAAGCAGGTTCCAATCAACGAAGATCCTAAAAGCTGGGGAAGATTTGTAGTTGAAATCGTTAGAGAGTATACAAAGCCTTACTTAATAGAGCAAGTCTAGTTTATTTTTAAAAGCATTTATCATTGAAGTAAACTTCAACTTCTTTTTCGGTATTCTGTTTTTCATCGATTGCTTTTTCAATTATTCTATTTAAATCAATATCCGTGATTGCTTCTAATACTGTATTTAGAATTTTAAGGTCTAAATCATTATTGGTCGCGACGCTACCTAATCCAATACTAGTATAATGATAATTTAAATCAGAAACTGCTTTTGCTTCATTTTCTGATTCCCAGAGATTTCCGTAAAATTTATTCTCTGATAAGGAGTACTTGGTAATTCCATATTTATAAGAATTAAATTCTATTGTATTGAGTTCATCTTTAACAAAGATAAAATTTACAGCGGCAAGAGTTACACCTAGTTCTTTTAAAACTTGTATGGTGTAAACTCTTTTTGTTAACTCATTGCGAGTCATGTAGCTGATTCTATTCATTAAGTCAGACCACTGATTTAGTTTAAATTCGTTTTACAGCTTAAATCTTATAGAAGTCAAGATTCTCTTGTAAAACAGGAGGCAAACTTCCATCTGCCCCTGAGTATTTTTTATAGCGATTCTCGAATTCTTTAAATTGGCGATTACGAATATTTGTGAATCGATTGTGCATGTCAGCATAAGCCGGTAGCTTTGAAACTTTGTCCCTGATATCTTTATGAAATGGAATATGCTTGTAAAAAATACCTCGCACAACACGGTTTAATCGTTGTATACCTTCAGCTTCATAGCGAATCCAGGAAAGATAATCATTTACAAACTTATCTCTATCAGTTCTAAATCTTTTAAACTCGGTAGCAATTTTTTCTTTTAGTTCAATAGACAAGTCCTTACTTTTTTTATAAAATTGGATAAAGTCCATGTACTCGGAGGTAATCGAAGGTATCCCCGGATTATTCCAATCCGGTCCCAGAATATTTTTACATAATTCCCAGCGAAAAGCTGCAATCGCTTCTAACATCATGGTTCGAATATCACCATTAGAAAAGAGTGGAAGAATAATTCTTCCGCGACTTTCTTTCGATCCGTTACCTCTTAGAATTGATAAGTCCTGCCACATCATTACTTTTCCACCAAGCGAAGGCACAAGGATAAAATCAGGAATAATACTTCTCTGAACAAATTCTTTTCGAATTCCATTTTGTTCATCGTTATAAACAATCTCACGATTGAATGCTGTATAATCAGTTCGTAGGATAGAATCTATCGTATCACTTAAAATCTTTTTCGTTACAGCACATTTCTCAAGCGGAATTGTAATATGATATTTAGTTAAAATGGGTAAATGCGTTGCGGGATTACCGGTTGTTAGTCTCACATTTGGCTGATACATCGCATTCATTTCATATTTAAATCTGCTTGCATTTGTATCAATACTGGCTGGAATATCAGTTTCTTTTTTATAAATAACTTCTTTTGAGTCTAGTTTTACTTTATCAAAATAAGTTTGCCCCATCTCATCAAGAGAGGTTGTAATCTTTTTATTATAAATTTGCTCCAACCATTCAATGCCATTATGAATCGGGATATCTCTTCGCCCTTGTGTTTCGTCTTTGTAAGTATAAAGAAATGCAGTCTGGGAAGGTTCAAGCAAAGTCTCATCAAAGAATCCAAAATTAAGCATCATCTCAACTTGCTTTGGAACACTTCTACTTGCCTGAAATTTCATAAAGCAGGCATCATAAACTTCCCAATAAGTCTTTGCAATGTTTTTTCGAATTTTTCTAGCATCGCTTTCTGGATCTAGAGGGTTTGACATGGACTTTAATTTCAGAAGTAAAGATGAGAATTCTTTTATTTGCTCTGGTGGTAGTTTAACGAAATTTAAAATCTTACTACCTGAGTTTTCTAATTCTTTTTTCATAGCATCCATATCAAGCCCAGTACGTATCGGCTGATCAGATGTATCCCCTATACCGGTAGATAAATCATTTTGTGGTTTGAGACTGGATTGAAGGGTTTGCGATCTTTGCTTGAATGCGTTAAAATTAGGCGAAATCCCTTGAAATTCTTTGAAGAAGATATTTCTATAAGATTGCAAATACCTGCCCACTTGCTCGTGAAAAGATTCTGTAATCGGAACTAATACTTCAGGCTTTTGATCACCAATTCCGGTCTCCGTCTCTTCAAGCATCATGTTGTATTTTTCTAAAAGACTATTATCTCTTCCGCAAAGCAAACTCATATTATCCACAACGGAGGTGATTTGCTCCTGTAAAATTTCCAGTAGAGAAGCGTAAACACCTGAAAGCTTTTCGCATATATGGATGATGATTGATACATCCGCATCGAAAAGGGGAGTATTGATAGCGGGATCAACAGATAGAATTTTTCGAATGAATAAAAATTCTTCATCGTCAAAATCAATTTCATCTAAGTAATCTTTTTTTAGTAGTTCATGATGATCATCATTTAAAAAAATAAGGCTAGCGGTTTCTGGGAGTTTTCCCCCGCTCTCTATGAAATTACTCAAATTTTCTCTCGTCAATCTAAGAATTGGATCAGATTGCATTTCTATCTCAGGGTCATATACATAACTAGTTGGATCTATACCCGGAAATACAGAAGGCTCTAAGAGAAAATAAGAAATGGCAAGATTATCATTAAGCTTGGTTACTTTTGAATTCAAAGATTGAAGGACGTTTGCTTTTTTAAAGATTTCTAAAATTTCGCGTAATAGTGTTCGAGCAGTCATTATACCAATCGAAACTTTTCCTTGAATTGTCTTTTTTATAGTAGAGCTATTTACTTGATACGTTGAAATGATCGAGTCTTGCACTGTTTTAATTGTAAAGGGATAACGACCAGTGGTAAACAAACTAATAACCCCTGGAGTTAAATTCTTTCCGGCAATTTGAAGGAGTGGAACATTTACATTGTTAATCTTGCGCTCAATTAAGAATGCGCCTTCGTGTATTATATTTAAAGAATTAGCGGAAGAGCCTTCTTCAAATATAATCTGACCTGCAGGAACGGATATTTTTTGGTTTACTTTACTTGTATCTATTGGCATATATTTAGTTAGTATCTAAACAATATAAATCAGGTTATGGATTGAAAACAATCTTTTTTTATTGTCGATAGATTCTAAAAATATAAGGACAAATTTTTTGAATAAGATAGTTATAAATGCAAAAGAAGCAATTCGAGGAATCGAAGATGGAATGACTCTGATGGTGGGTGGATTTGGACTTTGCGGAATTCCAGAAAAATCTATCCAAGCCCTTTTGGAGTCTGAGGTAAAAGGCTTAACTGTTATCTCGAACAATTGTGGGGTTGATGGTTTTGGACTTGGAATTTTACTGAAGGACCGTCAGATTAAGAAGATGATTTCGAGTTATGTTGGCGAAAATAAAACTTTTGAGGGGCAGTTTTTAGATGGAAGTCTCGAAGTAGAACTAAATCCACAGGGAACACTGGCAGAAAGGATTCGTGCGGGCGGTTCTGGAATTCCTGGATTTTATACGCCGACAGGAGTTGGAACTTTGATTGCAGACGGAAAAGAAGCACGCGAGTTTAATGGTCGCGTTTACATCCTAGAAACCGCACTTACTGCAGATTTTGCAATTGTAAAAGCCTGGAAAGGAGATAAAGCAGGAAATTTAATCTATCGCAAAACAGCGCGTAACTTCAACCCGATGATGGCGAGTGCAGGAAAAATCACAATCGCTGAGGTAGAAGAGCTTGTAGAAGTTGGCGAGCTAGACCCCGACCAAGTGCATACGCCAGGAATTTATGTGCAGCGAATTTTTCAGGGCGAAAACTACGAGAAGAGAATTGAAAGAAGGACAGTAATCTAATGCCACTAACTAAAGAAGAGCAAATTAGGCGCGTAGCTGAAGAAATTAAAGATGGATATTATGTAAACCTTGGAATTGGAATGCCAACACTTGTGGCTAATTATATTTCGCCGGATATGGATATCATTCTACAATCAGAAAATGGACTCTTAGGACTTGGACCTTTTCCTGCTTCCGGAACAGAAGATGCCGATTTAATCAACGCCGGCAAACAAACAGTAACTGCTTTAGCGGGTGCTTCTTATTTTTCCTCCGCTGATTCATTTGGAATGATTCGGGGTGGTCATATTGACCTTACAATTCTAGGAGCAATGGAAGTTTCACAGGAAGGCGATTTGGCGAACTGGATGATTCCAGGCAAAATGGTAAAAGGCATGGGTGGCGCAATGGACTTAGTCGGTGGCGCAAAACGCGTAGTAGTCGTAATGGAGCATACAAGCAAAGAAGGAAGTTCGAAGCTTTTGAAAAAATGCTCTCTTCCATTAACGGGAGTCAAGTGTGTTCATATGGTTGTAACAGAACTTGGAGTATTTGAACTTCAAGGTGGCAAACTCGTATTAACCGAAAGAGCAGAGGATGTAAGTGTTGTCGATATTCGCTCTAAGACAGACGCAGAGTTTTTGGTGAGTAATATGCTGAAAACGGTTAAAGTATGAACTATAAAAAAATATTTAAAAAATTTCAAGGTGCGCGAGTGGGAATGCTCACGAACCAGAGCGCATTCTCGAATGGACAATACCATTTCGAAATTGTAAAAGAGAATTTAGATTTAAAAGTAATTTTTATTCCAGAGCATGGGCTGTTTGCAGAATTGCAGGACCAGGTATCCGGTAGTAACCTCAAGTATGATTTCGGCAAGGTAAGAATGGAAAATCTATATGGTGACGAAGAACATTCGTTATTCGTAAAGGCAGAAACTCTAAGCGAGCTTGATTTAATTGTACTCGACATACGAGATGTAGGCGCTCGCTACTATACATTTCTAACGAGTTGTTATTATATTTTGCAAAGTGTCGCAAAATACAATTCTGCCGCAACCTCTCACTTTGTCGAAATTCTAGTCATTGACTCGCCGAATCCTGCTGGCAGAAAAGTAGAAGGCTCACCCTTACAAAAAAAATTTTCCTCGTTTGTTGGAGTCGAAACTGTTCTACATCGTCATGGACTTACGATTGCAGAGATGATGCGGTATTATAAAAATGAATTCAACCTAAATGTAAAACTTCATATAATACCAATTGGAGTTTTTTATGGGAAAAAAGATGATACGTTTTTATGGGTTCCGCCTTCTCCTAATATTCCAGCGGCTACTACTTGTTATGTTTATTCGGGACAATGTCTCTTGGAAGGTACAAATCTTTCTGAAGGCAGGGGAACTACTCGTCCATTTGAAACATTTGGAGCGCCATATATTCAAATGCAAGATGAAAAATTATTACAGCGACTTACAGAGTTTCAAAGAAATACATTTATCCTGCGACCCTTGCTATATATGCCTACATTTCACAAACACAAAGGCGAGAAATGCGGCGGGTTTCAAATTCTTCTCGTAAAGAAAAATAAATTTCATAGTCTACTCTTTACACTTCATTTACTTCGAACCCTCCGAGAGTTCTATCCAAATGATTTTCAATTTCTCCAGGGAGTCTATGAATTTCGATCTGACCACAGCGCCATAGAGCTATTAACCGGTGATGATAAAATTTTGAATTTTTTAAATGGGGATTCTAATTATTTGGAACTGGAAAAATATTTCGAGGAAGAGGAAAGGAGTTGGAGGAAGAAGTTAGGAATGAGGAATGAGGAATGAATATCTTAGTTTTTTTGTTTTAAGTATTTTAGTCTTGAATTTGTTTAATTGTCAAAGTTTGACGACAGCTCGCGTTGTGTTAGATGATTATTCTGCTTTAATGGAAGTTAAAATTGAACCAGGGCAGTCTTTGATTAATGTGAATAACATTATTGTCTTAAATAATACAGGAGATGATAAAAATCTTGGCTGCTGCGCGTATTTAGCTGTTAATAATTTTCAGTTCGGTGAGAGTATGCTCATTGAGAAGTTCATTGATTCTATCTATAAAAGATTATTTACGGATGCAGGGTTTGTAATTACTAATAGTAAGAAAGACCCCACTATATATATATTGATAAACAAATTTGAAACGGATAGAGCTTGTTATCCCCTTTGTCATCCTGACGGTAATCTTGCTATTCCTGCTCTTGAAAAAAGATATTTATATCTATCAAATGAAATATGGATTAGGGATGCTAACTCTGTTTATTTCACAACTGGCAGTAAGTCTTATGAAAAATTCTTTTTTAGAGCCTTTTGGGATTTATTTTCTAGCGGTTTATCGCAATTTGTCAATGAATCTTTTGCCCTTTACTCAATAGATAATGTTAATCATATTCGGGAATATTTAGTAAATCAAAAAAGGAAAAAGTAAATGTTTATTAAATTATATTTATTTTACTTATTAATTTCAATTTCACCTACTGGAAAAATACATTTAACGGAGATTGAATTGGAAAATGCAAAAGGTATACAACTTGGTAAAACAGAAAAGTTAATGAAAGAAGATACTGCTTTCTTAGATCAAATCGAACAAAAATATGAACGAGGCAAAATTAAGAAAGAATTTAATTGTAATAAAATTTATCCATCTAATTATATTTGGAAAAAAGAATCATTGGATAGAAAGAATTGCAAAAATACTATAGCCTTTGAAAATACTAATCCCTAAGATGCAAGCGTTTCCAACTTCTTCGCCATATTTTGAATCTGGGTAAGCTCTGATTCCATTTTTTTTAATTCGTCAGCGATATATAGTATTTTGCCGGAGACCTCTTTGAGAGAAGTTTTTACTTCAATAGTATTATTAAAATTAATCCTGACTAATTCAGAGAGATGATGAGAACCTACTTTAAATTCATCTAAAGAATGAATATATGTCTGGTTGTTTTGTTTTAAGGATTCATTGAAGCCTGAAATAAGATTTATAATTTCAGCTACTTTTTCTAATCTGGAAAATTGATTGTCTACATTTAGATTGACACCACCTCGTGTCCTTTCAGATTCGTGAATTACTTTACGGCTGTCTTTAACAATAGTTGAAATCTCTTTTGCATTGGAATTGCTGAATTCTGCGAGCTTTCCTACTTCAGAGGCTACTACTGCGAAACCTCTTCCGGCTTCTCCTGCACGGGCTGCCTCGATGGAAGCGTTAAGCGCTAATAAATTTGTCTTCTCGGAAATTTCTGTGATAATGCCTGTTACCTCGGCTAGTTTATTGAAAAAATGATTTAGTTTTTCTCCCGATTTTTGATCCTCAACTAGAGATTCTCTAATCTTAATGCCATTACCCTGTATTAGCTCTAGGTTTTTTGCAAGCTCTTGATTCTTTTGCATTGCAATGAGCCTTTTTTCTTCAGAGGATAATGATAAAGAACTAAGCCTATCAGTCTCATCAGATTGTTTAGTAGAGAGTTCAGAAATTTTTTCTTGCGAGTTTGTAAACTCTTCGAGGAAAATATTGATTTTACGTATCTGCTCCAACTGGTTTCCAATATCGGAAAGAAAAAAACCGATTTTTTTGCTCCAATCTAAGGTCGTTTCTGTGAGGGATGTTGAGGTTGTAAGCATATCTTTTTTTTGATCTTCCAGCGTTTGATTTGTTTTATCCGTCATTCTAAGAGATTCATTCGTTTTCTTGATTGTGTCCTGTAAAATTTTCATTAAAGTCACAATCATAAACGCAAAACTGACTAAAAATAAGGTTTTTACAATCTCAAGGCTAATCGCAGTATAACCCATTTCATTCATAAGTAGCGGATCTTCAGAATACTGTATACCAGCAAAGTAAGCAGCTAAATTCAGACTTACATTTCCGAGGGCAGAGTATATTCCACAAAACAAAACGACTCGTTTATTGAGTAGAAAAGCGGAATAGAAAATGGAAAAAAAATAAAGGGAAAAGAGAGTAGGGTTTTTAATGATTCCAGAAGCGTATAATTTGCCGAAAGTTGCATCGTATGTATAGGAAAAATTCAGAATACTTATATCTAAAATTAATAGAGCGATAGGGGCAAATGGGTGGTAACTTCTTTTTTTTGATTGAAAGTGAAACCAGATTGCACTGATTCCAAATGTTGCAGTTCCTACAATATGGGATATGAGTTGCGCTTTTAAAAAAATTTGATGAACCGTTATCAAACTAAGTAAATAGAATACAAACAGGGCAAACCGTATCATATTCATGGAATGGATAGTTTGAAAATTCATCTCTTCTTTAAATTTGTCGGACATTTTGATTTCCCTTTAGTGCTTAAACCCTAATTTCTATTATCGTATAAACCAATTCGAAATTTGAGGAACTTTGTGAAAAGATTAACTAGTTTTCGGAGAGATTTTTCTTATGGCTTTCAGAAAATATTTTTTTAAATGAATGACACCATATACTGCAAACGCTTTCTTTTCCTTTAGAATACAATTCGAATCGGGGGTTTATATGAATAGATTAGTCATTCTGTATTTACTTTTAGCTTTTTTAGTTACGTGCAAAAGAGAGGATAACGAGAAAGTTGCTCCTATTGCGGTCCAAGGCGTTTTGGATTTACGTGCAGTTGGTCAGTCTGTCAGTCCATGGGATTTTGAGAAAGACGGGACAGTCGATCTTGTAGGAGAGTGGGAATTTTACTGGAACGAGTTAATCGAAAATCCAGAAGAACAAAAGATTTTTTTTAAAAATCAGGCTCCTTCCAAAATACAATACATTCCAGTTCCATCCGAATGGCAGAATCTAGAGGTAAATGGGCGTAAGCTACCAGCGGATGGATATGCGATGTATCGGCTAAAGGTACTATTTAAAAAAGGAGAGGCTCCTATTTCTTTTTCTTTAACTGATTTTAGTTTTGCATACAAACTCTATGTAAACGGTAGTCCTTCTTATTCAGTGGGGAAAGTAGGAAAGTCAATCGAAGAAATGGAGCCTTTACTAAAATACGGAACATTAAATCTTCGGGAAGAAACACCATAAGAATTAGAAATCATAGTATTAGGCATTGTCCTGAAATAAAAAACACAATTAGTGGGGTAATATGGAGTAATTCCATTCTGGATGAAAGCGATGCTGTTTTAGATTTACAGAATTATAGTTTTCGTCAGAGACTTTAATGCCTACTATATATTTTCTTTT
>JANYCR010000487.1 GCA_025360185.1 Leptospiraceae bacterium | reverse complement strand
AGCGAAGGCAAAATATCGTTTGTCGGAACTGATGGAAGAAGACTTGCAAAAATTGACAGAGTGATTCCAAATTCTCTCCCTTTCAGCAAAGGCGTTATTATCCCCCACAAAGCAATCAAAGAAATTATGAAAATGATTGATTCCAATGACTCAGGTAAAATTGGAATCGTTGAAAACCAAATTTACTTGAAGATCGGAAATGTAGAATTACTCTGCAAGCTCATTGATGGAAACTATCCTGATTACGAAGCGGTGATTCCAAAAGAATCTAAAAATTCTGTCCGAATCAACAAAGACGAATTACAAGTTGCGCTCAGACAAGCTCTCATTGCAGCAGAAGAGCCTTCTCGCCAAATCAGAATGACTTTCTCTGACAACTTACTTCATATTAATTCTTCTACTCCTGGCTCAACTGAGGTTAATGTAAGTATACCGGTAGACTTCAAAGGCGAAGAAACTTCAATAGCGTTTAAGGGTGATTATCTTGCAGATGTAATTAAATCAATTGACGATCCAGAAATCATCATGGAATTTTCTAGCTCTAATTCACCAGCAGTTTTTAAAGATCCATCCGACGCACAATACATCTCAGTCATCATGCCGATGAAACTTTAAGCTACATACTATTAGCCTGCGGCAGCAAGCCCGCCGCTAGGCGCAAATATAATGTTTCTTACTAAACTAAAACTCCAAAGCTTCCGTAGCCACGCGGAGGTTCAGTTAAAATTCCAAGCAAAATTAGTTTTCTTCATTGGAGAAAATGGAGCGGGGAAAACTAACGTCATTGAGGCTATCAACCAGTTTGCGACACTTAAAAGTTTTCGGGATAACTCAGACGAAGAACTTGTAAACTGGAATTCAAACTTTTATTATATCAAAGCTGATTTTGTTTCGGAAGGTTTAGATAAAACCATTGAAATAGGTTATAGCAAACTAGACTCGCAAAAAAGAAAAGTGAAACTAAATAGAGATGTCATTCAGAAAAAGCAAGATATTATCGGTGAACTAAAAGCTGTTGTATTTTCTCCTGTTGATTTAAAAATTATCGACGGCGGTCCATCGGAAAGACGACGTTTTATTGATAGTTTTATTTCAACGGTAAATCGTAGTTACTTTGCAAATCTTTTAGATTATAATAGAATATTAAAACATAGAAATACTCTTTTAAAGAAAAAGGACTTTTCAGTGGCAGAACTTGCTCCCTGGGATCAAATGCTTGTCAGCAAAGGCGTTGAAATCGGAAAAGAAAGAGCCAGAGTAATTGAAATTATAAACCAAATATACAAAGAGAATTTAGCCAAACTCAGTGGGGATAAAGACAAATTCGAAGTAATTTACAAACCGAATGTAATAAATAATGAAGAGTATGCGAAAAAACTTTCCGAAAGAATTTCTAGGGATACTCATTTGGGTTATACTTCTGTTGGAATTCACAGAGACGATATTTTTGTAGGGGCTAATGGCAAAGATATAATCGAGTTTGGTTCCCAAGGACAAAAAAGAAGTACTGTAATTGCTCTCAAAACGTCTCAATTCAAATTCATCCAAAACCAAATCGGCGAAGCTCCCATTCTTTTAATTGATGACGTTATCCGCGAACTAGATGTTAAACGAAGAGAATACTTTGTAAATTTGATTATGGATTGTGGTCAGGCTTTTTTTACAACTACTGACTTAGAGGGTATTCAGGATTATCTGGGGAATTTAGAACAGCCGAAACAAGTGTTTATGATCCAAGATGGAAATATCAGTGAGATAAACTAATATACACAAATCAGACTGAATTTCGGGTGTCATGGTAGCTCTAGCGAGCTTGTCGAACCATCGCTAATAGAATCAGTATCCCTACAGGCTCAGGATGACAATTTACCAGATTCAAATTCGCTTGCGTATGGTGCTAATTTGAAAGGAAATTTCACGTGAAGCTAAAATTTTGAGTTATTTACTTTTTATTGACAAAAGACATAATATAGGTTTTTCTTGTACTAAATAAAAAATAAGGAGATTTATGTATATGCCAAGAAGACGAAAAAATGATTCTTCATGGGGATGGTTAATAGGTTTAGGAGTAGGACTTATCGGGTATCAGTTATTAAAAAATAAAGAAGTGGATGCATATCCAACTAAGGAACCAATTCCTGACAGGAAGAGAAATGAAAAACTGCACACGCAAGATGGTCCAAGTGAGCCAGATTTAAAGCCTGCACAGAAAAGTAATGCAATGTATCCTTTAACTCGAAGAGTTAAAAATGATTTGTGGAGATCTGATCCTTATCATGATGCATCGATAGTCCATGTCATAGATGGTAAAAAATATCATGAGAATGGGCATTGGGGTGTTGATCTTATTTCAAAAAATTTAGATGTATATTTTCCTATAAATGGACTTATTACTTACATGGATTATGGTTCTACTTATGGCAATAGTATTGTCATTGAAAATTTTTCAAGAACAGAACGATGGAGATTGGCTCACTTAGAAGGTTTCTCTAAAAACTTATGGCTTTATGATGAGGTAGAAGCTGGAGAGTATGCTGGAAAAATGGGGAAGACTGGCGACGTATCGGGCGTGCATTTACATATCTCTTTAGAATATAAAATTGGAGGCAAATGGGTATTTGTCGATCCAGAAACAATAATTAGAAATGCATAGAATTTTACTACTGATCCTTTTTTTTGTCAGTAACGCAAACTCCATTGATATCTGGGACAAGCATAAACCAGTAAAAGAGTGTAGTTATTCAATTGATAAAAAGTTGAATAACTACGCTGCAAAGAAGTTATATAACAAGTTTGTTAACACGTTGTTAACGAAAGATGAAAAACAGATTGCTAATCTTTTTGACAAAGAGTTTTATACAAACTTATTAATTTTTGAAGATGACTTTTCTATACAATCTATCAAAATACCAAGTAGATTTAATGAATATAAAAATATTGGACATAAAGAATTAAGTTCAATTTTAAACAATTTGCAAACATCAGAACAAGAAAAAGATTACATTCTTTTGTATATGCTACTTTTTTCTAAAGATGAATGGAAATGCGGAACCTATGATAAATTGTTTAGATCCTTTTTTTATGCGATTACGAACAAGGAGAACTGTAGAATTGAGATGATGAAAGGTAAAACGGAAAGTTTTTTTTATAACATGAGAATCATTTATAAAAAAGATGCTTTTGATATATCTTTTACTAAAGATCATAAAATCAAAGGTATACAATGCACTGCCTTATTCTATGAAGGATATTGAATAATTAACCATGTCCGAAATTCACAAAATTAATATAACCGATTTAGATTCTCTCATTCACCAAATTGGTTACGACAAAGAAGCTTTATTAAATACTACAATTCTAAATCAAGTTACACAAAACTGGAAAGAAATTATTGGACCAGTGTATGTTAACCAAGCACAAGCTTTTAGAGTGGATAGAGAAACTTTATTTATCCGAGTTTCTCATTCTGCTTATAAAATGGAAATTAACTTTATCAAAGATTCAATTCTAAAATCCGCAAATAAAATTTTCCAACGCCCGCTTCTTAAAAAAATCGAAATCCAAATTGGAAATCTACAATATAAACCAGCTTCTCGCGAAGTAATCAATGAATCTCTCGAAGGCAAATCAGAATTAGTCGAAGTAATTCAAAAAGAGGAAGATGAATTTATTCGAAATAAACTTTTAAACTTTGTTAAGAAGTTGAAATCGTAAAATCTATTTAGTCCAGTCCTCAATCTTTAAATCAGGGACTCGCTTAAATTCCTTACTATTATTTGTAACAAAAATAATGTTTCTGGAAATTGCTTGAGCGGCTAATAGCATATTTAAGTCAGGAGGGATTATTTAAAAAAGACTTGCAAAATAGTTTCAGATTTTTACTCTTTATTATATACCACTTCTCATAAATAAGTTCC
>JANYCR010000453.1 GCA_025360185.1 Leptospiraceae bacterium | reverse complement strand
CCCGCTTCGATCCTTAACGCAGGGCTTTGCTGTATGTTTGCGTTACTCATTCTTTTTGCCATTAGCCTTTTGGTTTGCAGTTTCATTTTTTACTATCTTCCATTTATCATTTTTCATTAACAATTAACCATTACTTACCTTGCTCCGCGTCTTTATCGTACAAAATAAATTCCTTCTTGACCTGCTCGTAAGTCTTGCCTACATCATCTTTCCCGTCAAACGCAAACTTGGTATTAGGCGGTAGTTCTTTGAGATACTTTTCTCAAGTAACGGTATACCATGTGATAGTTGAGATTTCTTGAATTTGCATATTTTAGTCACAACTATTCTCCAGCAACGATATAGAATTTGGCTCTATTCTATATCGAATAGCAAAATTTGTTTTATTCCAAGTATTTACTTTTTTTAATAATAAAGATACGTCTTGATAAACAATCGCATCATCTGCAAAACCTAACTCTAAATCCTTAATCTTTTCCTGAGGCGGAGAAACGTAATCATTGCTTAATCTTTTTTCTAAAGCTTCCTTGTTTTTTCTATATACACTGCTTAATTTTTCAACTCCAAGCTTATCACTAGGGTCAAGGTTAACTTCTCTTACCTTTGTAATTTCTCCAATAAAAATTCGTAGAGTGTACCCTTTCGGAACAAACAAACGAGTCTTATTCACATGAGGCCAAAGTATACTTCCACTCTCAAAAAAAGTGTCATTCACTATTAATCTTAAAAAGTATTTATTGTACCCAGAGGAAGATCGGAAAATATTTTCACAATTGAATTTAAATTCGGTCTGAACCCTATCTGTTTTTAACGGAGCTAAAAGAAATAAGGGACTATATTGTATATCCTCATCTGCATTTTCTTCATGTACCAAAAAAGTAAATTTTTTACCAGTATTATTATCTTGGTTATTCACTAACTTTATTTTAATAAAAGTGTTTTCGCTAGAATATGCAGGTCTAACTTCACCTCTGAAAACTTCTGAATGATAATAGCACTTAAGAAGAAAAATTATCAAAATACTAACTATTCTCATTAGTTTATCCTATTACAAGAACTTTGTATTCTTTTTCCCATTGAGTAAGCTATTCCTACTGGAGAATTAGTAAACATACCAATCAAGCCCATTTGAGCCTCATCAAAATTACCCTGAGAAACATCGAATAAAGCCATTCCAATCGAAAATAATTGCCCATTAGAGAAACCTGTGGCAGGCATCCAATAGGTTGTTGACCATGCTTGATAACTGGCAATTATGCCACCAGTACTCGCGGCTCCAATATGTGCGGCTATATCTTGTCCGGCTGCCGCATAACAACCACTACGTCTTGCTCTGATTTCATCCCATCTCAATTTATTCCAGCTTGAAGTAGATAGTCCTCCGCCAACGTACGATTGTAAAGTCAAAGGCGAGAGTATAGAGCCAATAGCCAATGCACCCTCACCAAGTATTGTAGCACCCGTAGTTAAAGCAAGGCTACTTGGAACTGCCGAAGCGACTAATACCGAAGATACCGCAACACCGATTGTGAAACCTATAGCAGCTAATGTTGCAAATCCCATTCCGATTGCCGTTATTGCTATGTTTAAAGAAAAACTACTTGCTAACCCTCCGGCTATTAAAGTCGCCCCCACTGTAGTAGCCCCAGCCACTAAAGCCATCCCTACTGCAAATCCGCCTATTGCTAATGCAGAAGCTATGGTAGTTATGCCCACTGACAACCCTGCCCCAATTCCCATTCCCACTGCAACCAATGCAGTCGCACCAGCAGCGACTGCCAACCCTGTTGCTAACCCTCCAGCGGCTAACGCGGTTACTCCAATAGTTAAGGCTGCTGTAGAAACGACGGCTTCTGTTACAACGGCACCTACTGCAACGGCTGTCACAGTAGTTGCAATGGCGGAAAAAAGGAGTGCTCCCAGAAAATTCCCGCTTGCATCTCCATACCTTACCGGATTCCCCTCTGTATACATATAATGATTTAGTCCAAACGCCGATGTCGCATTCGTTACATTATCCGCACTTGTGAAAGAACCTAATACAGGATCGTAGTACCTAGCGTTATAATAATACAACCCCGTGTCCTGGTCGTCCTGTTGACTAGTATACTTGTATCGAAATATATCAGGACCATAGCTATTCATACGGTTGACTTCCCCATATGGCTTGTAAGTCAACTGGCTTGCGCCTGACGTATCTGTCATCATTCTTCCTGCCCCTTCTGTCAATGTTTTGGGCGTTCGGCGAATCATGTGGTTAAGCAGAATTAAACGTAATAAGAGCAGATACTCCACGTAATGCGCCGACAGGCTCTCGCTATGGTCAATAAATTGCGAATTTTCCGCATAAAAAGGAACATAAAGAAGTATGCAATTTATTGACCCCGCTTCGATCCTTAACGCAGGGCTTTGCTGTATGTTTGCGTTACTCATTCTTTT
>JANYCR010000433.1 GCA_025360185.1 Leptospiraceae bacterium | reverse complement strand
GTAAATTCTTGAGATACTTACCGTTTAACGTTCGATAAATGGAAAAATCAGAATCTATACTGATGATATGTTGAATGCGTTCTTTTTCAGAAATACACATGAGACTTGCATCAGCTAAGTCCATTGGGACATTTCCATATTTTAGCATTCTCTCTTTGATGTATTTTATATCATGAGTAGAAATATCTTTTAATTCGAGGCTACCGCGGTGTATCCACTCTAAGACATCTTGCTGTGCCTGCAAAGAAAAAGAAAGTAGATAGAGAACCTCTGTAAGCACAGCCCATGTAGTTAAAAGAGAGCCTTTGTAAGATTGTAAAAACTTTTTTATTGGCTTATGGAAATTATCCCCTGCATCAAACAAGGCGACAATAGGACCTGAATCAATTAGAGCGACGTTTTGCATGCTTTTGTGAGATTTTTTCTTTTAAGTATTTTTTTCTATTTTTGGAAAGATCGGTCTTGCCAGAGGAATATTTACCAAATAGGTCTTTACCTAAGTCAAATGGATTTTTTTCGGTGGAATGATTTTCGATGTATTCTATTATAGACTCTATTATAATCTCACTTCGGCTTTTACCTTTTGTTTCAGCGAAAAACGAAAGAGTCTTTTCTAATTCAGGCTTTATTCGTAAACTAATCATAATAGGTATCACTGTATCACAAGAGTGTGATACAGTCAAGAAAAATTCTTACACCACTAGCGTTAGGGATCGAATGAGCACGAGCACAAGAAATAAAAAATAAATCAATAAATATAAATCTAAGCGAGCGCGTATGAGAGCCCGACCTGCCTTACTCCTAATTGATTTAAAATCATTCTAAAACTATGGCAGGGAACGCCCAAATCTTTTATCTGTGTTCATAGCGCTATTAGCGGGCGGTAATCTTAAATTGTTTTTTAAGTTGACAAAGTTTATCAAAAAGAGAAATTACATTCAATGAAAGCCTCATGCCCATCATGCGGAGCGGAAGTTCCCTTTAAATCTAGATTTGCCTTTATGGCTGTTTGTAATTATTGTAAGTCAACGATCGTCCGCCATGACCAGGACTTAGAAATCCTCGGCAAGATGAGTGCAATGCCTCCTGACATGAGCCCGATTCAAATTGGAACTACTGGAATTTTAGGCAAAGACAACTTTGAAATCGTAGGCAGACAACGCATTGGCTACGAAAATGGAAGTTGGAACGAGTGGTATATGCTTTTCCAAAGCGGCAAAGACGGGTGGCTTGCTGACGCGCAGGGGTTTATCATGATTAGCTTCGAAGAGCGAGACTTCAAAGATTTCCCACCTGTAAAGGAACTCATTCCCGGCGCTGCCATCACTGTAGGCAAAACGATATTTACCGTAGATGATGTAAAGCAAGTTACCTGCAAGGGAAGCGAAGGCGAGCTTCCTTTTAAATGTCTTATAGGTCGCAAGTCTACTAGCATTGACTTTCACTCGGAAGGAAGAAAGTTTTGTAATATAGATTATGCCTCCGATGAAAAACATATCTTCGTCGGCAAATACATTGACATTGAAGAACTCAAACTAGAAAATCAAAGACAGATAGAAGGTTGGTAACAGTGGCAAATCTAAGTTCTCCTCATGTAAAAACATTTAGCTGTCCCAATTGCGCTGGCTCTGTAAATATTCGTGCCATCGGTAGCACTATTAACGTAGTATGTTCTTATTGCTCTTCTATTATTGATACGAATGACGAAAACTATAAAGTCGTAGATGCATTTACAAATAAAGTCCAGCGGCGAACCATCATTGCCCTCGGTCAGCGCGGAGAATTATTTGGCACTCTCTGGGAGACTATCGGCTACATGGAAAGATGTGACCAGAGTGGTCAATACGTCTGGAGCGAATACTTGCTATTTAACCCCTGGAAAGGTTTTAGATGGCTCACAGAATACGGCGGGCATTGGTCTTTTGTAACTACCATTAAAGACCAGCCGAGAGGTAGCAAAGGTAGCGGAATCGAATACGCAAATTTCATCGAGTACCAGAACAAAGAATTTTTATTATTCAATAAAGGAACGGCTAAGGTCACTTATGTGCTCGGAGAATTTTACTGGCAGGTTCGTGTAGGAGAGCAAGTCAACCTGGAAGAATTTATCGCTCCGCCGGAAATTTTTAGCATGGAATCAACTTCTGACGAAATCGTCTGGTCACTCGGGCAATATGTAGAAGCTGAGAAAATTCGAATTGCTTTCCAAGTTCCAGACGATAAGCCAATGCCAGTGCAAACCGGGGTTGCGCCTAATCAGCCTTCGCCTTACAGCCCAGATGATGCAGCTAAGATTCGAAAGTATTGGAAATACTTTGCATACTCTATTTTACTCATTCATATTGGCGTATGCTTTGGACATAGCCGCGAGACAGTCTACAAGGGACAATTAGAATTTACCTCCGCTGATAAAGGCAAAACAAAAGTAACCCCTCAATTTGAAATAAAAGAAACTACAACGATTGATATAAATTTATCAGCTCCAGTCAATAATACCTGGCTTGAAATCGGCGGTGACTTTGTAAATGATGAGAATGGACAGATCGACGAATTTGAGCGCGGTATAGAGTATTATACCGGAACTGATAGCGATGGCGCCTGGTCGGAAGGAAGCACCTCAACGTCTCATACAATAGAATCTGTTTCAAAGGGCAAATATCATATTAACCTTGAAGTCTCAGGTCCCCCGCTCGGAACAACTTCTCCCTCGGTTCCAATACCTCCGGCTAATCTAAATAAGCCAGTAGTTTTAGATATAGAAGTAAGGACTGGCTCACTAATCTGGGAGAATTTTTGGTTAGCTCTATTATTTATTTCGCTTTATCCAATTTTTGTCTGGTGGAAAACGCGTAAATTCGAAACAGCGCGTTGGTCAGAAAGTGACTTCTCACCTTATGCATCGTATGACTCCGGGGAGGATGATTCAGAATGACACCAAAACATTTTATTATTTATGGAATTGTAATTTGTATTTATCTTATAATCACAGGAATCACTCAATGGAGTTTTTCAGGAATGTTTAGCTCCGCCGGAAAATGGGGACCGAAAGGTCATAGCTCGTATCATAAATAAATTTTTTTTAGGAGATCAATCATGGATTTAATCAGTTTAAAAAATATTATCAACGCTTTTGTCTATTCAGGAATCGGGCTTATCGTTCTTGGAATTTCTTGTTATATGTTTGACAAGCTAACTCCAGGCGAACTATGGAAAGAGATTGGCGAAAAGAATAATATGTCTTTAGCAATCACAGCAGCGGCAGTGATCTTAGGAATGTCTATTATCATCGCAGCAGCAATTCATAGTTAGTCTCAAAAACTAATGTCCTATGTTTTACTTTTCTCTGTATTTATAATTGCAACCTGTGGACTTGTCTATGAATTAATTGCCGGCTCTCTAGCAAGTTACTTGCTCGGAGATTCTATCACTCAATTCTCGACTGTGATTGGTTGCTATTTATTTTCCATGGGAATCGGCTCTTTTCTTTCGCGGTATATACGTCGTAACCTCATCGGAGTCTTTGTCCAGGTAGAGCTTTTGATTGGTCTAGTCGGTGGATTTTCTGCAGCAATTTTATTTTTATCTTTCGAATATGTCGCATCTTTTAGAACTCTTCTTTATTCGATGGTTTCAATAACAGGTACACTCGTTGGTCTTGAGATTCCTCTCATGATGCGAATTTTAAAATCCCATTTTGAATTCAGTGACTTAGTCTCAAAAATTTTCACCTTCGACTACATCGGCGCCCTCTTCGCCTCACTCCTATTCCCTTTGCTTCTCGTCCCTCACCTGGGACTTGTGCGAACTGCATTTCTATTTGGAATTCTAAATGTCTTAACTGGAATCTGGACTCTCTACTTATTTGAAAAAGAAATTCCTTGGCTTAGAACTATGAAGCTTGCCATGTTGGTCGGTCTACTTTCTTTGCTTGCAGGATTTGTTTATTCAGATAGAATTTTAAGTTTTGCGGAAACTGCTAGTTATCCGGACAAAGTTATTTATTCAAAATACTCTAAGTATCAAAGAATTGTTTTAACTAAAGCAAATGATGACTTTAGGTTATTTCTTAACGGTAACTTACAATTTTCCTCTAGAGATGAATACCGCTACCACGAAGCACTCGTTCATTTTGGTATGTCCGGAATAAAAAATCCAAAACGAGTTCTTGTTCTAGGTGGCGGTGATGGTCTTGCTGTACGAGAAATTTTAAAATATCATACTGTAGAAGAAATTATTTTAGTAGACTTAGATCCCGAAATTACAAATCTATTTTCAAGGCATGAAGCATTAACCGCATTAAACGAAAAATCATTATTATCCCCTAAATTAAAAATCATAAACGAAGACGCATTTCTCTGGTTAAAGGAAAATAAAACCAAGTTCGACTTTGTCGCAGTCGATTTTCCCGATCCGAGTAATTACTCTGTTGGTAAACTTTATACGAATTCGTTTTACCGTCTTCTGAAAAATGCAATCTCGGAGAATGGAATCGGTGTCATTCAGAGCACATCTCCCTATGTTGCCAAAAAAACTTTTTGGTGTGTGGATAACACGCTTAAGTCGGTAGGTTTTACTACTCTCCCCTACCACGTTTATGTTCCTGCATTTGGCGATTGGGGCTATATATTAATTTCGAACTCTAAATTTTCAATTCCAAATGAATTTCCAGAAAACTTAAAGTATATAAACGCAGACATTGCAAAGACTCTCGCTATATTTCCAAATGATATGATTGTCTCATCAAAAGAAGTCAATAAACTAAATAACCAGGTATTGGTTCGACTCTTCGAAGAAGAGTGGGAAGAGTATACTCATTGATAAAGAAACTGATTGCCACAGATGAAAGAAATAACAAAAGGAGAACAGGCATCCCTGCCTGTTTACGCAACGGAGAATCTGTTTACGCGATGGAGAATCTGTTTACGAGACAGGCAAGGATGCCTGTTCTACCTATTTGCTAGATGAATCGTGAACAATTTTTAAAACTTTCAGGGCTTGCAGGCTTAGGCGCGTTAGCCGCTTATTTTGGAGTAAAGAAAATTTTCCATAAAAAAGAATACAGCTTCAAAGGAAAAATCTCCGGTGCTAATTTTAAAGCAGGACATTTACTCCGAGAAAAAATCACAGAAATTCCAAGCGAAATAAAGATTGTAGAAACTGTAGTCGTTGGTGGTGGTATTTCCGGGTTATCCGCAGGTTGGTATTTTTTAAAGAATGGTTATAAAGATTTTGCAATTTTAGAAATGGATAATCACGTCGGTGGAAATTCCAGTTCTGGGGAAAATTCAATAAGCAAATACCCATATGGTGCTCACTATGTTCCCCTCCCGGGAGAAAATGCAAAGTATGTGCGCGAACTTTTCGAAGAACTTAAAATTATAACAGGGTATACTAATGGTTTGCCAGTCTATGATGAATACTATTTATGCGCTGACCCAAACGAAAGACTTTATTTTCAAGGTCTCTGGCAAGAAGGACTTGTCCCCTCCCGTGGAATTCAGCCGGAAGACAAAAAACAATACAATGAATTCTTTGGTTATATTGAATCCTTGAAATCAAAAAAAGGAAAAGACGGCAAATCACTCTTTGCCATTCCAATTGAATTTAGCTCGAAAGATTCTGAATTTATTTCTCTCGATAAGATAAGTATGTTTGATTTTATGAATTCGAAAGGCTGGACTTCGAAATACTTACATTGGTATGTCGAATATTCCTGCCGTGATGATTACGGAGTTTCTCATTCCAAAGTTTCTGCCTGGGCGGGCTTACACTACTTTGCCTCACGTGCTGGTAAAGCGGCTAACGCTGACTCCCAGACTGTCCTAACCTGGCCCAATGGAAATGGCTTTCTAGTAAATAAACTTCGAGAAATCAATCAAAAGCAGATTTTAACTAATTCGCTCTCTTATAACATTGAAGTAGTAAGTAAAAAAGAATTTTTAGTAGATGTAATCCATACCGAAACAAAATCTACTGTCCGCTATAAAACAAAAAATATTATCTACGCCGGACCTCGCTACACTGCAAAGAAAGTTATCAAAGATTATAAAGACACTACTGCGGATACACTTG
Organism: Leptospiraceae bacterium; assembly: GCA_025360185.1. Taxonomy (GTDB): domain Bacteria; phylum Spirochaetota; class Leptospiria; order Leptospirales; family Leptospiraceae; genus UBA2033. The sequence continues at coordinate 3,328 of JANYCR010000433.1, read as the reverse complement.
CTTTTTCTCCCTGGCTTGTCGCAAACATTACACTCAAAACCAAGCCTTCTGGAAATGGAGTTCCGCTCTCCTGGGACAATGTGAGTTATTACAGCCGATCTCTCGGTTATATAGTAGCGAACCATCAGGATTTAAAAATCAATCGAAAAGAAGCTGTGATTACTTACTATTTACCCCTAGATGAATCTGATCCTAAAACAGAGCGACATGCTGCTTACAGAAAAAGCTACGAAGACTGGGTAGAGTTAATTCTCCCTGACTTAGAAAAAATGCATCCCGGGATTACAAAAGAAATTACGGAAATAGATATTTGGATTTGGGGGCATGGAATGGTTAGCCCCGGAATCAATTATCTCTGGAGCGAAAAAAGACAGGCTATGCTTACAGGATTTCGTGGAATAGAATTTGCACATTCCGATATGAGTGGAATTTCTATTTTCGAAGAAGCACAATACCGTGGATGCGAAGCTGCCAAGAAAATACTAAAGATGTGATTGCCATGCTTCGACAACGCAAAGTTGGAAGATGCTGCTCAGCACAGGCTCCGGCACAAAAACACAGAGGAAGAGATGAATAATACAAATTCTCAAAGCTGGCTTTATAATAAGACATTTGATTTACTCTTTATTCTTTCGCCACCGTTTCTTTCTGTAATCTTCGCTTTTCTTTTCGCAGAAAATTTTGCGGATAATGAAACTATGCCTTTATGGGCTTGGATCGCGTTTGTATTATGTATAGATGTTTCGCATGTATACAGTAGTTTGTTTAGAACCTATTTTAATAAAAAAGAGTTTAACGAAAACAAAACTCTTTTTACGCTGTTGCCATTAGCCGTATTTTTTATTGGTGTCATTCTTCATAGTATAAGCGCGCATGTATTCTGGCGAGTCCTAGCCTACTCTGCTGTATTTCATTTTATCAGGCAACAATATGGGTTTATGCGACTCTATTCTAGAGACGACAATTCTTCTAGTTTCTCAAAGCGAATTGACGCATTACTGGTATATACCTCTACTCTCTACCCAATCATCTACTGGCATGTAAATCTCCCGCGTAATTTTCGCTGGTTTACTGATGGAGATTTCTTTACCGGCATTCCAGTTGTATTTGAAAAGATTGGATTTGTATTCTACATAGGGATAATTCTAATTTACCTCGTAAAAGAATTTCACGAAATCCATAGAACTAAGTATTTGAATACACCGAAGAATTTAATCTTATTCGGGACTGCGCTCTCCTGGTACATTGGAATTGTTCTTTTAAATGGAGATATGGTATTTACAATTACTAACGTGGTTACGCACGGTATTCCTTACATGGCACTTGTCTGGGTATATGGGAAGCGGCAAGCGGATAAGGATAGTTCTGTCCTGTTACTTGAAAAATTCCAGTATAGAGTTTTTTTCTCGAAGTATTCCTTTCCTATTTTCATTTTAGCACTTCTGGTATTTGGCTATATAGAAGAAGGTTTCTGGGCAGGATTTGTATGGCGCGAACACTTAGAAGTATTTGAAATTTTCGCAAAGTTACCCGTTATCCGCGAAAAGGATACTCTCAGTTGGCTTGTGCCACTACTTACTTTACCGCAAGCTACTCATTATGTGCTAGACGGATTTATCTGGAAGCTGAAGGATAGGGAATCTTATTGGTATAAACTTTTTTTTAAATAAGGTTAACCTGTCATTCCCATGCGAAGGCGTTGGTCGCGAATACATGGAACGAAGGGTGGATTTTCTATCGGGAATCTCAAGATGTAGAGATCCCCGATAGAAAACGAAACTCAATGTTGCTTCCTAGGGGCGCAAAATAATGGGGATGACATTCTATGCATTATACAATAATCTGCTATAGGGGCATAATGTATTTCGATTAATTTTATGAAAAATTCAATTTTATCTCTACTCATACTTTTTTTTCTCTCCAATTGCTCAACCTTCCTAATTGGAAAACGTCCAGCGATTAATCAGAATATACCCAAAGTAGAAAAAGACATTTCATATGAACTAGTTGGCTGGAAAGGTAAAGAGAATAAAATAAAAGCAACGGAAATTTTGAAAACTCTCCACCGGTCAGATAAATTTAAAAGTATATCTCATTTTGTAAAATCAGATTCTGATTGGAAAATACAGATTATCCTTGACGAATCTCCACAACTTGCCTTGCTTCTAGATGAGCCGGTTCAACCTGTTTCGTGGATGGTAGAAAAAAGACCTAGCAGGTATGCTCTCTATATTCTAAATCGAATTGTTTCCGGGGCAACTCGCTTAGTGATTCCGATTTTTCAAATTACAGAGGAAATTATCACCTTTCGTATCTGGAAACAAAATCAAAAGATCGCCGAATATACTTACCCTGTCGAAACTCTGCGCGCATTCGGTTGGGTTTCTTTGATCCTATTGCCATTCGATGACAGAAAAGATATTCGATTGATTTATTCTGATTATGCGCTAAAATTTCTAAATGACTCGGAGAAAATCTATGAATAAATTTAGAATTATTTTTTATTCGCTATTATTTTTACCCATTCTCCAATGTGCAGGAATTTACAATAAGCCTTTCCTTGTTAAAAAGCAAAGCGTAGAGCCTATTCCTAAAAATATCCGTCTCGAATTTACGGGATTTTATTTTTATAACAAGGAATTACAACTTCTTGAGAGCCAAATTTTACAAACTGGTTTTGTGGAAACTCCCAGTTCGCCGCTTCTTTTAGAAGTTATTCTGGAAGAAAAAGAAGTAAATTATAAATACAGATTTCTTCATGCAGCAAACTTTGTAGCAAGTCTTTTTACAATAGGAGTGATTCCCTACTACACAATCACCCAGCACAAAATCACCTACCGCTTTTCGGAAAATGCAAAACTATTAGGAAGCTCTACACAAATTTTGGAACTAGATCAGTTGAGAGGCTTATCCATGCTACCCGTAACTTATTTTTTCTGGCCTTCTACTGCATTTGATAAATCTATTTTGGATTCGTGGAAAATTCATGAGGAAATAAAATGAGAATACTATTTCAGAGCCTATTCATTATTATCCTTTTAACAGCCTGTCAGTTTACGCAGAAAAAAAACACAATCGTCACGGATAGCATTTTAGAAAATATTTTAATTAATGGGAATAAGAGACAATATTTTGTCTATATGCCAAAGAAGAAATTGCAAATAGATGAAAAAATTCCTCTCGTTCTAATGCTTCATGGAAGATTTGGAACTGCAAAGCTTATGATGGAAGGATACAATATGAATGCGATAGCCGATAGGGAAGGCTTTGCGATTGTCTATCCGGATGGATTTAGTCGTAGCTGGGCGGACGGTAGAGGTGGAACCCC
>JANYCR010000423.1 GCA_025360185.1 Leptospiraceae bacterium | reverse complement strand
TAGAAGGAATATTCACTCCGCTTAAAGAAGAGCGAACTGAATACGATTTAAAAACAGAAGGTGAAATTCCCTCAGACCTAAACGGAAGTTTGATTTTTAATGCATCCAATCCGGCTTACAAACCTAAAAGTTTTTATAGTTGGTTTGACGGAGACGGAATGGTTCATTCTACTTCGATTGAAAATGGGAAAGCAAAATACATAAATAAATTTGTGAAGACAAAAGGATTTTTAGAAGAGCAGAAAAAAGGAAAACCGATTTGGGATGGAATCATCGGAAAAATAGACGAGACAAAAGAGCATGGCAACATGAAAGACTCATCGAATACTACCATCGTGCGGTATAATGATATTTTGCTCTCAGTTTGGTATTTAAGCGGAAGAGCTTACAGGCTCGATCCAAATACAATGGATACAATGGGCGAATACGACTTTGGTGGAAATTTTAAAGATTATATGGCAGCACATACTAAGCATGATCCGCGAACAGGAGAACTAGTTTTCTTTAATTACAATTTATACAAACCGCCTTATATGAACTATGGAGTTATCGGAAAAGATAACAAAATTCATTTTACGCCAATTCATATAAAAGAATCTAGCTATTGCCATGATATAGCGATTACTAAGAATTATTCCATCTTAATTGATTTGCCATTATCCTGGAAAATGGATTCGGAGTCAGGAAAAAAACAAAGACGAATGCTCGAATTCAACCAAAACCGCCCTGCCCGCTTTGGAATAATTCCACGTCTCGGCATTGACAAAGACATTCGTTGGTTTGAAGCTAAGCCTTGTTATATGTTTCATGTTGTCAATTCTTATGAGGAGAATAATAAGATTATCCTCTATGGTTGTCGCATTGATAACCCTATGCCAGAAAAGCCAAATTCCCGCGCACCCAAAGAAGGAACTCTTTCCTTCGCACCTGTATTTCATAGATGGGAATTTGACCTTGCAACCGGTAGCACAAAAGAAGAACAGCTCGATGAGGTTTATGCCGAGTTTCCTCGAATCAATGATGCCTACGCGGGCGAAAAATACCGTTATAGCTATCATGGAAGATTTACTCCGAGAGTGATTTTACAGGATGCATTTATCAAATACGACCGAGAGACAAACACAAAAAAAATATTCGAAATGCCAAGCGGTCTTTACGTAAACGAACCAGTCTATGTGAAATCCGAAAAGTCGAATGCGGAAGACGGAGGATATCTATTGTCCTATATCAGCACAGAAAATACAAAGGGGCAAGTTTGGATTTTTAGTGCAAGTTCCATAGAAAAGGGACCAATCGGTAAAATTCATTTACCAGAGCGGCTACCTCCCGTATTCCACGGAACCTGGGTTGATACTATCTAGATTTTATCAAAGCCTCTTTCACTTCACGGATAATATCGTCTATATGCTCGAGACCAGCAGAAATTCGAATAAGCCCAGCGTCAATGCCGACTAACGCACGTTCGATTTCACTCAACTTGGAGTGAGTTGTCGATGCGGGATGTGTAGCAATAGTGCGCGTATCTCCCAGGTTTGCAGTATGAGAAAACATTTCCAAAGAGTTTAGAAATTTTCTACCTCTATCAATCCCGCCCTTTACAATAAAGCTTACAATTCCACCGCCTAATTTCATTTGTCTTCTAGCTAGTTCATATTGTGGATGAGATGGTAAGAACGGATAAATCACTTTAGCCACATCATCTTGTGTTTCTAAGAATTCCGCCAATTTTAATGCGTTATGTGAATGACGCTCCATTCTAATGGAGAGGGTCTCGAGGCTTTTTGAAAGTATCCACGCGTTCATCGGAGATAGAGAAGGTCCTGTATGTCTCGCAAAGAATCGAATTTCCTGTATGAGTTCTTTTTTACCTACTATCACCCCGCCAATCACCCTACCCTGTCCGTCCATGTATTTTGTGCCCGAATGAATTACTAAATCCGTCCCGTATTTAATTGGTTGCTGCAAGTAAGGAGTACAAAAGCAATTATCTACATTTAAAATTAAATTGTATTTCTTGGATAATTTTCCGAGCCAATCTAAATCAATTAAATCAAGAGAAGGATTGGAGGGAGTTTCTACAAAAATCATTCGCGTGTTTTTTTTAATTAAGCTTTCCCATGTCTCCAGCTTTGCGATATCAGCATAAGTAAACTCAATACCAAAACGCGGAAAAATCTGCGTTAAAATCTGATGCGTTGAGCCGAATACAGATCTTGAAACAAGAATATGATCGCCTGATTTTAATATTCCTGCAAGGCTTGTATACACTGCCGACATTCCAGAAGCAGTGGCTATTCCATCTTCTGCGCCTTCGAGTTCGCACACTTTTTGGACAAACTCACTGTTATTTGGATTAGAAAAGCGTGTATAAATATTTCCAGGAATTTCATCCGCAAATAAAGCTCGCGCTTGCTCGGCGTCGTCAAAGGTAAAGCTTGAGGTCATGTATATGGGAACGCTATGCTCTCTATTATGAGTTTTTTCTGCTTGTATTCTAATTGCCTTTGTCTCAAAATTTTCTGATTCCGAATAATTCATATTTACCCCTCAACCTTATAGGTATAAGAAATTTTTGCAGTCTTTTCTAGAGTCTTTGCGACAGAGCAATACTTTTCTAAAGACAATTCAATCGCACGAGTGAGTTTATCTTCTTCTACATCCCCTTTCACAAAAAAATTTACTACGATATCGGTAAATAAATTTGCATCTTTGCCTGTCTCACGCTCGCCATCGACAGTGACTTTGAAATCCTGAATTGTAAATCTTTGTTTGCGCAAAATATTGATTACATCAATACTTGCACAGCCTGCAAGTCCCATGAGGAGTAATTCCATTGGTCGCACACCCTTATCTGTTCCACCAATTTGTGGAGAGGCATCAATCTGAATCTTGTTTCCTGTTTGATTTGTTACTTCAAAATGGTATGGTTCATTAATACGTTTTAATTCTACTTTCATGTATTTGAATTAATTTAACGAGTGAATAGATTGTCAAAGAATTTATTTTAATAGTTTACGAACTTATGTAATTTTCATTGAATTTTAATTAACCTATACTTTAAATTTCCCGGTAATGTTTTTACCTATTCCCATTTTAGATTCTACAAATTCAATTTTTTTAGCAATCCATATCCGGTCATCAGCGGATAATTGCCTGAATGCGAAACCTGTACCCGCTTCATCTTTTCTCACAATCCCGGCAGAGAAATATCGTTTATCTACATCCGTTTCAATTTCAACTCTAACTTCTTCGTTAATTTCAAAAGGACAATCTATCCAATCTACATAAAAACCGGCGTCTGAAATATCTTTTGTTACTTTATCTATTGAATTAATACGAACCTGAATCTGTATCGGATTTCTTTTTTCTAATCGCCAGCCTCTTGGATACATTTTCATGTAAGGGGCGGAAATGTCTTTCTTTAGAAAATAAAAAATTGCAGCAAAGGCTAATACGGTTTGTACCAATGCTCCTATATTATACATATGATAATCTTTTATAAGAGTAATTGTATTATTTAAAATTAAAGTGATTGAATAAAAAAGAAATAACCACCATCCCCACTTCTTAACCAGTATAAGACCAATTCCTACCAGGACAGGAAATAAAAGGAGGATAATTTCTATTTTCCCGATCTCTCTTAAAATTGCCTTAACCTGAAATAACGAAAGATTAAAACGAAAGGCTAATCCCAGGTAATTGAGTAAGGGTAAAATTATAAATAGGACTCCGAAAAATAAAAGTGTTTTCGGGCGTTTCATTCTCTGTCTTCTGTTGTTCATATCGACCTCATCTTTACCTAACGTTTAGGTGGTTTTCTTAATTGTAAAAGTATTAAAAACATATTTTGAAGACAGATAACGCCCAGTAAGATTTCAAGATTGGAAAGGTCCCTCAAAAGTCCTGAACTCCCTGAATGATTCTCGGGAATTACGTCTCCGCCTCCCTGTAATCCAATGGGAAATAAACTAAGGGCAACTTTGGATTTTCCTTCTGTGCTAGATGTATTCATACTTGAATCAAATAAAACTTTTCCCGATAATTCTTTGTATCTTGAATTTACGAGAGGATTACTCGGATAAACCTCATAGGCTTTCTTGAAATTTTCAAAGGCAGTTTTTAAATTGCTTTCCCTGTAATTTTTTTCTCCAATCTGAATCCATACTTCTGTCTGATACAGCTCTAAAGTCGGGTCATTTTCATTTTGAGACCGGAGAATATCTATTTGCCTCTGTGCTTCTTTTACCTGCTTTCTATCAATTAAATCTTTGATATAAAGCAGGTAAAAGAAGCACAGAGGCAAATAGATATTCTCCGGTCTCAAAATGAAAATGACCCGACTTTAGAGCTGTATCAGACAGAAGTATGGATTCAGATTGGAGAAA
>JANYCR010000412.1 GCA_025360185.1 Leptospiraceae bacterium | reverse complement strand
CAGAAGGATATGTGCTCTGTCCATAGACAAGTGCATGAATGCTCCGAATTTCACCGTCAGCCGATAGAGAAAGGCAGGTTAAAATTAAAATAATAAAAAACTTCATACTTTTACATGAGATTCTAAAATAAATCCTGATTTTGTAAAGCAAATATACCTAGTAATTGCAAAAAGAAATAAAGACATTTGTCTTACTTCTTAGGTAATCAATTATGAAATATGTTTTAATTTTAGTTATTCTATCCACTAGCTTTTGTCTTAAAGCAAAAAAATCCCCTTTTGATGTTAGTAAACCTAGCCTAGGGATGTTTGGATTTATTCTAACTTCTTTAAATAGAACGTCCACGTCAAGCGATACAACTCCCCCTACCGTGACCGTGACGAATTTAAAGTCAAAGGGAACAATTGAAACCGGACTCTTAATCGGCACGGCAAGCGACAACGTAGGGGTAGCCTCTGTAGAAGTGCAGATTAATTCAGGAAGTTATGCGGCGGCGACAGTGACGGGAGCAATAGCGGCTACTTGGACGTATACGCTACCACCTAAATTAACTTGGGTAGCTAGTAATTATAATAAAATAAATATACGTGTCAAAGATGCTGCTGGTAATCAGACAATTTCCGCATTAGCAAATCTTTTGAAAGCACCTAATCAAGATTTTAATGGAGACGGTTATGCTGACTTAATTGTAAGTACTCCTACATTTTCCACAAATTTCGGAAAGCTCTATATTTTTAATGGTAGTTCAAGTGGAGTTAATTTTACATTAGCCTCTTCTGCGACTAAAACCATCACAGGCAGTAGTGGGGATAAGCTCGGTAATTCTTTTACAGTTGGTGATTTTAATGGCGATGGGTATCCCGATTTAGGAGTATGCGCATTTGTAACCAATGCGAGTACAAGCAATAAAGCGTTTCTATACTATGGCTCGTCATCAGGACTTAATACGAGCTCTGGGATAACAATCCCTTTAGTAAATTCTACATCAAATGAATTCTGTTATTTAATGGCATCAGGAGATTTTAACGGAGATGGATACGATGATCTTGCTATTGCAGACCGAGGAGGAAGTGAGCTTTATATTTATAACGGAGGAACTAGTTCTATTAGCACAACGCCGACAAGAACTGCTACTGGTGGATCCAATATGGGAAATGCAATTGATGTTGCGGATATAGATGGCAATGGCTACTCGGATATAGCTATTTCTAGTATTGCGACAAATCAAGTTCATATTTTCAATGGTTCAAGCACAAGTATTCCTACATCTCCCAATTTAAATATTACTCTTTCAGTTAGTAACGCAGCAAATGCTGTAAAATTAAATGACGTAACTGGCGATGGGAAAATTGATCTTATAGTAGGAATTACTGCTGATAGTAGTAATGTGGGGAAAGCATTAGTTTATTCAGGAACCGGCAATACAATCAATACAAGTGTTGCATATACATTGACAGGTGGAGGGGGTGGAGGTGCCGGAATTTGTAAATTTGGTAATAGCTTATTCATCTCAGATGTAAATGAAGATGGAGTTCTAGATATTTTAATTGGTGCATTCCAATATAATAATGGTGGATCGAATAATGGCAAAATACATTTATTTTCTGGCGGCAGTTCTCTTACTACCGGTTTAGCTGATACGGTTAATACCGGTTATGTTTATGGAGAGACGGCAAATCCCAATTGGTCAAGCCAATTTGGATCTTTTATTAGTGTTCGTGATGTCAATGCAGATGGAGTGAAAGATTTAATTGTAGGGGCTTCGGCATTTACTAGTTCTAAAGGTGCTGCCTATATTTTTTTAAATGCATCTACTGCATTTACATCTACATTAGCTACTTCAAATACTAAAATAATAGTTGGAGAAGCAACTAATGATGCATTTGGTACAAATGGATTATAATTAGAAGAGTCGTTTGCCCTTAGCCGGCATTAAACCGGCTAAGAGTGATTTGGCGTTAAGGTGCAAATTTCTGAATCTTATAATTATTAACATCTATAATATATATATTTCCTAGTGAATCAAATGCAATGTCCCGAGGATAACTAAACTGACCGTTTCCAGCTCCTGCAAGTAAGTCTATTCTAGGGGAAAGCGGTGCAGGTGGTTTTGGTAGATCGGGCTTCTAACATTCTGTTATAATTTAAAAATATGCGCTTAAGCTGAACGCATCTTTTCAAACTAGCACCGTATAATTACCTTTAACATCCATTACAAAATTATTATTATAACTAGTTCTTTGCTCCAATATAACAGTATCCCATAGGGAACATCAAACTCCAACACAAATTTATATTGAAAAGAGCCAATATCTTAAAGAAATGGTATATGCGGGCAAAAATTAATATTCCAAATTTGAATTTTTTGGAAATAAATTATTTTATACTAAAATTTTCGCCGTGCAAATTTGAAAAAAATAGTCATATAAGACTAATAGGAGGTAGCGAATGCTATCTAGAATTTACATATTAATTTCCATACTTACAACGAGCATGCTTTTAGCTCAGAGTCCAGGAAGCAGTTCCAATTCGAGTTCAAGAAAAGAGCCTCAATCTTCCCAAAGCAGCGAACTTTCAGCTCCAGCTCCCAAAGGCAATTATGCTAATGGTGTTAATCAAAATTTGGTCACTCTTGAAAAGGGCATTACAGAGAAAATTTCTCGTTTAGAAAAACTTCAATCCCAACTCGTTGAATTAAATAAAGAATTAAAGGAAAAAGTAACCATTCCAGATGAAGATCCAAATATTACAAAAGATAATGGTGTATTCATTGTGTCTTCCCGTCGTATTGAATTTACATTTAAAGAAGAAAAAACCAAAGAAGTTAAAATTGTTTCGAGTAAGAAAAGATTGAACAATGATTTGCACTCTGTTGTTCGCACTCTTACATTTACGCCGGGAGATTTTGCTAGTATTAAAATTTCAGTTGATCAATTCGATAGCAAGATGAAAGGAATTGGTATGGTTGAAAACTATAACAATATGGCTCCAGATGTAAAGCAGGTTGCACTAAAAGCAATTGATTTAGTATTATTTAATGCTATCTATCGTTTCGATAGTTATTTGCAAAAAGGCGAAACTAATAAACACGATAATACTAAAACTCACCTAACAGAACTCTAAATATTTTTATTAACCCTCGTAGTTAAACAAGAGTGAAAGATAGTTCACTCTTGTTCTCAATGTCCATTAATTTCTAGTTAGTCTTATTCTACCTATTTGAAAGTCAAATATAGATTTAGAAAAAGTCTTGCCCATTTCAAAATAAAATTCAAACTGTGCAACTATGGCAGATAAAGAAAGTTTGGATAAACTAAACCAAAGAATTGATTCACTAGAAAAAGAACTTAGCTCAATTAAATCTGAATTAAGTAGACTCTCTACAAGTGATGCACCCTTTCAAATTGCAAAACCAGATTATAAACCAAATATCATTCAGCCCAAAGCGCCAGAAATATTAAAAGAAACGAAACCTAGCAGTTCCTTTGACTGGGAAATATTGCTTGGTGGAAATATTTTAGGTAAATTAGGATTATTCGCTATCATACTTGCATTTATTTGGTTTATTAAATTTGCATTTGATAATCATTGGATAAACGAATCAGGTAGAATCTTTATTGGACTAATTATTGGGTTTGCAACAATTACTACTGGACTATATCTAGCCAAGCGCAAAATGCCTATTGTACCGGAATCTATAATCGGAACAGGGATTTCTATTTTATATCTGAGTCTCTATGGAGCCTATTATTACTATGATCTAATTAACGCAAAAGAGGCATTTGCCGCTTTTACAATTTTGAGTGTAGGCACATCTCTATTAGCCGGTAAAACAAAATTACAAGTCTTGTATATTTTTAGCTTATTTGGATCAATTTTAGCGCCAGTGTTACTTTCTTCAGGAGAGAACTCTTATCGATTCTTGTTTATATACCTCACACTAATCAATTTAGTCTTTTATTATATTAGCCAGACAAATAGTTGGCGGGTTTCTCCATTTCTCATTTTTATTGCGAATTGTATTATTTTTTCCGGTTGGGCGGATAAGAACTTATCTATCAGTAACCCAATTCCTCCAATGCTTTTTCTTTCAGGAATGTTTATTACATTTGGAATGCGCGAAGTTTATCTCATGCCGAGAACTCGAAAATCAATTGAAATTTCAAGTCCAATTTTAGTTTTACTTTTAGTTATTGCTTTCTCGGGATTTGGATACTGGGTTGTGAATACTTTCTATCAGAATCTTACTTCTCATTTTCTATTAGCGCAAGCTTTTATTTTAGTTGGTTTTCTAAAGATATTTGAATCTTATTCTCTTCCTGTCTTAGATTCTAACAATAACTATAGATACTCACTTTCATCTGTTTTATTTTTATCCTGGATAGCAATTTTATTTGCGGCGATTTCAAACTTTTCTGAGGGACGTTGGATTGCGTTATCGTGGATTTTATTTGCTGGAGGGTTATCAGCAGTTGGCGCTCATTTTAGAAATAAAGTTTACATCGGAATTTCTGTAATACCATGGTTTTTAGCGCTTGTCAGACTTTATTTTGTAGAAAGTCTTTATGATAAAAATTTTTATTTTATTTTAAATACAAGGTTTGGACTTTTTGCTTTAGCCACTATGTTTTTATTATTCACTTATCAAGTTCAAAAGAAAAATCCAATCAATCGTTCCATCGTTGGATTTGTTTTTACAGCGCTATTTACATTAATTTTGGGTAGTCTTGTAGAAGTACATTATCTAGTATCCGATCATTATTATCGAAATTTGGGTTATTCTTATGTAATCGCATTTTATATGGTTGCCCTACTTATCCCTGGATTCAAATTATCATATCGTTCATTCCGCCTTACGGGAATTATCCTCGGGGTAGTTTTAATTTCCAAATTCTATCTTTATGATATTTGGACAATGAGTGTTGTAGTTCGAATCATTGCAGGTTTCTCACTAGGAATAGGTCTTGTTGTATTAAGTATTATTTATCAAAAATATAAGGATAAAATTAACGTGAATCAAATATTAAAACTAACTGTATTTCCATTGCTTCTTTTAGTAATGCTTCCATCAGATAATTTATCTGCAGACCCATTTAAAAACAACGGTTATAAATATTTTGCCGAGGTGAAGGGGCTAACGAAAGAAATCGTAGAAGGCGAAAATAATATCTACGGAAGAGTCAGACTGACAGAAGAAATTTCTCGATTTCATGGAACATCCGATTTGCGGCTTATATATAATAATGATCTTGTTCCATTTTTTCAAAGACGCGTTACTAATACAGCGGGTAAGACCGGTAAAACAAAGCCAATTGTAGTTTATACGAATGTAACCTCAAACGGAAGAATTTACGTATTAAAATTTGAAGAGCCCCCTGCCAAGACAGAATACACCGAAATAGAAATCGCAGGAACGGAAAAATATGAAACCGGCGTCTACATGTCTCTAGGAGATGAGCCTAATGATTGGAATGAATCAGTAAGCGCTTCTATATATAATTATTACGACGACCAAGCTGCTGGAAAAATAAATCGAATTAAATTTCGATCGGGCAAATACCGTTATGCGCGATTGGAATTTGACTCAAAAATACAATTCGAATTTACAGGAGCACTCTACTCTGGAATAAAAGAAAAAGCAGAATATAAGCTCGATATAAAATTAGAAGATTTATCTAAGTCAACTGATTCAGATAAAAAAGCCAGTGTCTATGAATATGAGAATCCAATGCATAGACCGATTAGTCGAATTGTTTTAAATTTTGAAGAGCCGAAATACCAGAGATCAATCGAAATATATCAAAAAGATTCAACTTCAAAAGAGTTTGTCTCTCTAGCAGACACCGTCGTTTATAAAAAGCCAGAATATAAAAATGAGCATAATATAGATTTACCATCGTATCAGGGTGGGAACTTAAAATTTTTAGTAATTAATCAAGAAGATAAAGCTCTGACACTTAAATCAATTGAGGCTTACTCAGAAATTGAGGAAATTATTTTTGAAATTCCCAAAGCATCGAATATAACAGATGAATCACAAAATCTTTTATTGTATTATGGAAATGAATATGTTCGTTTTCCTGAATTTGATTTAAAAACGACATACGATGAAAAATTAAAACATGCTACCTTCAAAATGGGTGAGCATAAAGTAAATCCCGAATTTGCATATTCCATGATGGAACCACCATTATCCTCTTGGATCATTCGAGGGTTTTTTGGACTTGGATTATTATTAATGATTTATCCAGCATTTACAATTTTAAAACAATATCGGACAGAGCTTGATTCAGAAAATAAGGAAATAAAAGAATCTAGCCCTTGATCAAATGAGATTCACCATTTTAATTGTTCACGAATAGACTCAATACGCTTTCGATTAACGTTCCAATCGGATGACCCTAATCGGGAAGCAGAACGAATGTGAACTATTTTGTTTGCGTCATCGAAATAAAATTCGACATCATCAACATATCTCATTAATCTGGACTTAAACTCCACGTTAATGTAAGTTTCTGATGCTGAAATAATTGTAGTTCTATCCTGACTTTCAATTAAAGATCTTAATTGAGAGAATGCAATTGATAAATCAACTGAATATTTAAATGGTTCGATGAAATGAGAATCTGTTTTTTCTGCCTGACTGGAAACACAATTAGGTGTTACCGGGCATAGTAAAAGTTTTCCTTCTTTAACTCCAAGATTTGTAGGTCGTGTTCCCGCACAATTAAACATAAATAGAAATGCCACTGAAATAATTATTCTTGTATACATTGAAATCTCCATAGTAAACCAAATTTGAATGGAAGAGTTTTTTTGTCATGAATTTTAAAAAAATTAATTCACGAGACCAAACGGATCGTTTTCTTTATATTTTTTATTGTAACTATTAGCCGCATCTGGGTTATCTTTTAATATCTCTATCTCTTCCAATTTCTTGTAGCACACAGCGGAGTTAGGAAAAATTAGAATGCACTTCTGAAAATTTTTTTCGGCTAAATCGAGATCTTTTTTCTCATTGGTAATTCGATAGGCTTCTAAGTAGATTTGTCCCGAAAATTGCTCTTTTTTATCGTCTAGATTTATTGGCAGATAAAGGCTATCCAGTCTTCGAAAAGTTTTTAGCTTTGCTTCAGTAAAGCTAGAACTGCTCTTGAAGTTTAAATTCGAAAAGTTATCGATTGTAAATTCATTTTTAAAAAGTATTTTAACTTTTTCAGATACACAAAGATTAAATCCAATCATAGAAATAAAAATCGCAATGAAAAATTGGAGGGCGTAAATAATTTTTATATTAACGACAGAAAAGCTCTTTAAATTTTGAAATGAGTTTAATTGCAAAGAATAGCGGGATATAATTCCAAGAGCAAAGGCGGTAGGGAAATAGGTCATCGCATCAAGCATCGTATAGTCAAATATTTCTTGGAAAAAAATAGAAGATAGAATGGAATAAGCCAAAATTTCATAGAGGTTCAATTCCTTTCGAATTATTTTCTTTGCAAGAAGAGCAAAGGTGCAAAAGATAATTCCGGTTAATATTAATAAGCCATAAATTCCATAATTATAAAAAAATTGTATGTATAAATTATGCGCATGTGGGTTCGCTTGAAAATTTGTAAAATAATATCTTAAATCTTGAATGACATTTTCGGAAAGATAATCTATTGGAAGAAAGGTATTAAAAAATTCACTATTAGAACCAAAACCAAACAGGATGGAATGATTAAATACTCTTTCAACATAAGTTTCCCAGATAGATTTTCGTGCAATTAGCGAGCCTGTATTAAAGACATCTGATTGAAGCAGTTTCTTCCCAATAAAAATTACGATAAAGATTATAAGTAATAAGAGAATAGGAATAATTTGAGATTTCTTTTCATTTCCTGATTTAAGATAATATACAATTATAAATAGACTACTTACGATTACTCCAAGACTAGAGGCTCGGGAATGCGTATAATACAAAACTACTAGAGAAAGTAAAATAAGCGCAATGTAAGAAAATTTAACCCTGTCTGTATTTTTAAAAAAAAGATAAACCACTACAATGGCAGGAAAGTTAACGGCAATCATACTTCCTATATTACTAACATGAAATCCGCCAATGCTTAAAGAAAAATTCGCATTAAAATCATGAGAGAAAATGTAAATCAAAATAAAAATAGTATAAAGAACAAGGCATATTCCATAGAAAAGGTGGTTAAAACGGATAATATGAAGTATCTCTTCATCTTCTTCAAGATATTTGAAATAGAGATAGAGTAAAATACCTGACAACAAATGAAAAAAGCCAAAGACCGCATTTGTTCCGTTATAGAAAAAAGAAGTATAAGTGGAAGTAATAGAAGCAGTAAATAACAAAAATACTAGAATATCAAAAACATTTTGCTTGCTTAAACTAAATTTTTTGAGCATGGATAAATTTGCAATAAGGTAAAATAAAATTGCAATTGAAGAATAATGGTAACGATACAAAAATATATGAGAAGATGCAATTACAGTATAAAAAACAAGTAATCTTTTATTGACTCCCAAATGATAGAGGACGAAAAAAGTTAAGAGAGAAAAATAAAAGATAAATCTCAGGTATAACTTTTGGCGGGCAACGAGCGAATCCGGCAAAAAAATCATGCCCATTATGGAAGTGTATAAAATTAATCCGAGAGAAGAAAAAATAAAGAAATAAGATTCAATGCTATTATTATTTTTTTTTTTTTGCCAAACTATGAATAGAACCGAAGCAATGAATGTATTGGCTGATAATTCTTTAACTAAGTTCGGCTGGGCATCATTAAAATACAAATATAGGCTAATAAATAATATAAACCATGCCTGAAAAATAATACCTACCATATGCCTTTTTACTCAATTCAAGGTAAGTTTTGATTCTTTCTAAGTCAAGTTTTCTTTTAAGAAAATGGCAAGCGAAGTGCTTCTAAAAAGGAGCAAAAGAAATAATTAGAACAAAAAAGGCTTTTTCTATTGGAAGATTTAACCCGAGCCTAATACAATAAAAAAGAAATAAAATTGATAAAATACAAAAAAACAAGTTTGATACTGAATTGCAAAAAAAAGATAGTTTCTGATATACTAAATTATAAAAACAAGTTTCCGAAAACTTTCTAAAAAGGGATTTGGAAGAGACTACGCTAATTTTTCAAAATGATTTGTTTATATTTTAACATTTGCTAAAAGAAATATAAGAAAGTTTATTAACTAAAAATATGAAACGGATTAAAGACAGAATAATTAAAACTATACCGTATTTTTGCTATTTTCTAATTATACTTTCTGTTTTCCAATTTAGATATAAATTGGACAAAGAAAGTCTTTATATCACAAGTGATGGTGCGATTAAACTATACCAAACTGTTCAATATAAAGAAAAAGGATTTTTATCTCTTGAATGTATTTATCCGGGTAAAGACATTGACCAAGATTTTAAAAACTTTCCAATTTCCTATCCATGGGCAATTCTTCAGACAAACGGAAATAAATGTGTCTTGGAGTACCCTCCATTTTTTTATTGGTTAGGAGCTTTTTTTCT
>JANYCR010000395.1 GCA_025360185.1 Leptospiraceae bacterium | reverse complement strand
GGCAGAGTGCCGACAGAGCGAGGATATCGGATTTATGTAGATAACCTAATTTCTTTGTATGAGTTAAGTTTGAAGGAAAAGCAGCGAATCCAAGAAGAATATCTTAAAAACGAATTCAAGCTAGAACAGATATTAGCGGTTACCTGCAAAGTTCTTTCTCTTTTATCCAGTAGTGCAGGCGTTGTTTTGGCACCAAAAAAGAATTTTGATACCTTGAAGCATTTAGAGCTTATTCATGTGAATGGTGCGGAAGTTCTAATGATTCTTGTCACTCGTTCGGGAGTTGTAATGCATCATAAATTATTTTTCGAAGATCATGTTTCCCAAGAGTCGTTGTATCAGATTTCAAGATTTTTACAGGATCATATTAAGGGTTACGACTTAGATGAAATATTTAATCTCTTCCCACTTCTCTTACAAAGAAAAGATGCGCCGGAAGATTTTTTTAAAATCGCAGACGTTTTACAATCTGCTTTCATTTATGATATGACGGATAACGTTGATTTATACGTGGATGGATTGCAAAACTTATGCGCTAACTTTAATGAAAATACCGATATGCTCGAATCAGTATTTTCTTTATTGGATGATAAAAAATTACTAAAAGAATTTTTTACAAAATATATTTCAACTGATGGAGTTTCGACTTTTATCGGGGAAACAAATAGTGAGCATTTGCGGGGCGTTTCAATAGTAGCCACAAGTTATCGAATGGGTGAAAAGCGAATTGGATCACTAGGAATTATTGGACCACAGAGGATGAACTATACACGTGCTTTGCCGCTCGTGGATTTTACATCTAAAATAGTATCAGAAATGATTACGAAGATTAGTAAATAACAAGGAGGTTTTTAGATGTCTGCAGAAGAAAATGTAGCGACAAAAGAAAACGAAACAATGGAAGAAAATGTTCAAACAGAACAAGTAGGAAATGAAAATCAGACAGATTCAGTAAAAGAAAGTTCTGTAGTAGACCTTTTAAAAGAAGAATTCGAAAAAGCGAAACAAAAAATTGTTTCTCTAGAAGATTCTTTTTTAAGAGAGAGAGCAGAATTTCAGAATTACAAACGACGTACGCTCGCAGATAACGCAAAGATTAAGGGCGAGGCGGTAAAGAATTTTATCATCAAATTCTTAAACCCAATTGATAATCTCGAACGAGTTGGATCTGGAGTAAATGTATCTGATGAAATGAAACCTTTCCTCGATGGAGTCGGAATGATTCTGCGCGAGATGAATAGCATTTTAGAAAAAGAAAATGTAGTAAAGGTAAGTCCTGTAGGACAGCCGTTTGATCCTACTACGATGGAGGCGATTGCCTCTGACGAATCGGAAGATGTAACGGAAGAAACGGTCGTTGAAGTATATCAACCCGGTTATGTTTTTACAGAGAATAATGAATCTTTTGCGCTAAGACCCGCAAGAGTGAAAGTAGCAAGACCAAAATTTTAATAAACTTTTAAAGGAGTAATACAATGGCTAAAGAAAAAATAATAGGTATAGATTTAGGAACGACAAACTCATGCGTCGCAGTAATGGAAGGTGGAGATTTTGTTGTGATTCAAAACTCAGAAGGTGCAAGAACAACTCCTTCTATTGTTGCGTTTACAGCTAAAGGTGAAACGTTAGTCGGTCAATTCGCAAAGAATCAAGCGATTACAAATGGGGCTAATACTGTTCGTTCGGCAAAACGTTTTGTTGGTAGAAGATTTAACGAAATTACAAATGAAGCGTCTAATGTTTCTTACAAAGTAGTTCGTTCTGGAAACGACGGTGTAAAATTTGAAACTTCTTTGGGAGAATTTACTCCACAAGAAATTTCTGCAAAAGTTTTACAAAAAATGAAAAAGACCGCGGAAGATTATTTAGGAACAACTGTTACGAAAGCAGTTATCACTGTTCCTGCATATTTCAACGACGAACAACGACAAGCAACAAAAGATGCTGGTCGTATTGCAGGTCTTGAAGTGGAGCGTATCATAAACGAGCCAACTGCTGCTGCATTGGCTTATGGATTTGATAAGAAAAAAGCAAGTGCTAAGATTGCAGTGTATGACTTAGGCGGTGGAACATTTGACGTGAGCGTTCTTGAATTAGGCGACGGAGTATTCGAAGTAAAATCTACGAATGGGGATACTCACCTCGGTGGGGATGACTTTGACCAAGTAGTTATGGATTGGTTAGTAGAAGAATTTAAAAAACAAACAGGGATTGATATTTCTAAAGATAAAAATACTTCGCAACGTTTGAAAGAAGCTGCGGAAAAGGCTAAGATCGAGTTATCCGGAACTACATCCACTCAAATTAACTTGCCGTTTATCACAGCAGATGCAAGTGGACCGAAACACTTAGACATGACTTTAACACGCGCGAAATTTGACCAACTTACAAAATCATTGGTAGAAAAAACAAGAATTCCTTGTATTAATGCAATGAAAGATTCTGGTTTTTCAGCTTCAGAAATTGATGAAGTAATTCTTGTAGGTGGGTCAACTCGTATCCCTGCAGTGCAAGATTTAGTAAAAGAATTATTTGGTCGTGAGCCAAACAAATCTGTAAACCCTGATGAAGTGGTTGCTGCTGGTGCTGCGATTCAAGCGGGTGTTCTTGCTGGAGAGGTTACGGATGTGTTGCTACTCGATGTAACTCCACTTTCTCTCGGTATTGAGACGTTAGGCGGTGTGATGACTAAACTCATTGACAGAAATACAACAATACCTACTAAGAAGTCGCAAGTGTTCTCGACTGCTGCGGATAATCAAAATGCAGTAAGCGTTCACGTAATGCAAGGCGAGAGAGAAATGGCTAGAGACAATAGAACTCTTGGTCGTTTTGATTTAGTGGGAATTCCATCTGCGCCTAAAGGTGTGCCTCAAATTGAAGTGACATTTGACATTGACGCAAACGGCATAGTGCATGTATCCGCTAAAGATTTAGGAACGGGCAAAGAACAAAAAATTCGTATCGAATCCTCGACCGGTTTATCGGAAGACGAAATCAAACGTATGATCAAAGAAGCAGAGGTAAATGCTGCTGCTGACAAGAAAGCTCGTGAGCTAGCTGAGTTAAAGAATGAAACGGAAAGTCTCGCTTATGCGCTCGAAAAAACTCTCAAGGAAGCAGGAGATAAAGTTCCGGCTAATGACGCTCAGATTGCAAACGATGAAATCAAACGTGCACATGAAGCTGTTGCGAGTAACGACTTTGATAGATTAAAAGCTGCTCACGAATCCATTTCGCAAATCGCGCAAAAGATTGGATCTGCTATGTATCAACAACCAGGTGCAGACGGATCTGCTGGAGCGACACCAGGTGGGGATAATGGCAACGGACAACAATCAGGTGCTTCCGGAAATGCGTCTAGCAACGGAAGTGGAGAAAAAGTAGTCGATGCGGATTATACCGTTGTCGATGATGATAAAAAATAATCTATGAGTGACATAAGCTATTACGATATACTTGGGGTCGCTAAGACCGCCACTGACGAGGAAATTAAAAAAGCCTATCGTCAGTTGGCGATCAAATATCATCCTGATAAAAACAAGGGTGATAAAGAATCCGAAGACAAATTCAAAGAGGCAACAGAGGCTTACGAAGTTCTGAGAGATCCGAATAAACGTCGGGCATTCGATCAGTTCGGCAAAGCAGGAGTTGGCGCTGGTGGTCCTGGATTTGGTCAAGGAGCTTACACTGATTTCTCCGATATATTCGGAGACTTCGGTGGAATCTTTGAAGACCTATTTGGAGGTGGCGGAAGAGGTGGTAGAAGATCCGGTCCCAAGCGTGGTAGTGATCTACGATACAACTTAGAAATTACTTTAGAAGATGCTGCTTTAGGAAAAGAATTTAAAATTGAAATTCCTAGGGCAGAGACTTGCGGAGAATGTAAAGGAACAGGAGCGTCTAAGGGAAGTAGTCCGCAGACATGTCCTGATTGTTCTGGCTCTGGTCAAGTGCGTCACTCGCAGGGTTTCTTTTCTGTATCGACTACATGTGGTCGATGTGGTGGGCGTGGACAAGTGATTTCTAATCCTTGTAAAGTTTGTAGGGGTGAGGGGCTAATCGAGAAAAAGCGCACAATTAGTATTAAAATTCCTCCAGGGGTAGAATCCGGTAGCCGCTTGAAAGTAAGTGGGGAAGGAGAAGCAGGACCAAACGGCGGACCTCAGGGCGATTTATACGTTGTTACCCACATCAAGAAGCATCCAGTCTTTGAACGCCAGGGAAATGATTTAATCGTAACAAAAGTAATTCCTCTAGTCATGGCATGTCTCGGCGGAGAAGTAGAAATTCCGACTATCGAAGGCAAAAGCATCATGATGAAAATTCCTGAAGGAACTGATCCCGGTCAAGTATTCCGGTTAAAGGGAAGTGGAATTCCTTACCTTGGATCCTATGGAAAGGGCGATCAGCATGTGATTGTGAAAGTAGAAGTTCCAAAAAAATTAACAAAAAAACAACGTGAGCTTTTAGAAGAGTTTGCAAAAGATTCCGATGAATCTTTTGGTAGTTATATCAAAGGGAAAATATTCAAATGAGTGATAAAATAAAAATTGGTATTATTGGTGTAGGTCACATGGGGCAATTCCATGTGAACGTCGCAAAGCAACTTGCAGACTCTACCATCGTTGGTATTTATGATGCAGATACAGAAAGAGTAAAAGTTATTTCCGAAAAATACGGAGTTCCTTCTTTTGCTACACCTGAAGAGTTAATTAAAAACGTTGATGCAGTAGTAATAGCTGCTCCTACTTTTTTACATCATACTCTTTCTAAGCTTGCGCTCACTGCCGGCAAACACGTATTAGTCGAAAAGCCGATTGCGGAGTCGGTTGAACAGGCAAAAGAATTAGTTGAGCTAGCGGATAAGAACAAATTGATTCTTCAAGTTGGTCACGTAGAAAGATTTAACGGTGCGATTTTAGAACTCGGAAAAATTGTAGATACGCCGATGTTGATTGAGTCTAGAAGACTTGCTCCTTACAATCCACGTATCAAAGACGTAGGCGTTGTGCTAGATATGATGATTCACGATATTGATATTGTTCTCAATCTAGTTGATTCAGATGTTGTGAAAGTTCATGCAGTAGGACAAAAATTTGTATCTGAACATGAAGATGTTGCGACTGTCGTATTGAAATTTGCCAACGGTTGTGTTGCTACAATTGCAGCGTCAAGAAATACGCAGGCTAAGATTCGCACTCTAAACATCACTGACAAGAACGCATACATCAAGTTAGACTTTGCCGATCAAGAAATCGAGCTGCACAGACAGGCTTCTTCTAATACGCAAATGAGCTTGGAATCTATTCGATATAAGCAAGAATCTATTGTTGAAAAAATCTTTGTGCATAAGGACAATCCACTGAAACAAGAGCATGAACATTTTGTAAAATGCATTCTTGGAAAAGATACACCTCATGTAGAAGGGAATAACGACATTAAGACTCTAGAAATTGCGCACAAAATCTTAAAAGAAATTTCACAAAAATAGAATGTCTGAAATTTCCTATAAAGGTAAAATTTTAATTTCAAATTCTAGCATCATAACGGATGATTTCAACAAGTCAGTAGTTTTTATTGTAGATCATGATTCATCCGGTGCGTTTGGTCTTGTGATAAATAAAAAATCATCTTATCTTATGACTGAGGTAGTAATGGGATTACCCGCCGGAATAAATGATACTCTCATGTATTGGGGAGGACCTGTAGATCATAGTTTTATCAGTATTCTCCATAATAATTCGAATTTGTTAGATCCGGGGCTGCAAGTAATTCCAGGAGTTTTTTTAAGTCGAAGTTATGACTTGCTTATAAAATTACTTGGCTCTGACGACACTGCCTATCATGTATTTCATGGATATTCAGGCTGGGGGGCTGGGCAATTAGAATCTGAATTTGCCCGCAAGTCTTGGGTTTCGCATGAGGCAGGTCCACAAAATATTTTTCATCCAGATCCAGAAACTGTATGGCGCGATGCACTCAAGAGCAAAGGCGGTATATACCGCTACTTCGCAGAGCATACGAAAGATCCTTCTTTGAATTAAGAACTAGCGTCGGTCTTGAAGATATATTTATGTTGGGTTTGATAAAAACTGTTCAAAAAATTGTCATGGTGAGGCTCTCGAATCCATGGCATTTAGAATAAAGTCGCCCTTCGAGAGCCTCAGGGTGACAATTTTAAATAACCATATTAATACTTTTTTCGAGAGGCAGTTTAATGATTTTAATAAAAATCCTTCTTTCATTCTTCATAATATTAAGCTTTTCCTGTGCAAATAAAGATGCGGTTAAGTCGGATAAGTCGACGAAAGGAACAAGGGCAAGTGCTAGGGGGACTGTGGAGTTATCCCCGGCTCAACTATCAAAAGGATTTGTAGAAGGAATTTCTTTTATTCCTTATCTTTCTAAAACGAAACTTCTCACTATCAATGATATATTGAATAAAACAAAGATTAAAGTCTCTTTGGAAGTTGCTTACGAATACGCATATGATAAAAAGCTAAAAGAAGCAAAAGCCGATGGCGACACCGGTCAAGTATTTAAAGATATGAAAGTAGCGACCGAACACTTTCAGAAAATTTTAAAGCGATATGGTTTAAAGAACTACAGCCAATACGTATTAACCGCGATTGATTCTGACAGCGAATATATGCTATATGCCACAGTTGAACGTAAAGTTAATTTTATAAAAGTATTCGATAAAGAGAAAGCTGCAAAGACACTTTCTTTAAATCCTGATGATCCTAAATACTACGAACCGTATGAAAAGGATACACTTGATAATCCGTTGGACACTGTAGTTGATTTCGGTGCTGTTCTAAAAAAAGATGCATTCACTCAGAAAACTCAATCTATTTTACTTACAATGGCTGCCAATTCTGTTTTAGAAAAGAAAAAATCTCCCAATTACTGGGCAATCGAAAAGCGTTGGCTGAAAGGTGATACGCAAGCGGTAATGGAAGAAAGCGAAGCTAGTATTGATAAACGGATTGGAGTTGAGTAGGGGATAATGGTAAATGCGGAATTAGGAATGAAGAGATTTAATCATATTATCCTCACCTTATTGCTTGTTCGTTGTGTTAGGTGATTTTGGCTTGAACTTCTCCAATCATAACCTGTAAGCTAGTTTCTAGGGCATGGGAAATCTCATCATCTAAAATGAGGTTTCCTTCTTTGTCTGTTTTATTTCGAAGGAATTGAATTTGCACACCAGCATTTTCTATTATCCTCGCTGACATTACGGAGAACGTTTCCGAAAGCGAAGCCTTAACGATTGGTGATGCATTTAGAAAGGCGACTGGTTTCCCTATAAACTCACCACTCGATACAACCCAATCAAGTGCATTCTTAAATACGCCCGGAACTCCATGAGCATATTCCGGGCAGGAAATATAAAATCCATCGGCTAATGCAAGTTGTCTGCGCCATTCCTTTACGGCAAGAATTGGCTCTTCTGTATCTAAGTCAGGATTAAAATGGGGAAGTCTGTCGATAAAAGTAGTTACTTCTATTTTTATTTTGTCTGCGGCTAATTGCTTTATTGCGTTGAGTATCGCTAAATTCGATGAGCCTTTACGTAGACTGCCAGGTATTCCAAGTAATTTCATAGCGTTACCATTTACAGTGCTCAATATTAATTTCTGTCCATTGAAGTGGAATCATATTTGGATGCATATTCTCATCTTCTTTGAGCTTTAGAGATTTTGCAGTTTTGTCCAGTGCTTCAAATCCCCAATAGAATTTATGACCACTGCGTGCCGTTGATAAATCCGGGCAGTTGGCGAGTCCACTGTGGTATGTGGGTGAATACTGTTTTCCTTTCTCATCCATTAAAATATTCGATTGTAAAATTGTGCAGGCACTATAGTCTTTAATGAATTCCATCTCGATGACTGTTTTGCCCTTACCCACACAGATTTTATTGACTCTAATCTCGTTGTATGTGTTGACATGAAAAATTTCGCAACACACGATGTCACCTTTTGATGGTTTGGGTTTATCGGATTTAGGCTTTACTTTCATTTCTCCAATCCTCGCAAATACGGATATCGAAACAAAAACGGCTAATAGTAATAATACTCTTTTCATGGCAACTCCTTTAAAACTTACAATGACTTACTGTTATGTCATTCCAATACCAGAATTCCCAGTTTGGAAACGTCGGCGGCAAATTTTTATTTTTATTTTCTGTTAGATTTAAATTGGAAATTCCTTTATCTAATTTTTCAAAATTCCAATAGAATTTGTATCCAGGACTCACTTGTAAAATCTCCGGACAGGATGGAATATCTTTCATTCCTATCGCCTTGTAGGATTTTCCATTTTCATCTGTGAGTCCAATATCATTCAGGTTTGAGCACATCGTGTAGGGGATAACAACCTGTAGCTCTATTTGGGTAACGTCTTCTTTGCTACAGATTTGTGTAATATTAATTTTATTTTTAAAAGTTCTTTGAATAGAGCAGCATTTTATTTTTTTCTCAGGGGCTATATTTGGTTTAACGCTTGGTTGTGCCTTGATTTTAGCATAAAGAGCTGTTATTGATAGAGTGAATATAATTATCATTATGCGCTTCATTATGGTCTCCTACTATAATTTGCAATGTCCGACTGTTACATCTTTCCATACCCACCAATTCCATGCGCCGCTTGTTGGGTTTGGTGCTGTCGTATCTTCTTCAATGTTAATTGAAATTGTATTTTTATCAATTTTTTCGAATTCCCAGGAAAAAAGAGTATGCCCCTGAATTAAATTTGCTTTAGGGCAGTTGTTGATTCCATGTATCGTAATTGGTTTATAATCTTTGCCTTTATCATCTACTAAGCTAATTCTATCAACATAAGAGCAAGCATTCGCAGTATTTTCTAAATGCATATAAATTAACGTTGAATTCTTCGTTTGGCAAAGTTTAATTAGCCTCACGTTGTCTTGCTCGGTTGCATTTAAAGGACAGCAATTTGTTTTCTTAGTTACAATCGGCTTCTTAATTGGCTTAGCACCAGGACTTATAATTGTATATACTTCACTCGATAAAAATGAAATGAATATTGTAACTAAGATTGCCAAAATTCGCTTCTTCATCTTACCCCTTCACACAAAGAATTTGTTTTAACTCGAATTCTACTTTGACTAAATCCTTTTGATTTTGGATTACTTCATCAATGTTTTTATAAGCTCCTGGAATTTCATCTAGAACTCCTCCATCTTTTCTGCATTCTACACCTGAGGTTTGAGCTTCTAAGTCTTGTAGTGAATAATTCTTCTTAGCCTGTGTGCGACTCATTCGTCTTCCTGCACCGTGAGAGGCGGAGTGAAACGATTCTGGATTTCCAAGACCACGCACGATATAAGACTTTGTTCCCATAGAGCCGGGGATAATACCCCATTCACCTTCACGCGCAGAAATAGCTCCTTTGCGCGTAACAATTACATCTTCTCCGAAATGAGTCTCTTCCGAAACATAATTGTGGTGACAAAGAATTGGCTCTTCAAATTTGATTTCTGGAAAGAATCCTTTTAGAATCGTCTTATAGATTTCAAACATAGTCTGTCGGTTGAGAAGTGCATATCTCTGCGCCCAGAATAAATCTCTTCTATAAGCTTCCATTTCGGGAGTATTGGCAAGAAACACTGCAAGGTCTCTATCAGGCAAATAGGTATTATGCGATAATTTCTTAGCCGTGCTAATATGAATTTCGGCGAGCGTCTTACCGATATTACGCGATCCAGAGTGAAGCATCATCCAAATAGTATTTTCCGTATCCAAACAGAGTTCTATGAAGTGATTGCCGCCGCCAAGAGTTCCACATTGATAAATTGCTTTTGATTCGAGCTTCATTACCTTGGGATGTAAAGAGCGAAATTCGGCAAACAATGAGTTTGTCCTACTTTGGATTTTGGGTTGTTTGTGCTCGTTAAACCCGACTGGAATTTTCTGTTCGATTTTATTTCTAATTTCGACTAGGCTATCGGGTAACGCATCCGCTTTTAAGTTGGTTCGAATTGCGCCCATTCCACAGCCAATGTCAACTCCAACGGCTGCGGGGCTAATGGCATCTTTCATTGCAATGACAGATCCAACGGTCGCGCCAATTCCAAAATGAACGTCGGGCATAACAGCGACATGCCGGAAAACCCATGGTAGGCTTGCAATATTTTTTAATTGAGTCAAAGCTTGCGACTCAACGTCTTCTAACTTTGTCCAGAGTTTTACTGGAACAGTTTTGCCTTGTAGTTCTGAAATTGCCATTTCAAATCCTCCTTTTTAAAATTCATAGAGCCATAAATAAATAGATAGTACAACTGCCGAAATAATTAAACCATAAAAGAATGCCTTAAAAATAAATTCAATCCTTATACTGAAATCTTCAATGGATGCACGCTTTTCTGCATACGATAAAGTTTTTTTATGACGAATAGAATTTCCTCGGTTCGCAAAAATAATATGCCGAAAGAAAAACCCTACCAGAAATATAATCAGAAAGGCTAATAGCAATGGGAAAATATATAAGAAAATCCAGGTTGATAGATGGATGAAGAAAAGGGAAATACTAAAATTCATTTTGTTTCACTTGATTGTACAATCTAAAACTTCCTAAAACTAAACTAGCAGACTCAATTCGAGACGGGGCTAATTCTTCTTCGGCGATCCGCGAAATTTTAGAATGTAAAATACTTTCTGTATTCCAATTTGCCCCTACAACTTGAAAAATTTTTTGGGCGATTGGTTCATTGACTAGAATCTCTAGAATCTTTTTTGAATCTTTATCCTTTAGAGATCCAAAGTAAATATTCCAATACTTCTCATGCGGGTAAAGTGTTTTTAGCGATTGTAAAATAAACTGAATGGCAGACGGATTATGCCCTACGTCAAATACTAAAACCGGATCCTTGCGCAAAACTTGCATTCGCCCCGGAATGTTTTGAATATTGTCGAGTGTATCTCTACTCATATTAACTTGGGATTTTTTTGTTAAAATATGATTTACAATAAAAAACGCAAACTCTTTATTAAACGAAAGATAGTCTTTTTCAACTAAATGTGGATAAACAATTAGTTCAATATTTTTTTCTCTACAAAAATTTTCTACTTTTCTATTTATATTTTCTTCTTGCATAAAAGTAAACAGGAGCTTTGTATTGGTTCCTACAATTTGTAATTTTTCTAAGAGAATTTTTTCTTCTGTATCTCCTAAAATTTCTGTGTGATCCAAACTAATTTTAGTTAGAACAACAATCTCAGGGTTTACTAATTTCGTTGCATCGAGCCTACCACCGAGCCCGGCTTCATAGATTTCCGTCTTACAGGCATTATCCTTAAAATATAGAATGGCGAGGAGTGTAAAAAATTCGAAATAAGAAAGTGTTTTTAATTTCTCTAACTCTTCTTTAGAAAAAGAATTTAATTTATCATCCATCCATTCATCGGAAATCATTACTCCATTTAGCTGAATCCGCTCATTTTGTGTTACCAAATGAGGAGAAGTATAAAGTCCGACAGGAGAAAAGTTTTGCAATATCAGAAATAATTGGCTCAAAAAATAAGCAGTCGAGCCTTTGCCATTAGTCCCAACGAGGGAAATTCGAATTACATTATGACCTCTTTTTAGTAAACCAAAACTATTTAGTATTGATTGAAATTCATCTAAGGAATATTCCTTAAATACATTAAAATTGCGCGTTTTTTCCAGATTTGTAAGGCAGGATAAAAATTGGTTTACATTCAAATGAGGTTTCCTTTTCTTTTAAGGATTAGACAAATTAGACTGAATTTATGCAAACACAATTTGACATTATCAATATCGACGCTAGTTTTAGAATACAGGCGATTGAACTTGTAAATCAATTTTTTCGCCAGCTCAACGCCATGAAACTCGATGGGGTATTCAAAGTGAAACCGCGGGCTGCTGCAAAGATGGTAGATATTTATCTCAAACTCCAGGGCACCGGCAAAATAATATTTGCCGGAGTCATCATAGATAAAGAACTTGTATCGCTTTTGATCGCAAGAACAGAAGAGCGCCCTCATCTCGAAGAAGAAAAAATTCTCTACATCGATCTTGCAGTTACTAAGCGCGGTCGCATGAAAAAAGGATATATGAATGCTCTTCTTGATCATACCGAATCGTGGGCTAAGAAAAAAAAGATTCCAGTCATTGAGCTTCGTGCTCTTACTGATAACCGTGATGCTGTCCGCTTCTGGGCTAATCGTGGTTATTCAGACTTTTACATTCGGTTTAGAAAGATTGTGTAAGATGGAGTTTTTGAAAGGTTTAATTATTTTTATATTGGGCGGCTCTATCATTGGATTTCTTGCAGTAATCCTTGGAGCCTTTCTGACTGTCGATTTCGGTAGTGAGCCAACCGGTGGGGTTGTCCTAGGTTTTATATTATTGGGAATGGGAGTTTTGGGTTTTGTAATGGGGGGAGTAATCTCTGTTATTCTCTTTACAATTCTCAAAAAGAAAAAATGGTAGAATTTGTTTGGCTTGTTACTCGTAAATTTTTTCAAATCGTTTCATGATAGCTTGGTGAATAGGGATTGGAAAATTTTGATTTTTTAGTAATCTCAAAAATACCTTTTTCTTAAATCCGGATTCCTTTAAATCCAATTCAGGTAGAGACGAAAATCGTTTTCCTTTTCGTGTGCTTAAATAGAAAACATCTAAAAGCGCCTTCTCGGGAGTAGCCATTCGAAATGGAAGCTTAGTATCCGACCAGACTACTCCATCGAGCATCATCTCAGGCTTCATTTGAAAAAATTCAAACACACTTAGTTTTGTTTTTACAACTCTAGAATGAGCGGTTGTAACAACTTGGGTTCGAGTTGGGATTTGGGATATGATTCCATGAATATGCAGAGCGGTTAATAGCGATATATATCCATGTTCGTTTCCTAAAAGATAAGGGGTAAGAGAAAATGGATGCACTTCATTTTCTTTGGCATACACCCATAAGCCGCGAGTCACACGAATTACTTCTTTCTCAGGAGTAATATGCATGAGTAATCTCGCCGCCGCACTATTTGAAATTCCTGTTTGAATTGCATAGTCCCGCGTGGTAAAAATGGGTGAGGATTGTAGTATTTTATATTTATGTAAATTCATTTAGAAATCCTAAAACTCTAGAGCTTAACTTTTCCCAGTTCTTTTTCCCCGAATACAAATCCCGTTTCTCTTCTAAAATATACTCAAAGACCTGTCCTTTGAAATCTTCATAGGAAATAGTTTCCGCTTTACTAATTGCAGTATTTAATAAGTCTGAAGTGAGGCTACTTTGAATAAGCCTCTGATTCAATTGATTCTCAAAGTGTAAAATATCCAAATCAAATAAATCCCGTGCCTGCGTTTCCGATCTCCCGGCAAGAGCTTGAATCTTTTGCAATGCTGCTGCATCTGCCGGATAATGTGGGCAAAGAAATCCTATTTTGTTATAAGTCTTGGCAATTCCCGAATCTACTTTTTCCATTTTCACGAAATTCTTTTCTGACTTTCTTCTAGAAAATTCTACTTTTGTCGGAAGCTTTACACCGGATAAAGTTTTTAAATTTACTTTAAATCTCTGCACTGTATCAGTATGTTTTGCTTTGTCCTTATCTCCTATTTCCACGCCAGTGATTCCGTATGCCGCAAGATATTTATGAAACGAAACATCTTCTAAAATTTTATACCCATTTTTCTTTAAAGTTTCTACTCCACCCCCAAATACATCTAAGTCCATATCTTCCGAATACCGAGGACTCTTTAGAAAAAAGCGTAGATTTACCCCACCTTTCACTGAATAAAGTCCAGGGTCAGTTGCTTTCAAAAATCTTTCCAGGAAAACGAAGTGAAAGAACTCCCGTCTTTGCATGTCTGAATACATAAATATATTATGTATTTGAATATACGAAAATGTCAATTAAAATACTTAATGAAATTTTAAAGAATACCACGCGCCAGGGCTATGGACACAGATGAACAGGCGAAGGTGTTGGTCGCGAATGCTTGGAGCGAAGGGAGGATAAAGGATGTCGAGATTTACGCTCGTTTAACTTAATCTTATGCGGTAGTGTAAATACGTCAGTTCGAGCCTGTCGAGAACTACAAGTGATAAAAAATCCCTTGACAATGCTCTTTCCAATTTCATTCTATTGAAACCATTGAGAGGCAATTATGAATTATCCGAAATCGATTTTTGTTGGTATATTTTTATTACTCAGCGTTTCATCCTGTAAGCTCGAAGAAATCCATGCACTCGATGAAACAGACGAGACTTCGACCGTAGAGGAACAGGCTGATTCGTATATTATTGTGACTAACCCGAATGGAATTTTACTTTATGAAAAACAATTCGATTTAAAGTCGAAGCGAACAGTTATTCCGCAGGGAACTAGATTGTATTTGGATGGTGCTGAAAGCGAAAGTGACACTAATTTTTATTGGTCAAAGACAAGTTATAAAAAGCGAACGGGATTTATTATATCTGCTTTACCTGAAATGAGTTACTTAGAGTTTAGAAAAATTAATGAAGAAGTTCCTTATAGCCTCACCCAAGAAGAAGTAGTGTTAAAAGAACTTCCAATTTTAGAAAGTAAATCTATCAGTAAGATTCCAAGATATTCTATATTAGAAAATTTAACAACTCCCTATTTTTCCGTTAGCCCATCTATTCATGAAATTTTCTTTAAACGCATACTTTTTATTAACCGCATATAGTTTATTTTTTTGTAAATACCAGGCTCCTTCTATGTCTGTGTAACCACACCCTTCATCGCCTCCAATAAAAAATATTTCTTTCCATGTTTGAAATTCGTTAACGTAAAAGTATTTAGAGCCAGAGCATTCTTCATATTTAGCATCTTCCATTTCATATTTACCTACATAAGGATTTTCTTGCGACAAATACCCTTTAAACGCCCAGCCAATTTTATCCCGATATTGTATTTTTGCCCAATTGTTTTCTATTTTATCGATTAAAACTTTTTCCTTTAATTCCTCTAGGATTAGAACTTCTTCTCCATTAAAAATGGTTTGGAGAGAATTAGATTTTTGATCGGGCATAGCTCTAAGCTTTAGTCCAGAATCTGAATTTACAAAATAGTTTTGTTTTATATTCAGTGGCTGTGTTTGGGGTAAAGAATCTTTATGACAGTGCGTGCATAAAATAAGAATCACAAATAAACAAATCAGTTTCATTTTTCCAAATGAACTTTTACTCCAAAGAAATACAAGCGTTACATTTGGGTTGCATTAGAAGATTGTAAAAAAACTACCAGAGTTCGTTCAGCCTTCGATCATCGTTCGATTAGCCAATGAGTAAAGCCAAAGACTAACCGAAATGTTATGACGTTGTATTTAGTAATTGTGTATCGACAACCACAAACACTCCATGCCTCCGTGGCAAAAATCCCCAAATTGCAAACCGCAATAGGAAGTTTACATCATAAACATGAAAGCATTTTTAACAAAACTGAACCGACTTGTCTAAGACAGAAAATAATAAGTTTGATTTAAAATCCTAATTAAAAATAATAGGAAAAGTTTATGACCAATGAGTCAGATTTAGAAACTATAATAAAACTACCAATTACAAGGGAATAAAAATATGTATCAAGCTTTTACAGAAGATCAAATCCAAATCAGAGATTTAGTGAGAGATTTCACAAGAAAAGAAATTACGCCCGTCGCACATATTTACGATGAGAAGAATGAACATCCTAAAGAACTCATTACAAGAATGAGAAAAGAACTTGGTATCAACGGTCTTACTATCCCCGAAGAATTTGGCGGAATGGGTTATGGTTCTGTTGAACAGTGTTTAATTACTGAAGAAATGAGTCGTGGTTGCCTTGGTATTGCGCTTTGTTTTGGTTACACTGGTCTTGGACAATTACCAATTCTAAAAGGTGGAACCGATGCTCAAAAGAAAAAATGGCTTGAGCCTGTAATCTCTGGTGACCATGGAATTTCTTTTTGTCTATCTGAGCCAGGTGCTGGTTCTGATGTTCCTGGAATGACAACCAAAGCCGAAAAAAAAGGCGATAAATATGTCATCAACGGGGCAAAACAATGGATTACCGGTGGTGGAAGTGCTGACGCATACACCGTATTTGCCTACACCGATAAAAACCGTGGTACTCGTGGTGTTAGCTGCTTCTATGTTCCTCGCGATACTCCAGGTCTTATCGTAGGAAAAAAAGAAGACAAACTAGGCATTCGTGCCTCTGACACCAGACAAATCATCTTCGAAGATTGTGCTGTTCCCGCAGAGAACATGATCGGTCGCGAGAACATGGGTTTTGTTTACGCATTACTCACATTAAACGCTTCTCGTCCTTATGTTGCTGCGATGGGTGTTGGCGTTGGTCAAGCTGCTCTTGATTATGCTGCAAAGTATTCTAGAGAGAGAGAACAATTCGGTCAAAAGATTGGAACCTTCCAAGCGGTGCAACACATGTTAGCCGATATGTCAATCACTGTAGAAGTTGGTCGTGAGATTACATATCGTGCTGCTCGCATGTCTGACGCAAACGATCCTAACCTAGCAAAATACTCCGCTATCGCCAAGGCATTTACCTCAGAAGGTGCAATGAAATGTGCGTTAGACGCAGTTCAAATTTACGGTGGTTACGGTTACACCAAAGAATACCCAGTTGAAAAGCTAATGCGTGATGCTAAGATTCTTTGTATCTTTGAAGGAACTACACAAATTCAAAAGAACGAAATCGCAGCTTACGTTACTAAAGAAGCAGCTTCCGGAAAATAATCTTCGGGGCGTTGCGGCGCATTCTTTAGGGTAGAGACGCGATTAATCGCGTCTCTACGTTTTTGTAAACAGCCGCCGCGCTCTCATTTCGGTCATGTTTTTTCACACTTCGATACGAAGCTAGGAAGCATCTACTCAGTGACCGAAAAAACATGACCCCATTCGATCGCTAACGCGAGCCTTGATAGAAATTAATTTCACTTTAACTTACTAACTTTTTATCTTTACAACTAATCTCATTTAAGATATAATATTTCAAAGGGGAAAATATGAGTATAACATTTATAATTAGTATGATTGTTATTATTACTTGTGGGATTTATTTTATTGTCGTTGGTGCAAGTATAATGATTTCTGAGCGAGTTACTAAAAATATGGAAAAACTTTTAAAGAAATGAATTCAGGTTCCTTATTAGTTTTATTAGGATGCATGATCCTAGGATGCGCATTTGGACTCTTATATACTTATCAAGAATACAAAACGTTAATCGAGACAATTGCCATTATTTTTTCATTTACAACTTCTTTCTTAGCAATTTACCAATTTCTCAAAAGTAGAGGTGAATGAGTATTATCTCACAACTTTCTTAAATTAAAAAATTTATAGCTAACGAATTTTACCGAATTCTTTTTCCCATGCTTTTGTGATACCGGCTGCATATGCCTCTTCTTATTCTTTTCGTGTCGGTAGTCGCATACCGATACTTTCACATTTCGTTTTAGCATTACGCCAATTCATGTAGCCTTGATGTTCACTCCAATTTTCCGAACCAGGAATAAGTTTATTTTTAAAACAATTACCTAGAAAAACTAATATTAGGCTAATGAATATTAACCACTTGCCTGACATTTCAAAACTCTCCGTGTCTCCAGTGCCGGCGCCTGTAGTGAGCATAGTCGAACTATGGCAAATCATTCTTACACAGACTCTACAGGCTTCCCATGTCGTCTTCGATAAGTCCAGTAGATGTAAAAGATAAGCCCTGCGAAAGTGATGTTGATAAAAGAAAGTAAGTGAAGTGAAGTTGCATATAACAAGCCGTAGCTCGAGTCTTTTCCAATGAGTAGAAATCCGGAAATAATAGAAGCATGAAATACTCCTATGCCAGATGGAGCAGAGGGTAATGCCAAACTCATTGCGCCACAAAAAAGCAAAAATACAATTTCTACATAAGATAAATCTCCGCCTAACATAACGTTGACGAAATAATAGTTAGAAAAATAAAAGAACCAAGAAAACAATGTTAGAAGCATTGGGTAAATGAATTTCTTAATTTGTAAAAAATCTTTTAGATCAATCAAATGAGCTTCGATATGCTCTTTGTAAAATTTTTCTTTTTTAGCAATTGTAAAAATTTTAGTAGATACTAATTGAATGAATTCATTTTGAAAACGGATTAAATATAGTGAAAACAAAATGCCAGTAATGATTAAACCGGATACGGTAAACACAGTATAGTTTTGCTGGGCGGGATTGTTTAAGCCAATGATGAAAAAAGAAATAATCCCTGTCATAATCACAAAAATAAAATCAATTACCTTTTCTATAAAAAGTTTTGAGAGTAAGTGAAAGTATTGCACATCTGTTTCTGATCTGCAATAAAATACTCTAAAAAGATCTCCGCCTCTTGCTGGTAAAACCATATTAGCCGCATAGCCGATAAAAGAAGAAGAAATCGCATGTTTTGCATTGATTTTTTTTTCGAGTAATAATCTCCAACGAAAAGAAAATATCACAAGTCCTATTAGTTGTGTTACAGTAATTGGGATTAAATAAACGTAAGAAATTTTGTCTCCTATTTTAGAGAATTCGGCTCTGAAATCAAACTTCAAGGCGATAATGCCTACAAAGATAACGCTAACTAATATTCCTATGAATAATTTCTTCATGTTAGATAAGTTTTCAAGACAGTAAATTCAGGCAAGCAAGAATAAATTAACCCGGAGGCCATTCCATTTTTCTTCCAGCGAGTAAATGAAAGTGAATATGAAAGACCGTTTGTCCTGCATCGGCACCAGTATTGTTCACAATGCGATACCCACCGTTGGAAAAATTATTTGCCTTTGCATACTCAGTCATTTCAAAGATAATTTTTCCTATCAGCAAGGAATCGGCTTCAGTCATTTTATCGACGGACTCAATATGTTTTTTGGGGATGAATAATAGATGATTGGGAGCCACAGGATTTATATCCATGAATGCAACGCAGTTGTCGCTTTCATGGACAATATTTGCCGGCATCATCTTCTCTACAATTTTACAAAAAATACAAACGCTCATAGATTCTCCAGATAAAGTTTATGGTTCGAAATGTTGAAAAGCTAATGCCGCAGCACCGAAACTACCAGCAACACTACTTCCTACTTTAAATTCTAAATAATTTGCTAATACAGGAAAAATAATCTTCTTCGCTTTTTCTTCAAGACTTTTTCCAAATAAATCGTAAGAAGCTGTAATTCCTCCTACAAAAACGATTCTATCTGGATTGACTAGATGGACAACATTTCGAATTCCTTCGGCGAATACAGATACTGCAAAATCTAAAATTTGAATCGCAGCCTTGTCGTTTTCAGAAACTAGTTTAAAGAAATCCTTTGCATTCGTAATTTCAAGTTGCGTTAAATCACTGTAACGCGCTAACAATCCTTTCGTGCTAAAGTATGCTTCCATGCAACCCCTTTGTCCGCAACCGCAAAGCGCTCCGTCTTTAACTACAGTCAAATGTCCAGCTTCCATTCCGTTTCCCTTGTAGCCATTGAAAATTTTTCCATTTACCACCCAACCACAACCAAGTCCGGTTCCAAGTGTAAATACCACAAGGCTCTTAGCATGCTTTCCTGCGCCAAAGTAGTATTCGCCGAGACTCGCACAATTAGCGTCATTGTTAAAGTATACCGGTAGATGAAATTTTTCTTTAACATAAGAAACAAGTTCTAGATTGGAAAGGTTTTTTAAATTAGCTGAAGAAATTAAGACTCCAGTGTCAATGTCTATCGGACCTGGAGTACCTATTCCGATCGCGTCAACGGTTGTTGCGGCTAAACAGTGTTTGACGACATCACCGATGGATTCTAAAAATTCTTTATTTGTTGCATTTGATTCTGTTGGAATACTGTAATCAAAAAAAGAGTTTCCTTCTTTATCAACCACCGTTCCCCGAATACTTCCACCACCTACATCAATTCCTAAAAACTTTTTCATAATTTCCTATATATCGCCAAACACTTGTTATTCGTTCGAATTTTTAATCAATCGAGTGATTATTTTTTTCTTTTCTATTTCTGAAAATTCATGTCCATAAAATCGAAGAAATAGTTGAATCTTTTTTTCTTTTTCAGATAAATCTTTTGGCAAAGAATATTCAGCGATTTTTTTCGCAGATTCAAACATTGAACTTCCTATTTGAACTCTTTCAAACCCCGAAAGGCTCATGTATTTTTCTGTTAATCTTTTTTGAATTTCAGGGGAAGTATCATTCATTTTCTATTTCCTCTAACCAGTCTTTTATAGAAAGATTATCTGCTTTTTCTTTTAGATATAATTTGTCGTAGCCTGAACTGATAAGATTTTTAATATCTCGTTTCTGCAAATCTGATTTAGAAGATTTAGACCAAAGTAATTTAGATAAGATTAAATCTTCTTTGCTAACAATATAAGTCTCAAAATTTCCGAAACTGATTTTTTGTCTCCTTGAAAATTCTTCTAGGCGATAAGTATTATTCTTTCTGATAATAAAATCTATTTTAATAAATGATTCTTCATGGATTGCATTGAATAATTTTTCTGATTGAATTGCCAATAGAATTGCATCAGGATCAATATAATATTCTTTTTCGAATAAATTCACTATCGCTGGGATATTTTTTTCAAGAATTTCAATCACCAAATCTATATCTCTTGTCATTCGAGGAACTGCATAATAATTCATTGCCATTGAACCAGTGAGCATATACAAAATCCCTAATGATTCAAGTTTTTGTGAAACATCCTCAACGATTTCTAATTCTGTTTTCATGTCTCTTGGTAAACGTATTTCCGCATATCCCGAACTACCCAAACCCAGATACCAACAAACATTGCTGTAGAGAGCCAGCTACCAAATCGGGAACCGGGTAACAGGAAGAAGTCTACAACACCGTGTTGAAAAATTGCAAGTACATATCCATAAGCGATTAATATGAGTTTGTCGCTAAGTTTACTTTGTTCATTGCTTTTCAAAAGGAATAAGGAAAAGCATACGTTAATGAGTAAATGGATATTAGAGGAAAACACTGTTCTTCCCACAAACATATCGAATATTTTTGTCGTGTCTTTACTTATATAAACATAATTTTCGATTAAGGAAAATCCAAAGGCAACAAATCCACCGATTAATACAATATCTTTAGTCCATGTTTTCAAAGTGCGGTTAAAGGCAAATAAGAGCCCCATCACTATAATAAATAGTTCTTTAAATGTTTCTTCCATCATACCTGCTTGGATAAAAGAAATGTAGACAGTTTGGCTAAGCATTGTAACATTTTTCTTTGGTTTAAAATCCACTTCAGGCCAGATGATCGGATGCAAAGAAAGAATTACTTTTGTGGAGAGTATTCCAAGACAAAGTGCTAAGAATGCGAGGAGTAATTTTCTACTTGTAGTTCCAGGGTGTAAGACATATAGAAAAAAAGCCCATGGTAGAATAGAGCCAAATGCTAATATAACGCTCATTGTATTTAATTCAGAAAGAAGATGTAGCATATTAAAAATCCTCTTCCATAAAGCGCCCATCAAAATGCAGAACCATATCTTTTTGAAGTGGGGTTGGCATAGCATCCGGATCAATGGAGCCATTCCAGAAAAGCTCTGTTACCCGCACATCACCTTTTACATTAGGGGGAGGCATTACCGGGGACATACTCTTGATTAGCTCCAAGGTAAGATTATCCTGGTCAGGATAGCTTGAACCTTCTACTAGGATAACATCGACTATCTCTCCATCGGTCGTGATAGTATAAGCCACAACGCAAGAGTAAGGATGAGGGGCACGTTTCCAATATTCCATGAAATTTTCCGGACCACGCATACGTGCAGAAATATAATTGGAATAAGTGCGAGGAAGTTTTTTGCCCTTAATTCTTTTTACATATCCTTTTACTTTTCCCTGGTCTGCAGGATCATTATCTGGAATTTTGATACCATCTTTTTGACTTGGTGTTTCTGTGCCTGCAATTACTCCACCGTTTAAATCTTTAACCTCGTCAGGAATATCGGGGTCGATAAAATAATATTCCATTTTTTCCGGCTGATAATGTTGCTTTGAAATATCTTTTTTCTTGGCACTCTGACGTTGAATAGAAATCGGGATGATGAGGATAATGGCAACTATTATCAAATGGGCAAGTATACTCAAATAAACATTATTAGTGAATCCGCTTTGTAAACCGCGATCAGTGATTGGCTCTGAATCTATTTTAAGTGACTTACCGAGAAGGTTATTTGCAATAATATAAATGAAACTAAGTAGGATTGCTAGTGAGATCGGATAAACAATATTTTGCGTAGCAGGAATAAATTCCTTATCATGCATGCCGGGTTTTAATCCAAGCGAACGTAAAAAATTTAACCCGAAAGTTGTATCCGTATAAAATGCGAGACTTGTTACTAAAAAAAAGAAAATAAGCAGAAAAGAAAAAAGAATTGGAAATCCTTTCCAGTATCTGTGCAAATAAATATGACCCCAGCCTGGTAGAATTCTTTCGCGGACTCGAGCATACTTTTTTTTTCTTAAATAAGTGTTACTAAAAAAATCCGAAGTTGGAGATTTTCCAAGCCTAGTATGTAAGTAAAGACTTAAATAAGGTCTTCGCAAAATAGAAAGTATCCCCTGCCTACCGAAAAGAGAACTTGCGGATAAGAGAGTCATAAACCATAGGTAAAGAGCCGAATCCCCTTTGAATACCTGGTCAAGCATTTGCATTGTTTCATCGTAGGTATAGGACACAGTGTTAATCATTGCGAAAAAATAACTAATACAACAAAACCAGACAAGAGCAATTATCCACACTATGATAACGGTTACAAAAGTTCTAAAAAAAGAATGCTTTTGTTTGGGTAAAGAAGAAGATGGGATTGAATTTTGAACGGAAGAAAAATTTTCATTCTCTCTTTCAACTCTATGGTATTGATATTCAGCCCATTCTTCAGATTCGAAATCAACACGAGCATTCGTTTTCATAATGGATGGTGTCATATCCCGCTTTCGTTGCGAACTAAAAAGGTGGAGTTCTCCATGCTTACGAATTAAAAATCTAGCTTCTAGAAATAATAGAATTAATCCCACAAAAGACCAAAAGAGAAAGAATAAACCGGCAGATTCTTGTTTGAATGCCATTAAAAAAGCTTCTGTTTCGAAACTGTAAAGTGAATACAGATCCATTGGGTAAAAAAATATTTGAATGAATATTTGCAGTAATAGAGATTGAAAGGCTGCAGTTCGAAGTTTTTGGTTCTGCTGGTATAAAATGAGAACGCCTATAGGGAAAAAAACGCCGAGACCAATGAATGGACTTGCCCAGCATAACGAGGAAAGTCCAGAGATAACAAGCTTTTGAAGGGAATTTATTTTATTTTCTCTGGGATTGGCTTCCAGAGGTAGAACATCTTGCATAATTAATTAGTTTGACGAATGGCTTTCCACTTCAAGCGAAAAAGAAAAAACTTTATGCTAGAATCAGTATAAAAAAGTATGTAAAGACGATGGCAAAAGATAGAGAAGATTCATTAAAACAAATTGTAGCAGTCTCCAAAAGACGAGGCTTTGTATTTCCGGGCTCTGATATTTATGGTGGTTTATCCAATACATTCGATTACGGTCCCTATGGAATTGAAGTATTAAATAATTTAAAACGCCTTTGGTGGGAATACTTTGTGCACAGACGAGAAGATGTAGTAGGACTCGACTCCTCTATTCTATTAAATCCAAAGGTTTGGGAAGCATCGGGACACGTAGGAAATTTTTCTGATCCACTTATGGATTGTAAACAATGTAAAACTCGGATTCGGGTAGATCATTTCTTGGAAGAAAGAAAAGGCGACGGGTTCGCAAGCGGAAAAACCTTGAAGGACTTACAGCAAGTTATCCTCGATGAAAAATATCCCTGTCCTTCCTGTGGAACTGTCGGAACTTTCACAGAGCCTAGAAGTTTTAACTTGATGTTTAAAACATCGCATGGGGCTTCGGAAGATAATTCCATGGATATTTACCTACGTCCAGAAACAGCACAGGGAATTTTTATCAATTTTAAAAATATCTATACTGCAACTCGAAAAAAAGTTCCGTTCGGAATTGCGCAAATTGGAAAATCTTTCCGTAACGAAATTATGGCAAGACAATTCATCTTTAGAACTAGAGAATTTGAACAAATGGAAATGGAATTTTTCTGTGAGCCAGGAACACAAAGCGATTGGTTTACCTTTTGGGTAGACTACTGCATGAAGTGGCTAACAGAGGTTATAGGTTTAAAAAAAGAAAATCTACGAATCAGGGAACATGCAAAAGAAGAACTTTCTTTTTACAGCGATAGAACCGCTGACATTGAATACAAATTCCCGTTTGGTTGGGGAGAGTTATGGGGAATAGCCTCTCGCACAGACTACGACTTAACCCAACACGAAAAATTCTCCGGCGTAGATTTAAAATACCACGACCAAGTGGCTAATAAGAAATATCTTCCATACGTAGTAGAGCCAGCACTTGGACTAAATCGTCTCTTTCTTGCTGTAATGAGTGACGCCTACGCAGAAGAAAAACTAGAAGGCGATGAAATGAGAACTGTTCTTCGTTTTCAATCAAAAGTCGCTCCTGTAAAAGTAGCAATCTTCCCTCTCATGAAAAAAGATGGTCTCGATGTAAAAGCAAAGGAAATCTATCATTCTCTCATGAGCAATTGGTACGTAGACTACGACGATTCAGCGGCTATCGGCAAACGCTACCGCCGTCACGACGAAATCGGAACTCCATTTTGTATTACTGTTGATTATGACACTTTAAAGGATAACAC
>JANYCR010000394.1 GCA_025360185.1 Leptospiraceae bacterium | reverse complement strand
CTAAGCGTGCCGGCTATACGGCAGTAGTCAGTCATCGAAGCGGCGAAACAGAGGATACAACTATTTCTCATATTGCAGTTGCAACTAATTCAGGACAAATTAAAACTGGCTCTCTTTCTCGCACAGATAGAATTGCCAAATACAATGAACTACTTAGAATTGAAGAAGAATTAGGTTCGAGCGCAGTCTATAAAGGAAAGAAAACTTTTTACAATCTTCATGTTAAATAAAAACCAGATTTCCATTTCTATTGGGCTCATTTCTATTTTTAGTATACTATACTCTGCTGTACTCGGGTCCAATGGTATACTAGAAAGAAGAACTCTCGAAAGCCGATTAAATACGCTTCGAGAAGAAGTCGAACGATTAGAAACTGAAAATATGAATTTAGAAGCGAAAAGAAAATTTTTACGAGATGATGGGGCTGCATTGGCGAGAGAGTCAAGAAAATACTATTTGCTTTCCGAAGACTCTAAAGTAATAAAATTCAAAGAAGAAATTTCTAGTGAATCAAGCGATAGGCTATTTGCCTCTGGCTTGCCATCATCTCATCTCAAGAAAAAGGACACCAAAGAACACTTGCCACCAGTCAATATGCTTAAGTTTTTTTATATTATTGGTGCCGGTGCAGTTTTAATTGGTGTTTTCATGAAATTCAAATAATAAAAAGTGGTAGTTATGAACTTGAATCCAACAAATTTACTAAAATCAGAAGATGAGAAAGAGACCGAAGAAAAGGCTCCGAATATCTTAGAAGAACTTAAAAACGGAAACTCTATTCAAAAGAAATTTTTAGATGCCAGAAAAATTTTTCTCTGGGGTCCAGTGATGGACGAATCAGCTAAAGAAATTGTAAACAAACTCATGTATCTAGAAATGATTGATCCAGGAAAAGAAATTACATTTTATATCAATAGTCCAGGTGGTTCTGTAACTGCTGGCATGACTATATACGATACAATGAAAATGATTTCTTCTCCTGTCGCAACAGTATGTATGGGAATGTCAGCTTCAATGGGATCATTATTGTTATGCGCTGGCGAAAAAGGGAGACGATTTATTTGGCCTAATGGAAAGGTAATGATTCATCAGCCAAGTATTGGCGGTCAGATAG
Organism: Leptospiraceae bacterium; assembly: GCA_025360185.1. GTDB lineage: Bacteria > Spirochaetota > Leptospiria > Leptospirales > Leptospiraceae > UBA2033. The sequence goes on along the minus strand of JANYCR010000394.1, from coordinate 21,515 downwards.
TCGCACCAGCAACAGATATACGAATTCATGCAAATGAAATTAAAAAGACAAAAGAGCTTTTAAATCGTATTTTGGCGGAAGCTTGTAGCCAACCGTACGAAAAAATTGTTCAAGATACAGATAGAGATTATTACATGACAGCAAGTGAAGCTATCGAATACGGCATAGTAGACGCTCTAGCAACTTCGATTCATGTCCAATAAAGAAGATTTAGAAACTGTATTTAGACTCTATCTAGATCATACAAAGAGAGACGATGGAGAGATAATTGTATTAATACTAAATTATCTCTCTCATCTTTTTCAAGATGATGATGAATCAAGTGAATCTTCCGAGAGGGTTCAATTGGAAGACTTTACCCATTACGAAGTAGATGATTTTTTGAATTTTTATTTGGAAGATAATTTTGAAAACTATGAAGAACTTCAGACTAAGTCTAAAATAGTACTAAAAAGTTTTTTGAAATTCCTGAAAGAAAAAAAATACTTTAATAAAGAAGAAGCAGAAGAATGGACGGAAATACTGAAGTAATCAATCTCCACCCCCCTAAGTTTTTAAATAACAATCATGTTCAGACAATTTTCACAACTATATTCCCACCTACCAATAATTTAAAAACTAAATATGACTCAGACGTATTAATTTTAAGAACCAAGGATGAAAGCGGTGATTTTCTCTGGCTAGACCATAACCCGCCGCTTTCCAAATCAAACAAAAAAGCAATTTCTTGGAACGGTTATTATATAATTTTATTTCATGGAATGGAAGGAAGTGCGGATAGTCACTACGTTGTATCTCTAGCGGAAGCAGCATTATTGCAGGGCTACGGAGTAATACGCGTTAACCAGAGAGGTTGTGGGAGAGGAGAAGGACTTTCTAAGAAGGGATACAATGCTGGTAAAACCGATGACGTTGCTCAGATAGAAAACTACGTATATAATAATTTCTCTAAAAAAATAATACTCTGCGGATTTTCCCTCTCAGCAAATATTCTACTTAAATATTTTGGAGAAAAAAGAACGGTGCGTTCAAAATTCTTTTCGGCGGTATCTCCACCACTCGATTTAAAAAGAGCCTGTGAGCATATTGATTCGCAAGCTGGAATTTTTTATCGAAAAGTTTTTTTAGATTCATTTAAAGATAAATTCAAAAGAGGAATTCTTTCTGCACCTGATTCAATTAAAGAACATGCCTATAAAGCGAAAACAATGTTTGATTTCGATGATATGGTAACTGCCCCTCTATTTGGATACAAAGGTGCACTAGATTACTACCGAACCAATTCCAGCATTCATTATATTCACAAGATAAAAGCGAAGGGAATTGTAATTCACGCAAAAGATGATCCACTTATTCCACCCGATACATTTAGAAGTGTTCACTGGAGAAAAATTCCTTCCCTAACCCCTATTCTCACCGAAACAGGTGGTCACGTAGGCTTTATTACTAGAAAAACGGAAGAAATACCTGATGGAAAATGGCTTAACTTTATACTGTTGCAATTTTTTAAGAAATTAATTTGATTTTGTCAAAAAATTATTGATTAAAATAATGCATATGGAAATATATTTCCATGATGTTACAAAATAAATTATTTCTGATTCTTTTTAGTTCAGAAGAAGATAGTAAATGGGAGAATTGGAAAAGATTTGCGTCAAAGAATAACTACTCTTTTTCAATACTTTCCGATCCCCAGAGTAGACCAATTATTCGAGGACGATTAAACGATAAACCGATTTCTGTGGAAGTGGCTTACGATGCTAACCCGCAGACCGGAATGTATCTTCAAATAAAAAGTCCAATTCATAACCCGCGCGATTTATACCTTCTAGTTCAAGATAAGAAAGCATACAAATCTAAGAGCGGAATTTTTGATAGATCGCTGCACGGTATTTGCGAAAATTTGGAGATTGAGGAAAAGTTTTTTCTTAAGAGTAATTCCGAAAGGCTCGCGTCCCAAATTTTAAATCGTCAAAGTCTTTCCGAAGATATTCTAACATCAAATAATTTTGCAATAGAAGTAGTCGATTATGAACTCATTCTAACAAGTTATAATTCTGTCGAAATCAATAAAGAATTTATCGAATTACTAAAACTATTCTACTCATTCTTACTTGCCTTTGAAGAAATTTCTTTAGAAGCAATTATGAATAGAAAATAAAAAGGAGAAAAAAATGGACATTCATATACTAGCAATCTTAATCGCAGCCTTCAAACCAGATCCGACAAAGAAAATAACTTTGGTTTTAGCATAAACTCCATTATCCGCAGTTAGATAATATTTCTTTTAAAATCACTGCGGTAAATATTTATTACCCAACCGACGGCACAAAAGTTTCAATCTCTGTTTTAGGAGGCTCCTCTTTAGGATCAGACAAATCAGTGATAATCCCATTCTCAATTACATAGGGATGCTTTCGACCTTGAATATTAGAATACGAAAAATTCTCTTCCTCTTTAGACAGACTTATATTACCCGCATTTTCTTCTAACCAAAGAAGTTTTTCCTTTTTTATCCAAGGAATTAAATCATAATCCTGTTTATCACTTCTTTTTCCAGAAAAAGTTGCATTGGAAATTCCATCTAAATGATCTACATATTCCTGCCTAGCCCAACCAATACAGAAATCACTTTGGGGAATTTTTTCTTTTGTAAAATAACTTACCGAATAACCAATATATTTCCCTGCATTAGAAACTGAGTGGATAACAGCAATTACACCGTCTTTGTTTAAGATTCGTGGTTTCACAAAAGGGACTTCCGCCGCCATTGTAATTTTAAATCGCATCATTTTGAAGCCATTTAATTTCGGAGGTGGAGGATTATTTTGTAAATTTAGCGCTCCGTCTAAAGCAAATAAATGAGGGCAAATTGATTCGGGGCTTACATTTTTTGCACTGTCATAATCTAATAGCCAGAAGTTTGCATCAAGAGTAAATACTCCGAAATTCAAATTTGCATAGACTTTCCTGCTACAATAGGGGCAAATGGCAACTAGAACTTACTGGGCATCGACTAAAAATAATCTTCGAAGCAACCTCCATCTCCTTTTTCCAGAAATCCATCTGTTCCTCTTTAGAAAGAGAACTTCTTGTTGCTTCAAATTTTTTATACTCTGCAAGAGCTGCTTCATATTCGGTAACGGTTTCGATTGGTTTGTCGCCAGGATGAAGATGGGGATAATGGTAGATGTTATTCATAGAAAAGTAGAGACGTGCACTCCCAGCATCACTCAATGCTGTACAATTAAGAATTTTTCACCGCGACAGACACGAAGCTCGCGAAGAATTTTATCATGAATCTCTTTCTTTTCTTCGCTCCCTTAACTTGACCGTATTGATGGGCTGTGTAAAAGTAAAGAAACATAATGCTCTCCGCGAACAGAATGTTTTTACACAACCCCTGTGGGGGTTATTTACTAACCCTTTTCCTTAATGTCCCATCTAGAACTTTCTTACGAAGTCTTAGAGATGCGGGGGTAACTTCGAGTAGCTCATCATCATCTAAGAATTCAATTGATTGTTCTAGAGAAAGTTTACGTGGAGGAACTAAGCGAATTGCTTCGTCGGTTCCACTAGCACGAACGTTAGTCAGTTTCTTTCCTTTGCATGGATTTACTTCTAGATCATTTTCTCTTGAGTGCTCCCCAATAATCATTCCAGGGTAAACAGAAACCACAGGATCAATGAAAAGTGCACCGCGCTCTTGGATTTTCCAGAGAGAATAAGCAGTAGTATCCCCGGAGTCCATAGAAATGAGTGCACCGTTTTTACGTCCAGGAATTTCTCCCTTGTATTGTCCGTATTTTAAGAAACGAGAGGTAGATACGCCTTCGCCTCTAGTTTCCGAAATAAAATATCCTCTAAATCCAATCATTCCACGTGTAGGAATAATATATTCAATCCGCGTAATTCCAGAATCGTGAGCATCCATATGAGTCATTTCGCCTTTACGACGATTGAGTTCAGAAATAATTTGTCCTGTAAATCTATCAGGCATATCCATAACTAATGTTTCAAAAGGTTCTAATTTAGAGCCATCTTCCGCAGTTCTATAAATTACTTCTGGTTTAGAAACTTGTAATTCATAGCCTTCACGGCGCATATTTTCAATTAAGATGGAAAGGTGTAATTCCCCTCTTCCTAAAATTTTAAAGCGGTCTTTGTCGTCCGTTTCTTCCAAGCGCATAGCAACGTTTACCTGCAACTCTCTATCTAGGCGTTCGCGGATATTGCGGGTAGTCACGAGTTTGCCCTCTTTACCAACGAATGGAGAATTGTTTACCATGAAGAACATGGATACAGTTGGCTCGTCTACAGAAATTGGGGGAAGTGGAAATGGTTGATTCAGATCACAAACAGTATCTCCAATAAATAAATCAGTAATGCCGGCTAACGCTACTATATCCCCTGCTTCTGCAGATTCTATTTCGTGACGTTTTAAACCTTCGAAACCATAAAGTTTTGAAATTTTATAATTTGCTTGCTTTGCGTCTTTCATAGTTACAAGAGTAATATCTTGTCCCTTACGAATCGTTCCCTGATAGATTTTCCCAATTGCGATACGACCAACATATTCACTATAATCAAGACTGGTTACTTGGAATTGAAGAGGAGCTTTTACATCTCCTGTAGAAAGTGGAACATGTTTTAACACCATATCTAAGAGTGGCTCTAGATTTTTACCTGGAGCTTCTTCAATATGATTAACAGCCCAACCAAGTTTAGCAGAAGAAAAAATAATTGGAAAATCCATTTGTTCATCCGTCGCTCCTAAATCATGAAATAGATCAAATACCATATCTACGACTTTATTTGGTCTTGCTCCATCCCTATCTACTTTATTTACTACAAGAATTGGTCTATGTCCTAGTTGAAGTGCTTTACCAAGCACGAAGCGGGTCTGTGGCATTGGTCCGTCAAATGCGTCTACCAAGATCAAAGAACAATTAGCCATATTTAATACACGCTCTACTTCTCCCCCGAAGTCAGAGTGACCTGGAGTGTCTACGATATTGATTCGAGTACCTTTGTATTGAACTGCTGTATTTTTCGCTAAAATTGTGATTCCACGTTCTTGTTCTAAATCATTAGAGTCCATCATACGTTCGCGATTTTCTTTTGATGTGATTGCACCTGTCTCTTTTAAAATTCCATCTAGTAAAGTAGTCTTACCATGGTCGACGTGCGCTATGATACAAATATTTCTTATTTCCATGACTACCATAAATTTCGATAAAGGTTTGCTGTCGATACATTTAGTCTTGACTCCTAGCTAGGAAGATAAATTATGGAATTTACTACTAATTAGAAATGGATAAAAATATGTACGCAGTTATTTCACTCAGTAACCAACAATTCAAAGTGCAGAAAGACCAAGTTTTTCTAGCTCAAAAATCTGATAAACCTGTGGGAACAGAATTTGATGCTCAAATTCTTCTTACAGCACAAGAAAACAAAATCAATATTGGCTCTCCTACTGTAAGTGGCGCTAAGGTAACTCTCAAAGTTTTAGAAAACGTGAGAGGAGAAAAAATTGACGGTTTCAAATATAAAAGAAGAAAGAATTACCATAGACAATGGGGTCATAGACAAGATTTACAAAAGTTTCAAGTGACTAATCTTAGCTTTTGATTATAATAGAAATTAAGAAAGATAAAAAAAGAAATTATACTGGACTAATCAGCCAGGGACATGCACCAAATTCATTTGGAAAAAAAGGAAACAATATCCTTTGTGCAGCAGTTTCGGTCTTAGTCCAAACATTATTTTTACATTTAAAGATTATGTCTAATGTTTCTCGTGAAACAATCCGAGAAGGATTTCTTGAACTAGAAGTTTCAAAGACTAACAAAGAGACAAATTTTTCCTTTGCAGTGATAATGACAGGCATACACAATTTAATTAAGCAGCACCCTGAAGAAATTCAGTTAGTAGAAAGTAATACTTAGGAGTTTAAAATGGCACATAAAAAAGGTGGCGGTTCATCTAAAAACGGAAGAGATTCACACGCACAGCGACTAGGATTAAAAAAATCCGGTGGTCAATGGGTAAAAGCAGGTAACATCCTTATGAGACAAAGAGGTACCACTTTCAGAGCAGGCGTTAACGTAGGCGTTGGTCGTGACCATACCCTATTTGCTCTTGTGGATGGAATTGTAACTTTTGGATATTTTGATAAGAAAAGAAAAAAGATTTCCATTGTTCCTAAAGCGGCTGCTGTAGCAGCTTAGTAAGTTTTTCTAGTCGGGCACTTCGATACGATTGCAACGGGCACTGATGAATTTATTGCATTATGTTGCGCCCCAAAGAAGCAACAATGAGTTTCAGCAATAAATTTGTATCGAAGTGTCGCAATCACTCAGTGACCGAACTCTATTGTTCAAGAATGAAAAGTTTTTATTTGCCCAGCAAAGTTTTTTGAAATAATCCGGTCGTCGAGTGATTTTCGCTGTAATACAAGACATTGTATTTGAATAAGTAAAATATTCACTTTTTCTTATTAATGCGAAAATTGTATCAAGATGCAGCAAATACATTCAGATTTTCTACACTAAATAACTCAAATAGACTGTTCATTTTACTGGTTAATCTGGTTAGAAAAAACTCCCCTTAACTCCTTTTTTGCTTTCAGAAAAAATAATGTATTGCAAAAATGGAAAACCTAAGGAGTCACCTATGACAAACAAACTAGTTCCAGTTTTATTTCTAGTCGGAATTTATCGGAAATATAAATTTCAGTCTCTTATAGTAGCACTCTTATTTTTAATCTTAAATTTTTGCAATCCAGTATGGAGAACTCGTTACGAATACAAACAACCAATACAAGATTCTGAAAAAAACTGCGCCTCTCAATGCAAAAATACAGAACAGCTATGCGAGCAAATGGAAGATATTAAATATCAGCAATGCAAGTCTAAGGCAGAAGAAGAACGTGACCGTCATTATAAAGAAAAAGGAACTTATTCAACTTACGTTTCTGGATTTAACTGCAGACGAACAAATATTTGCACCATAAATTATAATGAATGCTTTAAAACATGCGGAGGAGAAATTATTACAATTAGCGAATGCACTGAAAATTGTGATGACATACCGCTAGACAAAAGAGTTATTTAAAAATAACTTGAAGGTTACAATTTTAGGGAAGAAATGATTTTTTTCCTAGAATCTCCATGAAAGCACTTCTCATTCCCAGACTCATTAAAAATCTCCTTTCTCTTAAATGTGCAGCATGAAAATAGATAGTCGATCAGAAAATATCTCTAATTTCACCTAGGGTTATTTCAAAAATTTTCGATTTCCTTCTACCCTGCGTTGCTCGACAAAAAAATGTGACTTTGTAATATCGTAATTACTATGAGTTCACCAATCATCCTTGATGGAAAAAAACTTTCCGAAAAAATAAAATCCCGAATCCAAGCTGATATAGAAATACTGAAAGAAAAACATTCCTTCACTCCAACCCTTGCTACAATTCTAGTTGGAAATGATCCTTCGTCTAAAGTTTACGTGAAAATGAAAATTAATTCTTGCGAAAAGCTAGGAATGAAATCCAAACTAGTAGAGCTTCCAGAGACGACTACAACAGAAGAGCTTTTAAGAGTAATTGATGAGCTAAATTCCGATAAGAGCATAACAGGAATTTTACTCCAACATCCTGTTCCTAAGCAAATAAATGAGCGTCTTGCATTCGATAGAATTTCCGAAAAAAAAGATGTGGATGGCGTAAACTCCCTCTCTTTCGGAAAGCTTTCTATGGGAGAAAAAAGTTTTAAGCCCTGCACACCTTACGGAATTATGCTTCTTCTAGAAGAATATGGAATCAACCTTAGCGGTAAACACGCAGTAGTCGTTGGTCGCTCTCCAATTTTAGGTAAACCAGTGGCGATGATGCTGCTCGAAAAAGACGCGACAGTAACCATTTGCCATTCCAAAACAAAAAATCTTCCCGAAATTTTACGCAAAGCAGATATTGTAGTGGGAGCGGTTGGTAGACCTGAATTTATAAAGGCTGACTGGCTAAAAGATGGAGTTATTCTAATTGATGCAGGTTACAACCCTGGAAATCTGGGCGACATAGAATTAAAAAACGCAGCATCCAAATCGTCTTATTACACTCCCGTTCCAGGTGGAGTCGGCCCCATGACTATCGCCGTTTTACTTCTACAAACTATGCAAGCCGCAAAAGATAGCTTTACGTAAAATTCTATTTTACAAAACTGTAATTTGCAAATGTTAGAAGTAAAATTATTTAACTCATATACAAATAGAAAAGAAGTTTTCAAACCCGAAGATCCAAATGCGGTAAAGATTTACTCCTGCGGTCCGACGGTTTATAACTTTAATCATATCGGAAATTTCCGCTCTTATATATTCACTGATGTTCTAAGAAGATCGCTAAAACTTTTAGGATATAAACTAGATCAAACGATGAATATCACAGATATCGAAGATAAAATCATAGCTGAGTCCATTAAACAAAAAGTTACCGTTGAAGAATTTACGTCTAAATGGATCAAAATATTTTTCGAAGATCTAGAGACTTTAAAGATTGAGAAATTAGAGCACTATCCGAAAGCAACGGATTCAGTTCCCGAAATGATGGACTTGATTGACAAATTAAAAGAGCAAAATCTAATTTACGAAAAAGAAGGTAGCGTTTACTACTCAATAGCCAACTTCAAGCAATATGGAAAGCTAAGCAAAATCGACATTGATGGAATGAAATCAGGAACCCGCTACGAAACAGATGAATACACAAAAGATGATTTAAGAGATTTTGTTTTATGGAAGTCGCCTAAATTGGAGGGCGAAAAATTTTGGGAAACAAAATATGGAAAAGGAAGGCCCGGTTGGCACTTGGAATGCTCTGCCATGATTCGAAAAATCTATTCATCTGGAATCGATATTCACACTGGTGGCATAGACTTATTATTCCCTCATCATGAAAATGAAATTGCACAAACCTGCGGAGCTTACCCACACGAGCATTTTGTAAATCTCTGGATGCACTGCGAACACTTACTCGTAGATAATCAAAAAATGTCAAAGAGTTTGGGAAATTATTATACACTAAGAGATTTAATCGCGAAAGGCTATGACCCGAAAGCTATCCGATACTTGTTATTATCCGCTCATTATAGAACAAAACTTAACTTTTCACTTAAATCCATTGATGAATCAACTAAAGCTATCTCTAAAATTCAGAATACCCTGACCCGTGTTTTAGAAGGGGTTAATTTTGATTTAACGCAAAAAAATGAAAATGGTTATTCAGAAGCATATTACAAGGATTTCCTAGACGCAATCGCAGATGATTTGAATACTTCCAAAGCAGTTGGAACAATATTCGAATTTATCAAAATTATTAACTCTAAATTAGATTCGAATGCTCTTAGTAAAGATGATATCGCAGACCTACTCTCTTATTTTATAAAAATAAATGGTCTCTTAGGAATCCTAGATTTCGAAAAATCTAAAGATGATTCTCTTGATTCAGAAATACAAAGCCTAATAGATAAAAGACAAGCGGCTAAAAAAACAAAAGACTTTGCTCTCGCCGATTTAATTAGAAATGATTTATCAGAAAAAGGAATTATCCTAGAAGATAGCACAACAGGTGTAAAATGGAAAAGAAAGTAATCAAGGGCGCCATCTACGGCAAACGAAACGTAGCCGAACTTGTTCAAAAAAATCATGAAGAAGGATTGCCAACAGCCAAATGGGGCTTTAGAGAAGTCCTAATAAAAAAAAATCCTTCTAGAGATTTGATAGATGATATAGTAAGCCTAATTCCTAAAGGAATAAAGATTACCTATCTAACGACAGGCGAATTAGACTCAATGTTTCATGGAGTCAATCACCAAGGTGTAATCTTACTTCGAGAAGAAAGCAAAAAATCTAATTACTCCGGAGATTTTAGCGGTTTACAAGAATTAGTCGCCGAAGAAAAACTTCCTATTCTAATTCTAGATAGAATTCAGGACACAGGAAATCTAGGAAACATCCTACGCACAGCAGAATGTTTTGGGTTTACAACGATTGTCCTCTCGGAAAGAGAAAGTGCTCCTATCAACGACACAGTTGAGCGTATGTCTTCAGGTGCAATTCATCATTTAAAAATTTTTAAAGTAATAAACTTGAGACAAGCAATTGACTTTTTAAAAGAAAACGGCTACTGGGTAGTAGCCACTAGCGATAGAGGAATGGATAACTGGGATAAGCTGCCAGAAAAACACGAAACCGCGGTTATTATGGGAAACGAAGAAGCAGGAGTAAAAAGAATCCTTTTAGAAAATGCGGACTTTGTATTTCAAATTCCTATGCATGGAAAAGTCTCTTCGCTTAATGTTGTCGTAGCTACTGGAATTGTTTTAGATCGAATAGTAAATCGTTCTTTATAAAATATCAAGAATTATAAAAGTTACATCATCGCTAAATTTACCTGGAGTAGAAGAATATTCATTTAACCTTTTTACAAGAGAATTAGAAAAATCTTCGGCGTTCAAATCTTCATTTTGAGTGGTAAATTTGTATAAAGCTTCCTCACCAAATGGCACTCCTATCGAGTTTTCGCATTCTATAAGTCCGTCTGTATAAAAAAGGATTCGGTCACCCTCCTCCAATTTATATATTGTATCATGCAGAATTATATCGCGGGAAATGCCGATTAGCCGACCGCGTGGCTTTAATTCAATAAAATCCCTTTCCTCCTTCTTCCAAATCAGAAGTGGGGGATGACCACAACTCGCATAGACGATCCTTCGATTGATTACATCCAAATAAAGATATGCAGCGGATAATAAATTATTACCTATTTTTTCAAAAAGGGCAGAATTAATATTTGCCAATAACTTTGAAGGCTCCTTCATGAGTTCAATTTCTCGAGAAAAGGAGAACTTCACAGTAGATGCAAAAAGTGCTGCGGGCACTCCGTGCCCTGTAACATCTGCAATAAAAATTCCTATATGTTTTCCATCCAAATAATGAAAGTCATAAAAATCTCCGCCTATTTCGCTTGATGGCAAGTATTTGGCGTGAATTCTCGCATTTTTCATAACTGGCAATGTAGAGGGTAATAATGATTCATGAATCTTTTTTGAAATTTCTAGTTCACTTTGAATTCTACTCAATCGCGAATTAATTTGAATTGATCTTGTTTCTATTTCTAAATTCTGCTGCTTCAAAATATAATTCCTATATGCTAAGCCGATAGACAAAAGAATTATTGCTATAGTAGAGGCGATTTGCATTAAATCAGGAGATGCATAACCTGCCAGAACTCCAAGATTATTCAAAGCAATAAAAATAGCACAGACCATAAACCCTGAGAAACCCAATAGAAAAAATTTAGCCATAGGATTTTTTCTAAATAGGCTGATGATTGCACCAACGAGTATAGTTGTCGCAATAGGACCGATGAGAATGTAAATATAATAGAAAGCAAATTTATAAGGAAAAATAAATAAGAAGAATATATTAAGTAATGTCAATAGGGAAAGAGCATCCAGAACATCCCTGATAGTCGTAGAGTATTCTTGGATTTTAAGAAAATGGATAGATGTTCTAATTGCAGTAAAAAGAGTCAAGGTCATAAAAAAGGGATTCGCAATATCATTCCAATAACTAGAATTAGACCAAAGGTGTTTGTAGGCAAATCCGTTAAAAACATAAAAGTACATTCCTAAAAAGAAAGTATAAAGTGTATAATAAAAATATACCTTTTCTCTAAGCGAAAAAAACAAAAAAATATTTATAATGATAAGAAGTAGAATAACTCCATAAAAAATTCCATAAAAAAACTGCTCCTTTGCTGTTTTTATATGAAATGCATTCTCTTCAAATAGCGTTAAGCGAAATACCATAACACTCTTCGTTTTCAATTTCAAAAAAAACGTTCTAGAATTCCCGTGAAGAAGCGTGATCGGAAATACATGGTTACGGTGCTTAATAATTCTATCATCAAAAGGAAACCTGTCGCCTAAGGCAATGTTTTGAAAGCTACCATTTTCAAAAAAAAATAATTCAATTAAATCCATTGGTGGAAAAGCTTCTTCTAAATAGAAATGGCTTTGAATAACACTTCGATTCTCTACATTAATTTTTATCCAATAAGTGGAATCTTGAAAACCAAAACTTGGGTTATCTTCCTTACTTAAAATAAATTGATCGGAAAACTCAATCTTTGCAATGTCTTCAATTTTTTTATTACCAGTTCTATCTTCATAATAAAATACGGCTTTTCCAAGAGGGTAAACGCTATTTTCATCCTGTATTATAACATTTTGCGAATCGACTGAGACTGAAAACAATTGGATTATTATTAGCAGCCCAAAAAATTTGAGACGCTGCATTAGAATATTTATATTTCTCTTTACCACATTAACTCTTGTTTGCTTTTACAATGTTAAAAAAAACCTGCTAAAGTGTAAAGTAGTTTGGCAGTAGAATCGAAGAAAGATTTTTTTAGGTTGAAAAAAACTTGAACTTCTTTTTCAATGCCTATAAATCTGTTATTTAGCTAATCTTAGCGGGGCGTCTGCCTTAAACGAGCAAAAACTAACTGAATATATACTGGAGAAAATAAAAAGATGAGTAATTACAAAACTCTGAACGAAATGTTCTTTTCTATTAACGCAAATGCGGGAAATGTCCCTACGTTCTTCACAAAAGATACTAATAAAAAATTTCATGGCGTTACTTTTCGAGATGCCTATACAAATGGAGAGAATCTTGGTCTCTATTTGATGTCAATTGGATTAAAGCCCGGCGAAAAAGTCGGCTTAATGTCTGATAACCGAGTAGAATGGGCTGTATCTGATATGGCAGTATTACTTAATGGTGCAGTCAATGTACCTCGTGGCTCTGATTCAACCCCGCAAGAAATTCAATATATCCTAGAGCACAGTGAAAGCAAGTATTGTATCGTAGAGCACGAGAAACTTCTTGAAAGTGTAATGCCTATTATCCCTAAAACTTCTGTTACTAAATTAATCGTTTTAGATAAAGATTATAAATCTAAATATGATAACGTAATTAATGTATACGATGCTATTGAAAAAGGAAAAGAATTACGTGCTTCAAAACTATCTGAATTATTAAAGCGAGCAAAGGAAACTAAGGAAGAAGATTTATTCACAATTATTTATACTTCTGGAACTACTGGCTTACCTAAAGGAGTCATGCTTACTCACAAAAATATGGTCTATAATATCATATCAATTCCTCCATTAGTAGGATTAAAAAAAGGAGACCGAGTTCTTTCTATTCTTCCTGTATGGCATATTTTTGAAAGAGCTAACGACTATTCAATGGTAGCCTCAGGTGCAGCTATCTATTATACAAACGTTCGTGATTTACGAGATGATTTTGTAAAAGTAAAGCCAACATTCATGGCGTCTGCTCCTAGATTATGGGAAAACCTCTATGCTGGTATCAAAGCAAAGGTAGAAAAATCTGAGCCTATAAGGCAATTACTTTTCAACACTGCCTATGAAGTAGGAAAAAATTTCAAGAAAGGTCTTGATTATATTCAAGGCAACGAATTACAAATTAAAGAAGAAGAAGGAATGGAAAAACTTGGCAGAACTGTCCAATCCATTATTACAACGGCTAATCTTGCTATACCTTCGACTGCTCTAGACAAAATTGTTTTTGAAAAAATTAGAGAAGCGTTAGGCGGTCAATTGCGTGGAACTATTTCCGGTGGTGGAGCTCTTCCTGCTCACGTAGACGAATTTTTTAATGTAATTGGAATTCCAGTTTACGAAGGATATGGAATGACAGAATGTGCGCCCGTAATTTCTGTAAGAGCACTCGGACGCGTCATCCAGGGCACTGTAGGATTTACACCTGCTGGGACAGAGGTCAAAGTTTTGAATGACAAAGGACAAGAAGTAAAAACGGGTGAACTCGGTGTTATTCACGTAAAAGGTCCTCAAGTAATGAAAGGCTATTATAAGAACCCAGAGGCTACTGCTAAGACAATTGTAAATGGTTGGTTAAATACTGGTGACTTAGGATTCAAGAGTTTTAACGGAACACTTTCCGTTCGAGGAAGAGTAAAGGATACTATCGTATTACTCGGTGGTGAAAACGTTGAGCCGGTTCCGATAGAAAATTTATTGTTAGAACATCCACATATCAACCAGGTAATTGTAGTTGGGCAGGATCAAAAAGCCATGAGCTGTTTAATTTGGCCAGAAGTAGATAAATTGAAAGACGCAGGCTGGAACATTAACTACGGCGATGATTTAAATAAGAATGAAAAACTTCGTGCGCATTATATGACAGCAATCAAGGATATTATTTCTGGACAGAATGGATTTAAAAGCTTTGAAAGGATTTCTGACTTCCGTTTTTTACCAAAAGCAATGGAAGTGGGAGATGAACTGACGAATCTTTTCAAAATGAAGCGTAATGTCATTTCTGATAAATACGCGAAGCTAATCAAGAGCATGTACGAATAGAATTCTGTAGAGTCAGGTCTGAGACCTGTCTCTCTACTTCTAAATTTTTACGAATAAGCCGAGTTAATCGCTCGGCTTATTTATTTTCCACTTGCAAGAAATATTTCATTCTCAAATTCTAAGTATATGAAAGAAATATTCTTAAAACTTTTCTATACCCTTTTAATAACTACTTTTATATCATGCCCAGTTTCTGCTGAGGAAAACAAACAAATTATCAAAAGACTGGGTTTTGGCTCTTGCCTAGAGCAATGGAACCCACAAGAAATTTGGAAGCCAATGCTTAGTTCTAAACCAGATTTATTTTTGTGGCTAGGGGATAACATCTATTACGACTCTTATATTGCTGAAGAGAAAAAATATTATTACCAGCTACTTACTAATAGAAAGGAATACATAGAACTGAAAAAAATTTCTCGAATGTTATATACCTGGGACGATCACGATTTTGGTATTAATGACTCCGGTGCTGAATATGAAGATAAAATTAATTCTCAAAAAATTTTTCTAGAAGCCTTTGAGGAAAATAAGGATTCACCGCGATGGAAACGACCCGGAATATATGATTCCTATTATTTTGGACTTAAAGGTAAGCGGCTACAAGTCATTATGCTCGATACACGATATTTTAGATCCGAGCTTAAACGCGATTGGAGAAAAATTTTTGGCATAAAAAGAAACGTTCCTAATACAGATCCAGGCGCGACTGTATTAGGCGAGGCTCAATGGAAATGGTTAGGAGAAGAACTAGAGAAAGAGGCAGACCTCCGAATCATAGTATCTAGCATTCAATTGGTTAATGACTTTCATCCCTTTGAAAAATGGGGGAATTTCCCTGCTGATAAAAGAAAGTTTTTCGATTTAATAGCTGAAAAAAAAGCGAAACGAGTGATTGTGCTAAGTGGTGATAGACATATGTCAGAATTAAGTGTTGAAAAGGAAAATACTCCCTACCCTATTTATGATTTCACATCAAGTTCATTTAATAAGCCTTTCAAATTTATTGATCCGGAAGTTAGTCCAAAGAGAATCGGGAAAGCTATCGTTGAAGAAAATTTTGGAACGATTGATATTAATTGGGAAGATAAATATCCATTTATAGATTTTAAAATCATTAGTCTCGGGGGCAAACAAGAGTTTTCTCATCGAATTAAGTTAAAAGAAATTCAGTAAATTTATAACCCTATTGATTACCTGTCTTCTTCATAAGTATACTTTCAAAACTTAAACTTGTAAATTTTAAAATACTCATTAAATTTACAAGTTTATTGAGGCAAGTAAAATAAATATTCGTTGATTAAAATTCCTAGCATAGAATTCTTAAATTTATAAAACAATAGAGAGGAACTATGAAACAAATATGTTTAATCGTAAGCATTTTCTTTTTCGCTTTTAGCCTTTATGCGGATAAGCTAGAGTGTGTCAAGAAAACCGAAGAAACTTTTAAAACTGACCGCGAAGCCTGCAAAGATAAAAAGGGAGAAGAAAAAGATAAATGCATTTCTGATGCAAAGGAAAAGAAAAAATCTACTGTAGAAGAATGTCGTAAGACAGCAGAGGCTTGTCTAGAAAAAGCCAAGGCAGAAAAAAAGACAGCCGTAGAACAGTGCAAAGATAAAAAAGGGGATGAACATAAACAATGCAAAGAAAGTGCACAAACAAAGTTCAAAGAAGCGCACGAAGCTTGTAAAAAAGGTTAATCTATTATTTTTTAGAGAGAGCGTAACTATTCATTTACCGCTCTTTCTAATTCAAAGACTATGAAAAGGAATCTAAGCAGATTATGTGAACGTATCATCATTAGATAATACTATGTCCGCTTGTACTTTTAAGGTATTTGCAAATGCCGCATTCGTTTCTTTTAATTCTTTCGTATTTTCCATTAAACTCGACAGAGATGTCGGCACGTCGTCGCGGGTTGCTTGAAGAACTTCTAAAAAGTATTTCTTAGCAGAAGACGGATCATGCAAAACATTCAAATAAAAATAAGCTAATTCTAATTTTGCATCTTTGTAATTCGTATCGAGCTCTACAGCCTTTCGAAGTGACAACTCAACGTCGGGAACATTGAAATTCTCGGGATTGGATACTTGCAAACAAATCCCTTTAAGTAAATAAAACTCAGCATCCTTTTCTTGGTTTGGAACCTTGTCCATTAACTCAAGAACTAGGGTGTAATTCTTATTACGAATTTCTATTTTTATTTGATCGATAATCATGAGCCCATCCTAGATTTTTGCAAGTTTTCAGGATTTTTTAAAAAAGGCAAGCACGAATTATCAAAACTTATTCCTCTACCACTTTTACTTTCATGGGTTTTAATATAACCTTTTCTAATAGCTTAAAAGGCTTTTGAGGCTTTTCGCCTTTTTTTACAGTAGTGCCAAATCCGGCAGGAACTTCTACAGTCTCCCCACCGGCGGATACTTGTATTAAGCCTTGACTGCATGCATATTTGTCCAGACCGTCACTATCTGTGGATACATTGAACTCAGTTCCGCGAACACCTGCCACGGAGGTAGGGGTAGTAACTTGAAACTTAATATCTTTATTGTCTTTATTGTGATTTAGAAATTTTATAGAGGTTTCACCCTCTGAAAGTTCCACGCCCCTGACTTTGTCCATTTTAATTTTCATGATGCTATTCTCTCTCACTTGAATCACTACTTCCGGGTCGTCAAAAAATTCTACCTCTGCGTTGGACTTTTCTAGAGTACGGATAACTTGATCTGACTCTAACAATTGACCTCTGCTCCCATCCTTCCATTCCATGTCCTTTTCCTTTTTATATTTAACCGTTCCCAGTTTTGTATTAATCCTGGCTATAGCAACTGGCTTTGGACTATCTCTCTTTTTAGAAAGATAGTCAGGAATCTTAATCACGAGTCCCGGTCTGATTTTATTTGGACTATCAATCTGGTTGTATTTTAAGAGTTCCCTCCATGCAGAGGGATTACTCAGATATTCCTTTGAAATTTTTGAAAGTGTATCACCCTGTGCAACCTTATATTCAATAAAGTCTACTGCATAGAGAGCGGTAAATAAAGATAAAACACCAATTGTTAATTGAATTAATTTTTTCATAAATAGCCTTCCTACCCAAAATATTCTTTCCATTTTTTATCCGCTTCGCTGCCAAAGAAAATTTTACAGGCTTCTTTGAGACCGGCAGATTTTTTTAAATCATCTTTCTTAACTACCAATGAAATTTTTGCACGACGACGCAAGAAATCTTCTAGTTTCGTAATCATTTCTCTTCTAGCAGCTTCTTCGAGTTCTGCGCGAATATATTCTGTTCCCTCGATTAAGACTTTAGCACGTTCAGGATTTTCGCGGATATCATCTAGTATCCCGAGAGCTTGTGAACCATATCGCCTCCAGAGTCTTTTAGACAAAGGCTCGCTTGCTTCAGGATCAGTCATCGCATCAAGTCCCATGAGTTTTGCCTGGTGTAAAAATTCAGTCTTTACTTCCTCGGAAGGCTCACCATACCATTTTTGATCAAAATAGGGAAACTCAATTCCAAGTTGCTTTGTGTATTCCGCAACTTCATCGCCAACATTAATACAATCGGTAAGCTTGCCACCGAATATGCTAATATGCTTATCTGCTTTGTTTACTTCCACTTCATGCTTACGTGATAATTTGACCCAGTCCGCAGTTTGATCTCCGGTGTTAGTGACTACGAGCGGACGCACTCCGCATCTTTCCGCAATAATGTCTTTTATTGTAAGGGGATGAGTTAGTTTAATGCGCTTATTGATATTTTCTAAAACAAATTCTCTATCTTCCTTAGTCACCTCCGCATAAGGAGAAGTAACCTGAGTATCTGTTGTACCTATGCAAGTTCTATTCCCCATAGGAATTACAAAGAACAAACGACCATCATCCGCAAAAAAAGTTAGGATGTGCTTAACTTCGGTTAGCCTCTCTACTATCAAATGAATCCCTTTACTGAATACATGTCGGTGGTTGGTCTTCTGGTTAGTCAACCCGTTATGCTCATCTACGAATGGTCCACAGGCATTGATTAAAACTTTTCCTCTGATAGTAAATGTTTTACCACTGATAGAATCCTTTGCTTTTACATTCCAGACATCGCCTGCTTTCGATGCACCTTGCGACTCAACATAATTAGCCGCAATACAGCCATAGTTTAAAGCAGCACGAATAAAAAGAAAAACAAACCTAGCATCATTATCATGTAAATAAGCATCCGAGTATTCGAACCCGCCTACTGCATTTTCTAAATTGATAATATCTTCTTCTTGATTCATTTTTACCTTAGTTAAAAACCTTGGTGGCTTTGTGAAAAAATTTCCCATGAGCCAGTAGAATAAAGTACCTGCATATAATTTCACTACCCCATGTCTAAATCCTTTAGTAATTGTTGTAAAGAAACGTATTTCTTCAACAGTAGAGGGGTAATTACGCATTAGCTTATTTCTTGACATGCATAGTTTACGAACAAGACCAAACTCAAACGTTTCCATGTACTTAATTCCACCCCATGCCAGGTTAGAAGAATTTTGACTTGTAAAACCTGCAAAATCTCCTTTATCAATTAAAGCAACCTTCGCCCCTTTTGCTGACAATGCAGATGCGGCTACTGCCCCATTAATCCCTCCACCTAGAATTATCACGTCAAAATTTTCCTTCTGTAACTTTGTAATGTTACTTTCTCTTAATTTCATGTTTCCTCTTTATCCTCTTTAAAATTTGCCCACCAATCTATGGCGGCTATTGCATCAATTATGATTCCATACTTTTTTTTTACTAACGCTAACTGAGAAAGTTCCTGGTCAGAAATATAAGTCTCGACTTCTTCCAAATCTAAAAAAATTTCATCAATCAATTGATTATGAAAAGCTTGCTTTACTTCTTTAAGAAATGATTTTTTATACAATAAAATTGCAGACTGACACAAAATCGACCAGGGGAAAATAGGTATTCGTTCCATAGTCTTAAACAATTCATTGAAATAATGATACAATTCTTCTCTTGTGTATTCGCCTATCTCGACCATAATAACCAGTGCTTCAATTGCTGCCGCCCTACAATATTCATTGGCATTTGTATTCTCTATCAGCTTTATAATTTGCGATATATCACCATTAGCCACAGAGGCAAGAATTTGTCCAAGGTTTTGTAAAACAATATCACCCGTTAACGGATTTAAAAAATTTCCCTTCCTAGAAAATAATTTGATAATCGGGGAATACGCATCTTTGTCTCTCTCTTCTGCTAGCAAATACATAGAATAAAGCCAATGATTATATTCAATCCTAGCTGCTGGATTCTGAGGATTAGCCGCTTCCTGCTTAAGAATTTTTAATAAATCTTTTTTGTATAGTTTCGGATTTTGTTGAATTTCAACTAAGATTTCAGTTTTTATTTGTCTCCCAGGGAGCATTAAAATATCTAAAACAGATTCTTTTTTCATTTTACAAACTTTAAGGTATTTTCGGTATCCAAGTATTTTTTAATTTTTTCAAAAGGAACTTTTGCCTTGACAGACTGCATGGCATATACATCGAAAAGGTTAATGAATGTTATCCCATCCGATGTGAGATAAAAATCATACTTATTTTTCTTCAGTGCAATAAATTCTTCTTTTTCGCTAATGCTTTTATCTTTCAACATACTCTGTGCCATATATTTATGTAAAGCGACAAGATACTTTGCATCTTTTTTAAATAAGGATTCAAATGTAATCTGCTTACCAGTAATTAAATCAAAATTGTAAACTTTCATAACGTTATTGGGATGAGCATTTCCTTCCGTAAAACTAGAAAAATCGGAATGAATACTCAATATAGATTCATTCTTAAGCTTTACAGAAAAACCTCCGGACAGATTAAAGGGAGGTGCGCCTTTATCTTTTTTATTGCATTCATATTCATTTTCATAAGTATCTAATTTTGTAAAATCATCGATTAGAATTTTGCCAATAGATCGTATGACGTTCGCATCATACTTGGAATCTTTGCCAAGTTTTAAAATAGGATACTGAATTTTATAAGTGCAATTTTTCTCTTTTTTTTCCAGAATTTTCTTTTCGATAGAAAGAGGCTCTTTGGATTGGGAACAAACACTTAAGGAAGAAAATAAAAAAAGGCATAGCAGCAATGAATATTTCATTTTAAGCTTTATCATATTATATACAATTTAAAAGAATTTAAAATTGTAAATCATAATCCTTGGTCATTTTTTTGCCAAATACAAAAGAAAAAGGTATATGATTTTTGAATATTTAAACTTATGTTATATACATGAAGCGATTTTCTTTAATTCTTTTTTTTGTTGGATTTTGGAACTGTTCAAGTAGTGTTGATTTTATACCTGACCCTGACTTTTCAGAGGAAAATCCACATTATATGAAGACCGAATCAGAGGAAGTTGAAATTTTAACCGACAGGCCAATTCGAGATTTCAAAATGGTAGGAACAGTTATATTTCGAAACTTTGTAAGTCCAAATGATATGAAATCAGAACTTCATTCTTTACAAAAAGAAATGTTCCGCTTGAAAATAGATGGAGTTTGGATTTTTAAAAAAACATTAGAAACAGTTCCACCTTTACTTATCAATACACAAAATCAAGAAGGAGTAACCGTAGCCTATACAGAGACGCATAAAGAAATGGGTAAACTAACCGGCTATCCTTTTCGATACAGGAAGATCAATGACAATAACCCCAAGAAAGTTCGATAGTGAAATTAGCATAACCGATAGCGGCAAATGGCTATTTCGCGGTCAAGAGATAACGCAAGAAAATGTCCTCGGCTTCTTTAAGAAAAATGTGCGCGAAGATGATTTGGGAATCTATATCACAAATACTTATGCAGAACTCACTGAACACGGCTACTTGGAGGCGCAAACTTTTTTTCTAAAAATTATAGATTCAATCGAAAAGGATAATATCATTTATCTCATCGGCGAGGATGAAACCACAACATCTATTCATGATTTTAATTTCTATTCCGATTCAGACGAAAAAATCTTTTGCATGCGTAAATCAGATCAATTTATCAAATTCTCTTTC
>JANYCR010000435.1 GCA_025360185.1 Leptospiraceae bacterium | reverse complement strand
GTCACCATTTTAATAGAATAGGTATTTAGATCATCTAGTAAGTAATCTACTGCTTCAATCTCACAGGCGATTAAGAATAAAAATAAAAATAAAGTCGTCGCTATCCAATTTAAGTTAGAGTATTTTTGAAACATCTTAAGTCTTCCCGCAACACCCATACCTAAAATCACAAGCACACTAAACCCTAAATAAAAACCAGCGTGGCTACCCGGTATTAGCCCACGAATGGTAAATTCATTTTTGCGAATACGAACGCCTAAATTAAAACGGGAATATTCTGCTTTTGCGTCTCTAGAATTTAGATACTTGGGAGCGCCGAGAGAAGCACGCGAGAGTGTATCTTGAAAAGACCAGAAATTTGCAATAGACCAACCTGTTACGGGACTTAGAATATTTTGGTATTTTCGTTTATTGGCATCTCCTTTCTTGGAATTTAATCCCATTCCTATTACGTCAATCACATAGATCAAATTATTTCGAGTCAAAGATTTGTGTTTAAAGTTTACGCCTAATGCGTAATAGCCTAACTCGTAACGAACAGGCAATGTATCTGCTTTAAAATTTGCTTTTACATGGTAAGCCCTGTAGTTCATTTGTTCGCTAGAATCTTTATCTACTGGTTCACCTAAAACTATTGGCTCTATATTTTTTAAAAATTCTATTTGTTCTGGTTTGATATCACCTTTAAATCGAAACCAGATTTAAAAATCCATCATATAGGTGAGAGTCGATGTATCTAGTTTTGTAATTTCATTGATTTCAATTCCCGTATAAACCACGTTTGTTCTGTAGAGATAATTATTATCTATCTTGATAATCTTTTCTTCTTTGAGAGAATTTTCAATGTTTGTAATTTCTTTTAGATTTTTTACTGCCTGTAATTGAATAAGTGAGGAGATAACATCATTATTCTTGTATGACCCAATCGAAATTGGTTTAGGAGAATCACGGTTTTCATCATAGTAGTTATACCCCGTTACCCCCTCGACAGCCTCGTCAATATTAGTAAGGAGTGATAATGCTTCTTTAATTTTAATTCTATCTTCTGTAAGATGCGCCTTACCACCTTTTAGTTCTGTTTTATGGATCACGTCAAGTAGTACGAGTGCCGAATCGAATGCATAAGCCGCTCTCCAATCCGGCTCTGCTTTATAGGCTACTTTATACTTGTCTTTAAAATTCTGCGCCTTCTCATTTGCATTATCAAAGATCAAAGGGCTAGTGACCATTACCTCGTTAGTGTAATAACCCGGAGATTGAATTTCTTTTTTGAGCTTAGAAAAAGATTCTTTAAATGCGTTAGACGCAAAAGAGTCGGGTGCGAGGATTAGGTTGGATAACCCGGCGTCTTTAAATTTTTCGATGAACTTCGCTCCATCTTTAGGAGAGGTTGCAAGAAAGATTAATCCTGTGTAGCCGTTCTTCTTTAAATCTTCGACAACGGCGATTATTTCTTGCTCTGGATTTTCGCCGTTATTGGTTTTGATTTTCCATTTATATCTTGGCAAAGTTCCCTGAAGCGCAAGAGTATCTTCAAACACCTTCGCGAGATTCGAGCCGTAATCTTTGTCATCATGTAAGATTGCATACGTCGTCTCTTTTAAAACTTTCTTCGTGTAGTTCGCTAAAAATCTTCCCTGTGCGTTATCGTTAAATATATTTCTAAAATACCATTCGTTGCCAAGTGTGACTTTGGGATTGGTAGAAGCGGGAGAAATCGCAGGAATTCCTTGCGCTTGATAAACCGGACCTGCTGCAATCGAGCAGGAACTACTATTATGACCGATAACCGCAATAGCTATATTTTTTTTAACAATCTCTTCTGCTTTTAGTTTTGCCTTATCTTTGTCGTTTTCATCGTCATAGACATCTATTACAATGTTCCTACCATCTACTCCACCTTTCTCATTTACAGCATTTACATAGAGTTTTACACCCTCTAGATAAGATTTTCCATTGGCTGCATCTTTCCCGGACATCGGACCGACTACAGCAATATGAATATCTGTATCAGGTTTAACTAGGAAATAAATTCCCCAAAGAAGTGGAATGGCTACTAGTATGGAAATAATTTGTTTTCTATATTTGTATAGCATAATGTAATAGCTTAACCATATCAAAAAATTTCGTTACCATAACAAGTGCAAAAAAATATTTTTAAGTTGAAAGAGAAACGGAAGAGTAGAAAGTGCTTAATGCTTAAAAGATAATATTTTTATAGAAATTTCATAATTGTTATTCTGGTTAATTTCTATCCAATACACCTCTTTTTTACGATATACAATATAGTTTCCTGATTCAGGAAGGAGTTCTCATTTCATGACAAATAGTGCTACAACTAAAAAATCAAAGCCCGGTATTCTATCTAAGATCATAAAGAAATTTAACCAATCTAGCTTTGAAATCATTTTCTTTAGCCTTACCTTCCTAGTGCTCTCTGTCATGGGAGTCACTGCATTTACCTACTACAAAAACTCGAGAGCAATCCTCTCCCTAACGGAAGACTTAATCGACCAAATCAATAATCGCGTCATCCAAAAGACGACGAGCTACCTGTTCACCGCAGTCGATATGACAGAACTATCTTCTAAAGTCGCAGGCGAAGGTGCAAATTCGATTTTAGAGAACCAGGGATTAAATTCCCTGATGATAAATATCTTAATCCTTCATCCACAGCTCACTATGTTTAATATTGGAAACGAGCGTGGCGACTTTCTCATGCAAAAACGCTGGACAGATGGAACTATCGCCACAAAGACAATTGATAGATCGAAGAAAGACAAAGACCCGAAAGTCACCTGGAAATATCGAGACAACGGTGGAAGAATTATTAAGGAAGAAATTGTACAAGAAGATTATGATCCAAGAAAGCGTCCATGGTATATTGGAGCAAAGGAAAAGCAGGGACTTTTTTGGAGCGATGTGTATATTTTTGCTACTGGAAAAATTCCAGGCATCACAGCCTCTGCTCCTGTTCACGGTGCCGATGGCGAGCTTATGGGAATTTTTGGACTCGATATTCCTTTAATTGAAATTTCTAATTTCTTAGAAGAGTTACGTAAAGAAATCCAAGATAAAAAATTTGGAAAGACAGCGATTGCGTTTATTGTGAACAGCAAGGGAGACCTTGTGGCTTATCCCGATAAAACGCAGCCAATGATTAAAGAGCCAGATGGAAATTTTCGCTCTAGAAAAGTAGCAGAGTTAGAAGTAAATCCGCCTATCGTTCAAGATTCCTATAAGTATTTTTCAGAAACCAAAGATACAAAATTTACCTTTGAGACGGGCGGCAAACGATACATTGCCTCTTATAAAAAATTCCCCGACACATTCGAGAAAGATTGGACTATCGGTCTTGTTGTTCCTGAAGACGACTACATTGGTGCAATCAAAGAAACAAATGATTTAATGCTTGGTATATCAATTGTGATTTTATGTATCGCACTTGGGCTTGCTTTAATCCTGAATAAAATTAAAAAAGCCTTAAACGCTCGAAACGAATTTATTAAAAATACATTTGGTCGTTATCTGTCGGATGACGTTGTTGCTAGCATATTAGAATCTCCTAAAGGGACTTCTCTCGGTGGAGAGAAAAGAGAAGTTACGATTATGATGACCGACTTACGCGGATTTACCTCAATTAGTGAAAGACTTTCTGCTGAGAAATGCGTTACCATGATTAATAACTATCTAGACGTAATGACAGATGTAATTTTAAAATACCAGGGTACGATTGATGAATTTATCGGGGATGCAATCCTTGTTATCTTCGGAGCTCCGATTCAACGTGAAGATGATGCTGCACGCGCCGTCGCCTGTGCCATCGAAATGCAACTCGCGATGAAACTAGTGAATGAAAAAAATAGACAAGACGGACTTCCTGAAGTAGTAATGGGAATTGGTCTTAACACAGGAGAGATTGTAGTTGGAAATATTGGATCTCACAAGAGAACAAAATACGGAGTAGTCGGTAGCAATGTAAACCTAACTTCTAGAATTGAATCGTATACTGTCGGCGGACAAACATTCGTATCCCAAAGAACTCTTGATGCCTGTGGACCGATTGTTCGAGTGGACGATCAATTAGAAGTAATGCCCAAGGGTGTTAAAAATCCAATCATCATCAGTGAAGTCGGTGGAATCGGTGGAGAGTATAATATCTATTTGCCTGAGAAAAAAGAAGTCGTTCTGAATCCTATCAAAAAGAAAATACAGTTTCTATTTACAATCCTCGCCGGTAAACACGCAAGCACCGATGTGCATGTTGGCTATATCACAAAGATGAATGGAAAAGAAGCAGAGATTGACGCACCTATTTCCGTTGAAAAATTAAACAACGTAAAGGTAGCCCTAGCTGACGAAAACGGAAAAGAGATCGCGAACGATTTATACGCCAAGGTAACGAAAAATATTTCCGAATCACCTAAAGTCGTATTCCGTGTGAATTTTACTTCCGTTCCAACTGAAGTCGAAAATGTATTCAAGGAAATTCAGAAATGATTATTTACTTCCTCCATGTCATTCCCGAATTCTTTTATCGGGAATCTCAACTTATTGAGACCCCCGATAAAAAATTTCGGGGGTGACAAAAGTGGAATATTTTTTCGTTTACGATTTTGGCTAGCAAGGTAAAACTAAACTGTAAAGGAAATTTCGATGCAAGAAGAATATACCCCAGAGAAGATTATAGAAATTATCAATAGTGCTGCAAATGCATCTTTGGAAGCAAGCCAGGCTTCTAAGGCAGAAACGAAAAAAGCAAAACTGGGTTTTTCGGAAAAAGAAATTACTAAGTTACTCGATAGCACATCCAATGAAATTGTAAGGCGAGAAGAAGTAGACTACCTCGCTAACCAAATTAAAAATCGATTCACAAAAATCAAAGCAATCAGCAAAGAAAATTTTAATATGTTTGAAGTTGCCATGCAATGCCATCGGCTAGTCAACGATTACCGCCAATTAGCCCGCGAAAAAGGCTGGAAAGAAATCGAAGCAATGTTTTCTCGCAAAGAAAACGTTTAAAAACTAGCTTGACAAAAACCTTTGTTACAAAGAAAATCAAGACATGACTTCGCAAATATTAGATAATCCTGAAATACAAAGTCAAATTCTTCGAATTACGCGAGAACAATACTATGAAATGGCAGAGAAATACTCTTTTGATAAGCGAACAGAATTATTAGAAGGAGTTGTACTTTTTAAAATGCCTAAGAGTAGCATTCATAATTTTTTTATTGATAAATTATTCCAACTTCTTTCTAACCTATTGCCTGTAAATTCATTCATTCGAACTGAAAAGACCATTGCTTCTGGTAATTCGGATTTAGAACCGGATATTTCTATTGTATCTGGAAAAATTGAAGACTTTGTATTTGAGCACCCATCTACCGCAATGCTAGTCGTGGAAGTCGCAAAATCGTCCTACTTGTATGATCTTGCAAAACTATCTACCTATGCAGAATCTAAGGTTGCTAACTTTTGGATTCTAGATATTAACGCGAATCGACTTGAGGTGTATTCTGAACCGCAAGGGAATGAATATCGAAAAAAACAAATCTATTATCCACCTGAATCAGTGACTATTTTCAATGGCGAAATTTCTCTAGAAGAATTATTTAAGTATTCAAATAAAAAGTAGAGGATAATTACATTTAACCCTACTTGCATCTACGGCAAAAATTCTATACCTTTACATCGTCTCCTACATCGAATGGAGTCACTATCGGTTTACTAAGAGGGATACAATCAGTTAAAAGCTTTTCAATGTCTTTACGCAAACGAACTGTTACCTCCTCAACTGTTTTCTTTTTATTTTCCTTATACCCGTTGTAGTATTCCGCAAGACCAAATGGCTTTGCAATCACAACTCTCGCTCTTCTAGCGCGGGGTTTCGTTGCACCAAATAGTAAATTTTCAAATCGATAGAGCCATTCCATAAAACGCTCTGCGCTCGGATAAGCGAGGAGATACTCAGGCTTAATCACTAGAAATAAATAAGCGCGGTCTACATCTTTTTGCACAAAGTCTAATTCATGTTTAGAAATTTTTACAGTCTGTTTACCCAGTCCAGAATTAATTCCATCTAGCACAGTAAATACTTCTCTAATTTTATGAATTGCATCTTCGTCAGGTTCAAATTTAATTCCCAATTTTTCAGCTGCACGATTCAATGCAGCGTGCCTTATCGCACCTACTCGAAAGTCATAGTCTTTGTCGGTAATCGGTGAAATTCCATATTCTCTTTCAGCATCTTCTAAAAGAATTCGACCTACGGTTAGAAATCTACGAAGTAGGTTTTTATTTCCGTGGGTAATTTTAAGTTTGCGCTCAATGGCAGACATGGAAGATTCTATTTCCTGGTAGAGTGACTTTTCACTTCCGGATAATATATATTTAACGAAAGCAGGTAAAACTTTTACATCCGCATTTGGATCTTTCTTACGTGCATCTTCTAGACCCCAAAAGCCAATTTGAGCAATGCCCGGCATGAAAGGAACTAAGTTATCATTTTCCCCAGAGCACATTCCTTCTGGATAAATTACAAGTTTGCCCTTATCCCCTGCCAAAATGGATTTTGCCATCTTGACTGACTCTCTATCCGCTCCACCGGATAATACCGAAAAGGCGCCAACTTTTTTAATCAGCTCGCCAACAATCCCAAATCCCCAATTAAATACGTTGCGTGATGCCATATAATAAAAACGAGAGCCTATCACGTTGGCTACATAGTAGGCAACAGGTGGTTCTATTGTGGATGGGTGATTACTAAAATAAAGAAGTCTCTCTTTATTAAGGCTCCGAAGTGTATACTTGTCTTCTTCTGAAATATCTACTCCGTCTATATTTAACGCTGATTTTAAAATCACCGGTAGGGATAAATCCATTCCCCAAAGAAATGGATAATTGATATCATGCGATATAAAAAAGTTTTTATTGTCCATGGCTTTACTAAAGTAAGTCCATATTTTTTGACAAGCAGAAAAACTCTTTTTGAATAGACGAATTAACTTCTATTTTAAAAGGTTAAATTTTGAATAAGAGGAAACAAATAGAATGAATAAAAATAAAATATTTTTCTTTTTTTATACGCTGATAGCTTTGGTCCTGACCGGTTGTAATCGGTTGGATACTATTGAGTATTCTCCCAAACTAACACCCGAAGCTTTTCTAAGCACACAACATTGGGTGAAAATCCAATTTGCAGGACTGAACTTTGTATTAAGCCAACCATCCTCTTCTTTGATTGTATATTTCGTAAGCCTATTCGATATATTTGTTGCTTATAAATTTTTAACAAATTTGCAAAATCAAAGTTCAAAACTCTGGTGGGGAATCGGGCTATTTCTAACAGGTGCCGGTGCCCTATTAGCGGGAACTAGTTATCAGGCTTTTTGCTATGAAATCAAATGTGGTGGAAGAGAATTCTGCACATGGACAAGTTGGTGGGAAATCATCTACGCTTTATTATCTGGATGGGGCATGAATGCATTTTTAGTTGCCTGTGCCTACTCCAATGCTTCAGGGAGCTTTCGAAAGTCTATTATTTATTATGCGCTTGTAAATGCGATTATATATTCTGGTCTTTTGTTATATGGCGCAATTGTTCCAATTCAATTTTTAGTTTCTTTTGAATTTTTGAGTTTGTCTTCGACACCAAGTGTAATATTTTTTATTTGGATTTATGGAAAGGCATATAATAAAACGAAAGACAAAATGAATTTGCATCTTCGCAATACATGGATTATCCTCATCGGTGTCATATTTACATATGCATTGTATTTAATCCTTGGAATTACTGGACCGCTCTGGCAAAAAGGAATTTGGTTTACAGAGAATGATATTCTCCATGTTGGAATGGTTTACTGGGTTTATTATATCTTAGTAAAACTTCCTGACGAAGTAAAAGACTTAGAAGTTATATCCTAGGCTTATTTTTTTTGCGAAATTCTTGCGGAGTTTGGTTTGTCTGCTCAAAGAAATTTTTGTAGAACGCTGATTTGCTTTTAAATCCAACTTCGTAAGCGATATCCAAAATAGTTCGTTTTGGATAATTCAAAATCAATTCCTTCGCCTCAGCAATTCGATAGGAGTTGATAAATTGATAAAAATTTTTATTGTAAATTTCATTTAGCACCCTAGAGAGTTGATTTTTATTGATCATCAATTCATTTGCAATATCATCCAAATAGATTTCATCATCCTGGTAGTATTTTTTTTCGACCATCAAATGTTCAAGCTCCTTTTTAACCTTTCCTAAATCTACATCGTTGAGGCTAGTCCTTTCATATTTTTGTTTGGCAACTTCTTCCGAAATCGTATCAAAGAAATCAGGAAACTTCGTTAAATATAGAATAGCCACAAATCCACCTGTGCAGAATAGAAATCCATCAATTTGATATAAGATTTTGTTTGAGAAAAAAACACTAACACAACCAAAGACTATGAAAAAACCAACCATCCGATTATAGGATTTCACTAGATTCGCATGATCAACCCTGTATTGTTTCAAAAAATCATTAAACATTCGTTGATTATAATAATAGTAAGCAAAATAATAAAATATTGCCAATACACTTACCAACGAGCTTAATAGTTTTGGAGAATTGACTGTTGGTATCTGGTCTGGAAAGTATATGATCATAATAATTTCTAAAGGAATAGAAATCAATATGAACGCATAATGAAAATATACCTCTCTAAAATTAAATTTTCCAAAAAGTCGTAAGGTCTGACTGTGTTGAATCGGACCAATTAAAAATAATGTTGTAATGGAAAATAAAAAAAACCATGGCTCTGGCAAAGAAGAGAATTTTAAAAGAAAAGAAATTCTAATTAGAGAAAGGAATACACAAAGCGCAAACAGTAAATGAAAACCAACCCTTTTTTTCTCATATAAATGTAGAATTTCTTTTATGACAAAAAAAATACTGATGAATATTCCAGAATCTATATAAGATTGTAAAATATTTTCAACGAACACAGAAACTATTTATTCCAATTCAACATCGTTTAAAGTATTGGAAAGATTTGTACGATCACTCAGTGTCTTATGATCTAACATTTTATCAAGCTCTCTCACCGCCTCCTCTAATTTGGCGCGGTAAGATCGTAAAAGTCTTATTCTATCAACAGGGGAAGGAATTTCTGTCATACCAACTATTTTTCGAATTGGTGCAGCAGGCTCTGTATAATTTGTATGCGTGTCTATTTGTACTTTCACACTAGTCATTTCTTCATTACTTGTATCGTTCGAAATAGATTTAATCACCGTCTCAGAATCCATTTTAGGATTAAGTCTTGTTCTTCTTTTTTGAAATGAGATTGAATCAATTTTTCCTTCTCCTATTTTCAAAATAAAAGTCTCCTGGACAAAATGTTGGTTACGCCTTCCAGGTTGTGTTTCTGTAAAATTACGAATTTCTCTTGTATATGAATTATTTTTTATTTTACCATTGCGAATCAAATAAGGCAAAAACTTAGATATCTCAGTTTGAAAAAATTTTACGTCTTTCTTCACAATCTCATATGTAGCCTTTTGGTCATTTGTAAACTCTCTTGTTTGGATTGTTCCGTCTGGATTGATAAGGGTCGGGTATTCAAAGTCATTTGCAGAAACCGCAAAGAGCAAAGCAAAAAAGAGAAATAATAGAGTATGCATATGGCTTTTCCTAAGTTAATTTTCTGGTTAAAGGTATTTGCATACCGTAAAGATTCAAAAGTTTTTTTCAAGCTATAAATGCCCTTTCAAATTTAATGATTGTAAAAAAGACAAGGTCAATTAAGCTTTGAAGTCATACTTATGGAAATAACGAAAAGAAAATCTGGCGAAACGACAGTGATAGAGCTTTCTGGAAGTCTTGATATTTATACGGCTACGGATTTTAAAACATTTTTACAATCAAATGTAAAGTCGGAGAATGCTAAAGTTGTTGTGAATATGGAAAAGCTCAATTATATTGATTCCTCTGGCATCGGAATGCTTATCAAAAGTTTGAATTACATTAAAGAATTAAACGGACAATTGCAACTTGCAAACCTAAAAGAATCCCTACAAAAAATTTTCAAGGTGGCCGGTTTAACTGCCTATTTTCAATTTATAACAGAAAAAGAATTTAAAGAAAAATATTTGGCATGAACTCGACGCATTTGACAGAGCAGGCGCTCGGAGAAGTTCTTTCCGAAATCCAAATTCATTCATTTGATTGCACTTGGAATATTTCGAATGAAAAATTAATTGAAGTGATGGGAATTCGAAAAGAGGATTTTTATCGTAGCCTATATTCTCTTAGAAGAAACCACTCCCAAAATATTAGCTTGCGTTCTTTCAGTGAAAAAGAAGCTGACTTACTCTGTCTTTTGTTAGAACAAATTCTAAATCGAAAAGATATCAGTGAGCAATTTTTCCAATCTGGCGTTTACTTCCCTGAAACCTCACTTGCTGAATTAGAACAAATTTTAATCGAGCTCATACAATCTACTCTTAAAAAACACAAACTTGATAGAGAGCTATTTCATCTTCTAGTCAGTTCTACGAAACAGTTTGATGACGCCTTCGATTCTTATTTCGAAGATAAATTTGACATGGAAGTTTTATTCGAAAGAAGTATAAGTATTTTTACGAATTCGAGAAATGTAGACACATCATTCGGAGCAGAAATTTTTCTAAAAAAGCATTTACAAAGCTTAATTAAATACAATAAAATTTCGCTCAAGAAAATTACAAATGAGTATAGGCAAAGATTTTATTATGAACTATTTGGAAAATTTAAACGTGAGGGGAAAATGGACTCAGAAACCAAAAGGCTTTTGGACTTCTTCGAATTAGAAGACACTGCGACTCTAAAGGATTTAAAAAAACGCTTCAAGGAGTTACTCTTGATTTACCACCCCGATGTGAATAAAGAAGGTCATACCAAAACGCAGGAAATAATCGAAAATTACAATAAGCTATTTGACCTTATTCGCTAGCTTAGAAAAAAGTCCAACCCCATTTATTAAAGTATCGAGCCATATTATAAATAAACACAAAAGTAATTTTCCAATCACGGTGCGCCGCTCGTTTCCATAGATGAACGATATTTGCCTTAGCATAATAAGAAGTTCTAAATCCAATACTTTGCACTTCACGGCAAATATCTGCATCTTCGAAATATAAAAAGTATCTCGGGTCAAATCCTTTTACTCTATCTAAAACGTCTCTTCTAAATAGCATGAATGCTCCGCTAATAAAAGGGACTTCATAGTTTTCATTCTGGTTTAAATCTCGCATCTCATAATTTTCTAAAGTAGAACTAAATAGAAAATGTAAAACATTGGGCATGAACCTTCTAACAAAGAGAGCAGCTAATGATGGGTATCTTTTATTTAGAAACTGTTGCGTTCCGTCGAGATTAAGAACTTTAGGAATTCCAATTCCAATTTCCGGGTTCATGTCCATGTAATGAATTAATTTTTCAAGCGCATCGTCTTTGATGAATACATCTGGATTAAGAATTAGAAAGTATTTAGATGGCTCTGCATTTTCAATGGCAATATTATTTCCTTTCCCATAACCTACATTTCTACCATGATTAAAATGATAGAAAATTCTTTCGTCTTGGGGCAAAGTATAATTACCCTTATTGGCACTGTTATCAACAATGTAAATCTTTACTTTAAGCTTAGTGTCTAAAAAAGAATTTACGCATTCAGTTAAAACTTGCGGTGAAGTGTCATAAACCACTACACTCGCAATACAATCATAAGCCCGACTCATACTGTTTCTTTAAATCACTGATGATATTTTTTTGCATTGCTTCGTTCGTTCCGCCACCAATCGAAAGTAAAATAGAATCCCTATGTAACCTCTCAACGGGGTATTCGCGGCAGTAACCGTAGCCACCTAAAACTTGAATTGCATTCCTGGATACTCGCTCTGCCATTTGCGTTGTAAAGAGTTTGGCAGAGGCGGCACCAAGAGAATTTCTGGAGCCAGGATTTATATTAGAAGCAACCTGGTATACAAATGCTCTCGCAGCCGAATACTCGGCGTAAGACTCTGCAATCATTCTTTGGATTTGACCAAACTCGGAAAGTTTTTTTCCAAATGCTTCCCGATGCACAATAGAATATTCACTCATAATATCCAGGCATCTCTTCGCAATACCGAGAGACTGTGCGGCTAACGTTATGCGCTCTATTTCCAAGTTGCGCATCATGTGAGAAATTGCACCGTTTTCTTCGCCGATTAAATTCTCTTCTGGAACTTCCATGTCTTCAAATACAAGCTGGGTTGTAGGGGATGAGCGCATTCCCATTTTTTCTTCTTTCTTGCCGACACTAAAACCTTTGAATTTAGATTCTACGATAAAAGCTGTAGTCTTCTTAATATCTCTCTTATGTAATTTTGCATAAACTAAAAATACACTTCCAATACTTCCATTTGTGATATACTGCTTGGTTCCGTTTAATATGTATTTGCCCTTTGCTTTGGTAGCAACTGTCGCCATTCCTAATACGTCAGTTCCTGCGCCAGGTTCGGTCATACCCATTCCGGCAATCCATTCCCCTGAAATTACTTTTTGCAGGTAACGAGACTTTTGCTCTGCGTTTCCACTATAATAAAAATTATTTACAAATAAAACTTCGTGAGCGAGGTAAGAGAGTGTAAACCCCGGATCATACTTTGACATTTCTTCGTGAATAATAACTGCGGCTACTGCGTCTAAGCCTAAGCCGCCGTCTTTTTCAGGAACTGTTACACCGAGTAGCCCTAACTCCGTTGCAAGTTTTTGAAATACTTCTTTGTTAAAAGTTTCAGTTTCATCGTTTTCTTTTGCCTGAGCGTCTAATTCTTGTTTTGCGAAGCGGGCAACATTCTCCCTAAGCTCCGCATGAGAATCACTCGGGGTAAATAAAATATCTTTTTGTTTTTCAATAATTGCTGTCATACAATATCCTCATAAATTCCTATATAATCTAAATTTCTAAATTTACCACGGTAGTCCATTCCATAGCCTACGACAAATTCGTCTTCAATTTCAAAACCTATGAATCGAATATTTACTTTTGCTTTGTGCTTTTTATGTTTTACGAGTAATGAGCAAACTTCGATAGAGGCTGGCTTTTTCTTTTTTAAATACTCAATTAAAAAATTCAAACTAAATCCACTGTCGATAATATCTTCTACGATTAAAACTTTTTTGCCTTTGATATCAAGTCCCACATCTCGTTTAATTAGAACTGCACCGGATGATTCTTTTCCATCACCGTACGAAGAGGCTTCGATAAAATCAATCACTGGAGTAGATTTTATTTCTCTGATTAGATCAGCAAACTTCTTCTCCAAGCGCGCCTACCAGCTCTTGAATTCCATGTTTCAAGTTGAAGATACACATGTGATGGGCGCTTTTTTACATCCAAACTACAAAGCCCTTCGGTCAGCATCACCGGTGCA
>JANYCR010000363.1 GCA_025360185.1 Leptospiraceae bacterium | reverse complement strand
CTGCATTTGCATCAACATTTACAACTGGAATAAAAAACAAAGTTACAGGAACTATCACAGGTGCTGCGGCTAACGCGCAAATTACGCTTACTATAAACGCTGCTCCGAATAATTTCACAGGAACTACTACGTATACTACTACGAACATTTTAGGCATAGGGGATACTTATGATTTGGCGATAACTAGTCAACCGGCAGGGCAATACTGCACTTTGCTAGATTCGGCAAGTAATCCTACAGGTGGAACTTTTTCTGGAACTGTTGATTTAACAGTTAATGTAAATTGCGTGAACGGGTATATGGTAGGTAACCGCATCCAATCAGTCCCACCGGCGCCATTAAATTTTTCATTGTACCAGGGCAATACCACTACATTTGCAGGAACAAAAAGTTCTCCTGGAAGTGCAGATGGGGCAGTAGGTGTAGGTCAATTTCAGCAACCCTATCTAATGACTTATGACGGAAATAACTTTTACCTTGCGGATTACATCAATGGTCGTATCAGATCAATAAATGCCTCTGGAAATACTACAACTGTAATTTCATCCGGAATAACAAATCCTTATGGTATGGCGTCTGACGGTACTTATCTGTACATGACTGATTTTAATGCGCATACTATATTAAGAACAAGAATTGGGACTTGGGTTATAGACATATTAGCCGGCTCAACAGGTGTATCAGGAACAACGGATAATATTACAGGAGCTTCAGCGCGATTCTCAAATCCAGCAGGAATATGTTTAAACGGAAATTATTTGTATATTTCTGATTATACAAACGGAAAGATTCGTAGATTAAATATTGCATCTAAGTATGTAGACACAATTGCAACGATTACTAATCCACTTGATATTACATATGTGAATAATTTGTTATTTGTAACTACGACAGGTAATATCGTCAAAAAAATTGATCTCGGAGGCGGGAATGCTGTTACTAATTTTGCTGGATCAGCGGCTAATGGTA
This sequence comes from Leptospiraceae bacterium, assembly GCA_025360185.1. Classification (GTDB taxonomy): domain Bacteria; phylum Spirochaetota; class Leptospiria; order Leptospirales; family Leptospiraceae; genus UBA2033. The sequence continues at coordinate 6,724 of JANYCR010000363.1, read as the reverse complement.
AAGTCGATGCTATTGGAACTAACGCTAAGTTTGATTATCCGCATGGTATTACAACAGATGGTACCAATTTGTTTGTTACCGATCTAAATAACGGTTTAGTTCGCCGCATAAATATTGCAACCGGATTAGTTAAAACTCTCTCCGGAATTGGAACTATTGGTAGTACTGATGGAGTTGGAGTAAATGCAGGATTTTATAATCCAGTAGGAATCATAAGTAATGGAAAAAATATATTTGTAAGTGAAAAATTAAATCATGATGTAAGAAAGATTAATGATAATGCACTCGTAAACTATTATCCTTTAAATGGGGTTACTAATGATTATTCGGGATCGAGTAATTTAACTCCAACCGGCTCACCGACTATCACTACTGGACGATATGGCGAGGCTAATGGTGCTTATTCTTTCACGAGTGGAACTTATTTATCAAACGCTACCCCGGCGACTACTGCTACTACGAATGTAACACTTGCCGCCTGGGCAAAATGGTCAGGGGTGGGTACTGGTGATGAACAAGTTATTGTATACAATGGATCTGGTCCGGATGGATACGGAATCGTATTAGAAAATGGGACAGGAAATAAATTGACAATACTGGAACAAAATGCTGCATGGGCAACCAATTGTCGAATGACAATGCCTAGCGGTGTATGGACACATGTTGCTGTGGTATCTCCTCAAAATGGAGTTTGGAAAATGTATATCAATGGAAAACAAATCTGCACTGATTCTATAGCAACCCCAAATGCACCGTCAGTAGGTGTAAGTGTCGGTGGACGAATATCGACTCCTCAATACTTCAACGGTTCCATTGCCGATGCTCGAATTTATACACGCGCTTTAAATGATGGGGAAATAGGTGAGTTGGCGCAAGATGCAAACCCGCATTACAATGCAGATGGAGCGACGGGGTTATTGACAAGTTACAATTTAGATAACGCAGCAGATGTAGGTCCTCTTTCGAATTCATTGACGCCTATAAGTTCACCAACATTGGTTGTCGGAAAAGAGGGTATTTCATCGACCGCTTATTCATTTAATGGATCTAATTATTTTACAGCTTCCTCTTCTGGATTACCTTTGTCTAACGCTCCTAGAACGTTATGCGCCTGGATAAATCCAAGTCAGTTACCTATTGGAACTGGAGCGAGTGTTGTTAGTTACGGAGGTGGTGGTGTTTATGGCTACTTTGGAATTGGTCTGTTTAATAATGATAAGGTTGCCATTTTTCCAAACGGAACAGACTTGGTACAAACCTATTCCATGCCTATCAATACTTGGTCACATCTTTGTGGAGTATTTGATGGATCACAAGCGACTATATTTGTAAATGGAAAAATGATTGGGTCACCAACTTCTTTTGCTTCCACTTTAAATACCACAAGTTCGGTTTTAAATATTGGTCGATTAGCAAATGCCTCCTATAATTTCAATGGGAAAGTAGACGATGCTAAAGTTTTTAATGTAGTATTAAGCGCTGCACAAATCCGCCGTCTAGCTTCGCAAATTCCAACAGGACTCGTAGCGCGTTATGATTTTCAGGGAGATGTAAATGACGTGAGTGGATTTGGTGTAACAGGAACTCCTGTGGGGCTAACAGCAGATACAGACAGATTTGGAAATTCTAACAGCTCTTACAAATTTGCCGGGAACTCGGGAAGTTATATGCAAGCGGCTGACACCTATTTGCCTAAGAATAGCAATTCATTTACAATATGCGCATGGATAAAGCCGAATATACTTCCAGGTGCCGGATATATGTCTTCGATTTTTTACGGAGCTCCATCCAGTGGAAATAGTACAGGTCTTGGGTATCGTTTCAATGGTGTAAATAAATTAGTCTTCTACGGTTACGGTGCAGTTCCATTGGAACTATCGTATACCTCCCCTGTCAATACATGGAATCATATGTGTGGAGTGTATAGTACAGGAAGTCAGCAAATGTATTTTAATGGCGCATCGATGGGTACCTCTGGTCACACTTGGGACATTCAACCTGGGAATTTTTTTATTGGTCGTGATCTTTTCAATGCTGATCAATGGAATGGTTCGATTGATGAAGTTGTCATTTACAATCGCACACTTTCGCAAAATGAAATTCGAGCGTTAAGCGGGTATCATCCAATGCAAGTTAGTTCTTGGAATGTAAATGCTGGAGCAAGTAGTTTAAAGTTGCAGCTACAGGCGGATAGCCTCAGTAATCTAGCGAATAACGCAAGTATTAGCAATTGGAATGACGATAGTGGAAATAACTTTAACTTATCACAGGGTACAGGAGCAGATCAACCGACGTTTTTAGCGAGCGGTATAAATGGAAAACCCGCAGTGAATCTTGCCGGGTCTGGAAATACGAATCTAAATAGAGCCTGTGACTCAACCGTCTTACTTAGTAATTCAAATACAATCTTTGGAGTAATGAACCAATCCAATACAGCAGGGGGGTTTCGTGGAATCTTTCACAATGGGAATAAACTGATTTATTTTAATGGTAGTAGCGCAGAACAATTATCTCTTTTTGAAACTGTCATTGATAATCAAAAAGTGGGAAGTGCGAATAATTTCATTACGCTGGTTAATTCAAATCCAAACATGATGTTTTCGATTAATTACAATGGTGGTTCGGGAACAATTTCAAAGAATGGAACTAACGTCACTAGTTTTACAAGTGGAGTAAATTCTTATTCTTGTGCTTCTAATTCTCTTTTCATATTTGGAAAACCGAATTGGCCTGGTGATGTATTTAACGGGTATTTTGGAGACTTCTTATACTTTAATGCAGCGCTCAGTGGATCAGATCAGAACATAGTAGAATGTTATCTTTCTTCTAAGTATGGAATTCCGGTTGGTTATACTTGTCCGTAATAATTACAACTTCTTCATCTCGGTAACGAAAGATTTATACATTTCCTTTTCTTTTAAATTCCAGTCGATGAGACCGAATGCAGTTTCTGGATTCCAACGGGAGTATTCTGGTCCTTTAAAATCGGTTAAGACCCAGAAGTAGCAATCAATTCTTTTACTGATGGAATGCATGTAAATTTCTTTATATAGAGCACCGATTTCTGTTTGGGAAATTTTTAGCCATAAGGGGCAAACACCTATTTCACTTATGATGAATGGCTTTTGGACTGCGCGGTATTTATGCATGAAAGAATCAATGATACCTGCAATTGTAGGAAAATACATATTAGCCGGCTTCTTTGCAAAGTAGCAAATTGGATCATAGGGATGGAAATTATAGATGTCAATGTATTTATCAATTCCCAAGTCAATGCATTCCTGGATGTAGTTGATTTTTTGAAAAGGGGCTATTACTCGTAAGTCGTCACCCATGAGTCCACCAAAAACTATTTTGTTCTTAGGATTTATTTTTTTAATAATGGGAGCGGCTGCAGCGGCTAATTCAACGTATTCAATTGGTTCGGGATTTCGAACCCAAAATCGCAAAGTATTTGGCTCATTCCAAATTTCCCAAACCGTAATATGTTTTTTATAACGCTCGGCGTTTCTTTCGCAAAATGCTTTGTAATCACTAAGCGTATCGATCGGAGATTTGAAACGAAGAGATGGAATCATACAATTAATAAAATTTCCGGGAACGAGTCCTGTTAGAAGACCTAGAATTTTTATATCAGCACGACGAAGCTCTTCTACGAAAAAATCCATTACGCTATCAGGAATAATTTCATAGTAGTTAAATTCCAATCGCACCCATTCTACTCGTAGCTCTTGCAGATAATGGATGTAAGTCTTTAGAGAAGTTTCATCCTGGTGTTTTAAAACAACATTGATTCCGAGTCCGGGAAATTTCTTTGAAGTAAGCGGTTTAAGTTCTTGTGCTTGTTCAGGATTTCTAGTAAGATTCTTTTTGGCTACTTTGATTAATGATTTTGTTTTGGAAATAATAGCTGATTTTGTAGTAGATTTTTTCTTCGATTTTTTGGCGCTGGGCTTCATAACGATAAGCTTTTTACTGGTTAGTTTTAATTCCAGAATTTTTTTAAAAAACAAAAAGACTTGTAGCAACTTCCTTTTCGAATTTCTTATCCCTTATGATTATTGGAATTGATCTCGGCACGACAAATAGCTTAGCTTCTGTCTTTCAAAATGGAAAGGCGATTCTCATTCCAAATTCTCTTGGCTCATTTCTTACTCCATCTGTTGTGAGTTTAGTCGATAAAGACGAGATACTCGTCGGGCTATCTGCGAGAGAAAGACTTTCAACTCATTCGGATTTAACTGCCTCTGTGTTTAAGCGCTACATGGGAACAAATAAACAAATTCCACTCGGGCGAAAATTCTATCGACCCGAAGAATTATCTTCTCTTGTCTTACGGTCACTCAAACGAGATGCAGAAATTTTTCTCGGAGAAAAAATCGAGCGTGCAGTAATCACAGTGCCTGCCTATTTTAGCGATGCACAGAGAAAAGCGACTAGAATTGCCGGTGAACTTGCAGGTTTGCAAATAGAAGGTTTACTAAATGAACCGACTGCTGCTGCACTCGCTTACGGCTTACATGAATTACCCGATGAAAGTAAATTTTTAGTATTTGATTTAGGTGGCGGAACATTCGATGTATCAGTTCTCGATTTATTCGAGGGTGTGATGGAAGTGCGGGCAAGCACAGGAGATAATTTTTTAGGGGGAGAAGATTTTAGAAATTCTATCGTAGATATATTCATTGAAAAGGTTGCAAAGAAATCCAAACTCCCCGTTGAGGATCAAAAGCTACTAGGCATTATCCGTAACCAGGCAGAAATAGTCAAACGCGCATTAACCGATTCCAGTTCGGTAGAAATGAAAGTAAATTGGAAAGATACTAGCTATACAATGTCTGTGACCGGGGAAGAGTTTGCAGTTTGGTCAGAGCCGCTTCTACTTAGGCTTCGTAAGCCAGTCGAGCGAGCACTTCGTGATTCTAAAATAAAATCCAGTGAACTAGATCAAATCGTTTTAGCAGGAGGGGCTACTCGTATGTCAGCCGTTCGAAAGATGGTTGCGCGGATGTTTGGAATCATGCCTACGAGTAGTCTTAACCCCGATGAAATCGTAGCTCTCGGGGCAGGAGTCCAGGCAGGACTCAAAATGAAAAATTCGGAGCTAAAAGAGATTGTCCTCACTGACGTTTGCCCTTATACGCTCGGAATGGAAGTGAGTGAGAAAATTGGGCGTGAGTTTAAGTCAGGTTTTTACCTACCGATAATAGAACGAAATACAATTGTTCCAGTAAGTCGCTCGGAAATTGTAAACTGTATTCAAGACAATCAAAGAGAAATGAAGGTTTGTATTTTTCAAGGGGAGTCAAGACTTGTCAAAGACAATATTTTTTTAGGAGAGGTTACTGTCAAATTTCCTCCGCTACCTGCGAGTGAGGCTAAAGCAGATGTAAGGTTTACTTATGACATAAATGGAATTTTAGAAGTAGAAGTGCATGTCCTACCAACAGATGAAAAATACCGCTCGGTGATTGAAGAAAATCCAGGCGTATTAACACCAGAAGAAATTACAGAAAAATTAAAGCGCTTGGAAAAATTAAAAATTCATCCGAGGGATAAAGAAGAAAACCGCGCGGTATTGTCACGGGCAGAGCGGCTTTATGAAGAGAGCCTTGGCGAAACCAGACGGTTCATCGGAGAAGAACTCGGTTATTTTGTAGGAGCACTTGATACACAGGAAGAAAATCTAATTCAAGAGGCAAATAAGCGTTTAACGAAAGTCTTGCAAGAATTGGAAGGAGATAATTATCTCTAATGAATTTTTGGATTGAACTAGAAATTGAACCGACGAAAGATGAGAAAGCGATTAAGCGTGCGTATGCGGTAAAGCTTAAAAAAATAGACCGAGAAAAAAATCTTGAAGAATTTCAAAAACTCAGACAAGCCTATGAAAAGGCAGTTGCTTATTCGAAGCAGGAATTTATTGCCGAGATAAATTTCAATACTAGTTCCGACCCGGAAACGATTGATTTAATATTGGAATTGGATAATATTGATTTAACCGAAAGAATAGAAAGTCAAGAAGAAAATGAAACCTATGAATATTCTAATGCGCTTAAAAGTGTTAATCAATTATTAAGTTCACTATCGAATTCATCCTTATCCGCAGAAAGAATACGAGCAAATGAAATAACGAAAGGTGTTATTTTGATATGGAAAGAGAAGGGCGAAACACAAGCATTAAAAGAATGGGCAGCGATTGAAGTAGAACTGAGAGAAGAGACGATTGCATTTACCGAAGAAGTAAGTGCATCTTTTGTGGATGAGCTAAGAGAATTTTATAGCGAGTTGGAGGAGAGAAATCCAGATGAATTTCCTGTTCATCTCCTTGAAAAAGTATTTCATTTTTTTGATTGGGATAATGCAGCGTATAATATTTATTATTCACTATCTCAGTTGAAACGACGAATAAGTGCGCGTAAGGCTAGAATAGAAATCGAAAAAAACTCTAAGCTTACTCCTTTACTGGAATCTTACGATCCTAAAAAAATGACCAGGGATAAAAAAAATTTTTCTACTTATTTAATTCAGAGGTATATTCTACAATTAGAAAAAAATTCTCCTGAAATATTCGAGTATGAATTGGACTTGGATACAGTTGACTATTGGAGAGAAGAGAGAGGGGGGAGCGGTATATGGAAATATGTCGGACTTTTAATTTGGGTTGTTTCTAGTTATTATGGAGTTCATAGTGAAGGAATGATTTACAAAACTCTTTTGTTTA
>JANYCR010000344.1 GCA_025360185.1 Leptospiraceae bacterium | reverse complement strand
TGCTCAGTTCATAGTTTCCCACTCTCATATAACCCTGAGCAATCTTCCAGGAAAGAACGCCGGCTTCCTTGGTCTTCTTTACCATCTTTCGAATTTTTTCGTCTAGCTCTTTTATCTCTGCTTCTTCGAGCGCTAGTTTTTGTTTCCATTTTTCTAACTCTGCTTCGGATGGTGTTTTGGGTGTTACATTTTTTTTAAAATTCTCTTGCCCCATTTCTTGTAACTTCTCGCAGGAAGAAAAAGTAAAAACTAATAACAATAAAATAAATTTCATAAAGGACTCCTGATTTTTTTTACCACGGATGAACACCGATAGACACGGATGTGTTTTTTATAATTCCTTTTTCAGTCGTCTTGGGTTCTTTATAAGCAAGCGCAGCGAATCGTTTCTTTAATCTGTGTTCATCCGTGTTCATCTGTGGTAATCTTAAATAATTTCCGTTATCGTAAAATCTGACAATTCAATTATTTTATTTCCATTTACGTAGTTACTGCAAAAACGGTAGGTAGGGCGTAATTTTTGATAAAAAAAACTTGTGTTGATGACTTGCACTATTTGGAAAATCTAGAACGACTTTGTTTTCCTTTAGAAAATTGGAATTTTAAACAAATCCAATCGCATCATGAAATACACCCTTCCCTTCTCTATTTTGCGGAAGACTCTGAAATTCCACTTGGCTATTTATTATATTCAGAAACTTCCTTTGAACTAGAAATCCTTCGGTTTGGAGTATTAATCGAGGCTCGTCGTCGAGGGATAGCGGAAAGTTTGCTAGGTTTCCTAGTGGATTTGGCTGAGGCAAGAGACATCATTCTAGAGGTAAACTGCCAAAATTTTCCCGCGATCGCATTCTATGAAAAAAAAGGCTTTATAAATTTTGCAGTCCGTAAAAGATACTACCCCGATGGAAAAGATGCTATTTTAATGAAAAAGGAACCCAAATGATTGATAAAGGAAGATTTTTGTTTAAGGCAAATCGTTACAAAGACTATTTCGTGAGTTTCGAATACATGGGAAAGCATATGCTTGGAATTTTAGGCTATGCAAGCGAGCTAGAAGTTTGCATCGTTCATAAGGGGATGCATGTTGCTAAGACCACGGAAGAAATAAAAGGCTATATCAAAAAAAGAGGTGAGAATGAAAAATATGAATTTCATGGAAAGACTACCTCAATTGAAAATCAAACTCATAAAGGTAGACATTATACATTTATCTGGTTGCATTTTAATCCACCTATTAACCTAAGCGAGACTCTTATTGCACTTGAAATCGCTAGCTTTAGTGAAGTATAATTGGTCTTATTCGCTATTTTGCGCCAACTAAGGAGTAACCTGTGAAATCAGTTTTAAAACTCTTATTACTATTTTTAGTAATTAATTTAAGTGAATGTACAGTTTCAAGTCCCTGTAATAAATTAGATTCGAGTTGCAGTCCAATGACTTCAATCATTTTAGAAAGATTGATTCGATCGTCTCGAAATACGATATCTTTTTCTCCGGCGGGAGGGACTTATAAATTTGATCAGTTTGTAACTATTACGGCAGGACCTGCTGCAAGCGTTATACGGTATACCACCGATGGATCTGAGCCATCTTGCACAAATGGAACTATTTTTAGCACACCCGTTCCTCTTGTTAGTGCAAAGACTCATACTCTTAGAGCAGCGGCTTGCATTGACTCAGTAGTTGCCAATACTCGAAATGAACAATATATAGTTTCCCAAAGTCCACTCGCTGGTCAGAATTTGCGTTTCTGGTATTCGGCAGATTCTATCGGAACACAAAATGGAATGGAAGTAAAAGTTTGGAGTGACTATAGCGGAAATGGAAATCATCTCTACCCAAGTGCTAATAGTTTGTCGAATCCTACCTTGGTTACAAATGCGTTAAACGGTAAACCCTCTGTGCGTTTTAGCTCCAGTCAAAAACAATTCATGAATACAAAAACAATGACTAGCTATACAGGCTCGAGAGCGGGAACAGGCATCATGGTTTTAAAAAAATATACTTCGCAATCAGAGGAAGTTCTTTTTAGTATTGGTTTTCTTGGAAGCACTGTTAATTCAAGAAATTGGAGAGCGAATGTAACTAATCCAAGCTTGTGTTCAAGTTTATCGCCATCGGCAGTCAATTGTGCTGGTGCGGCTAATTCTAATATTTCGACGACTGCATACAGCGTTATCATATTCACAATTGATTCCGCAGGTGCTGTTACTTATTACTATAATGGTGTAAGCGATGGAGCATCTACACTTGTAACTCCTACTAGTTTCTCTACAGCAAATACAATGTTTCTTGGCAGTGGATTAAATCTTGTAAACTTTCTAGATGCTGAAATTCTAGAAGTTATTTTCTTTGAGCAAGGTTTTGATGCTGCCGGTATTAATACAGTTCATTGCCTAGTCCAAAACAAATATGCATTAGCCGTTGGAACTAGTTGTCAGTAATTTAAGCATTATATTGCCAAATGGACACTCACTTCTCTGGAATCAAAAACTCGTACGTTTTTCCGGCAGTAACGTCAAAATTATATTTGCCAGTGCGAATCCAGGGGTTGTGCAAGATTAGCTCCTTATAAGTAGTTCCATTCGTGATGGCAAAATCAGGAAGACTTGGAATGGATTCCGTAACAGGAACTGTTTTTAGTCTATACGCCGGATACTGCATATTTTCCGTTAAATCAAAATTATATTCCTGTGGGTTACTAAGTATTAGCTTTAAAGCGATGATTCTAAATACATAGCGTGCAGTTTCCTGATTTAAATAAAGTTTATAATAATTATTCATCTTTTGAGCCGTGACCGCATCTTTCATTCCTCTCGTCCCACGGTTATAGGCAGCAGCGACTAATGTCCAGTTGCCGAATTCTTTGTATGCATCGAGTAGATATTTACAAGCCGCGCGGGTTGATTTTAGGAAATGTCTTCTCTCGTCTGCATAATTATTTACTTCAAGCCCATAGCCTTCTGCCGTTCCCTGCATAAACTGCCAAAGCCCTGCTGCGTTTGCAGAAGAAGTCGCGTTTGGGTTTAATGCGCTTTCAGCGACAGCGAGGTAAAAGAAGTCTTCAGGTATTCCATTTTCTTTGAGTATTTTATCAATTGGGTCTTTGTAGCGTTTTACATTTTTATAAATCACAATGGTCGCTGAATGATAATTTTGATTTACGATTAGCTCTCTATCTAAACGCTCAAGCACGTCTTGGTCTTCTAAGGGAACTCTTTC
>JANYCR010000329.1 GCA_025360185.1 Leptospiraceae bacterium | reverse complement strand
CTGTATCTCCCCACATATCATAGGCAAATTTGTGTTTGCCCACAACACCTGCCACTACTGGTCCGGTGTGAATTCCAAGTCTCAATTCCCAGAATGGCAAGCCTAACATTTGTTTAATTTCTCGCATTTGAATCATAAATGATTGAATTTCAATTGCAGTGAGGCAAGCGTCTATTATATGCGTTTTATTATTGTCAGGAATTCCTCCGGCACACATATACGAATCACCTATCGTCTTTAGTTTTTCAAAATTATACCGTTTACAAATTTCATCAAATTGTGTAAAACATCCATCTAGTTCCTTTACTAATTCTTGGGGTGTCATGTTTTCTGCCAATTTAGTAAATCCGCTAAAATCAGTAAATAAAACAGTTACTGATGGATAAAATACAGGCTCCACTTCCGAGCGAGCTTTTAACTCCTGGGCAATTTTCGCAGGTAAAATATTTAACAGAAGAGATTCGGATTTTTCTTTTTCGGCAAATGCATTTTTTTTTGCCTCCTCTGCCTCTCGCTGTGCAATTTCTGCATGGTATTGTTCCTTAACGGCAGTTAGCATCGAGTCCTCTACTTGTTGCATCAGGTTCGCATTCTGAATTGCGCCTGTCACCTGGTCACAGAATCTTTCCATTGACTGAATCTCTTCCCTGGCGAGTCTATTGGATTTTTCACTTCGGGTAAATAACAATATACCTACAACATCTTTATTTACAATTAATGGAAAAATAATAATAGAATTGATTTTATAAATTTCTACAATCTTATGCTCTGTCTCCGTTAAAAAGGAAGGCTTAAGTTTGGGAAGGTATAGGTGCCTCTTTGAATTATATACAGCAGCGGCAAATCCATATTTTGTGTCAATAGGAAACGGATTTGTTCTCAGAAAATCTTCCCCTTCCAAATTTTCTTCCGGTGGAGAGCCACCTTGAACATAATCCATCCTTTTTTTACTTTTATTAAAAAGATAAAGTCGATAGTCATTTACTTGAAAGTTATTTTTTAAATACTGATGCATCTCTGACAAGACATCAGGCAATGATAACCTTGAATTGATTTTCTTTGTTAAATCATTTAGTTTTTTAATTTCTAATTGAGATTTTTCCACTGCTAATTTTTCAGAAAGTAACTCTAAATAATTTCTGTCCAGTTCACGCGCGATTGGTCGAGTCAACACAAATGTAATTGTATAAAGGGACAAAAATAATGGAAGCGCAGCATAAACCAGATAGATGAAAATTCGATCGCCAGCATAAGAATGCAATGTTGGTAAGAGGATAACCACTGTTATAGGCACAAAAATAAAACTGAGTAAACTCATCTTCTTACTAATAATAAGCCCTGCTGCATTTACATCGATCGCTCCATACCTTCCAATTCCAATAGCAATCAAAATGCCTGGAATAAATTGTAGCGACCCGAGCGGATAAAATGGAATACCCATTGTAGAAGGAAGGTTGAGAAGAAGCAATAGACCACCGACTAATAATCCGAGCACAACGAATTTAGCTCCAGTAGTAGCCTTTGTATAATTATTTTTTAATGTCAGTATCACTGTTAAAATCGCGACAAATCCGTTCAGACTGATCAACGTTACAACAGGTCCCAATTCAGAGGTACTGCCCCAAGAAAAATAATGAAACCCTTTAAATAAAAAAACTGTTTGCGATAAAAGACAACAAAGAATGGATACCAGGTCAATGTATTTGGTATGTTTAGGATAGGGTGATTTTAACATTTTAAGGGCAAATTTCATTTGTATGCTCGGTGCAAAACAGAATACAGAGTATACGATTTGCTCTATTCTACGAACCACCAGTATGTTAAATTCTAATGCATGCACGCAGAGGTTAACCATAAATATCCCGGAAATTAAAATTGTAGCTGCTGCATAGAGATTAATTTTTGAAGAGGGATTCACACCAGATATATATACAGATAGTATTAAAAGAATAAAAGCAGAAAGAAATGGAATGAGAGATGTAAAAGACTTGAATTGATTAGAAAAAAAATCGGGTGTTAAAAAAGTAAATGTGCAAATAGATAAAACAAGAAAGCTGAGTCCCAAAAATCCAGACAGTATAAAAAAAAGACCATTCTTATCAAATAAAAATTCATTGAGATTAAAAGAATCATTTTTAAATAACTGATAAGCAATCATGATCACGGGTATAGATAGAAAATTTCCCCCCGGATAAATTGGAATACCAATAGTGCTAGGAAGATTTAAAAGAATTAAAATTCCTGTAAGTAAAATTCCATAGAGTAAATACTTACCTTCTTCTGCTTTATTATTTTTAAAATAAACCCATGTTCTAATAATTAAAATCATCAGGCAAATGGCACCACTTACACCCCAAAGCCTAACAACCGTTGTCCCCACTGCAAAATTTCCAAAGGAATAAGTATGCCATTCGCCAACTATAAAACCTTGACCCCTAAAAATCTGAACAATGCCGGCTAATGAAATTAGCCACAAATATACTCCCAACCAAAAATAAGTTTTCATTTTCTTTTTAAAATAATAATAAAAAAGTAAGCAAATAGTTGGAGCAAATGGCATTACAAACAAATACAATATCTCGTGCAAAAAAAACAAAATCCTGTCAGGAGGCAAAAAATTTCTAAATATAAGTAAAACCTGAATTGCCGTGAATCCCAAAAAACAAATCCCGGAATTCAAAAACATTCCGAATTGCTCTTTACGAAAGTAAGCAGCGATAAAAAAGATAACCGTTAGGATAAGACTAAAAAAAGAACCAATGATTGTAAAGTAAGAGGAAGGAAGTTTGTAGATTGCATTGTAATTCGAATTTAAGCTAACAATTTCACGGAACTGATTTTCGTATTCAAAATAGCTTTGAAATATATTGCTTAATAGTTCCATACTTTAGCACTCTTCTCCTTAACAGGTTACACTTTCACAAAAAGCAAAAGCATTTAGCAAAGCATAGTAATAAGCCTATCGTATTTTACAAGTTTATTTTTCCTATTGCCCTATAGAGCAAAACAATATTTACTAAGAGTAGTATTAACTCATATTAGGCAAATAAAATTGAATTTTTATTTTACGGAATTCCAGACTAAAAAACTTTCTTTTAACTTAGGTCTGAGTCTTGATTTGTATTCGGGTAAATTACCTGTTTGCGCTTTTTGTTTGCGTATTCTTCTTTGCTCCTTTTTGAGCAAATTTTACCCGCATTAAATAAATAACGATGACTGAAAAGCTAATCCTAATAATCTGCTGAATGTTCGCTTTGTTTAACTGCGTAATTTTTGTCAAAGACTAGATTGTTTCGAATAGAATTCCTTGACAATGCATGAATCTAGGTCACTATAATTTTCATGAAAAAGAAATATAAACTCACAGCGATTGATACGAAAGAGCAGGCAATAAAAGAAGCATACCGTTATTTACAAATCCAGATCGAAGGGTAGAAAAATTAACCTATGATACTTTTCGATACAGATACCTGCGTAGAAATTCTAAGAGGAAATAAAAAAGTAATCGAAAAATTTGCTAACGCAAACACTACAGTAGCCGTTTCTTTCATAACAGTTGCAGAGTTGTATTATGGGGCAGAGAAATCAAACAATACAGCCAAGAATATCACAAAGATAGAAAAAATGCTGTTAGCCTTTGAAATCATAGAAAGCTCTATCGAAATAGAACAAAGGTCTGGAAAAATTAAAGCAAACTTAGACAAAAAAGGAAATCTAATTGAAGATGCAGATATTTTTATTGCATCAACTTGTCTGGAAAAATGTGAAACTCTAATCACTGGAAATGAAAAACATTATAGTAGGATCCAGGGATTAAAAATAGAAAATTGGATTAGGCAATAACTATTCCTTAAGCGATTACTCGTCTTTATCCTTTTTTGCGAAATATTGTGATTAGGCAATAGAGGTACGCAAACATATAGTAGAGACAGGTTTCAAACCTGTCTCTACTATAGAATTTTAAGGGGCAATGAGTAAAAAATGAAATACAAATTAGCAAAGGCGAGCCGACAGATACTAGAAAAATAACCCTTTTAAAATAATTGGAAAATCATTTTTGGATGAATTCAATCATTTATTATATACATTAAATCTATAGAAAATTATTTTGAGAAAAAGCAGATTTACTAAGAAGGTTTAACGATGGCTAAAAAAGAATTCGATATTGTTGTTTATGGAGCAACTGGATTTACTGGAAGACTTGTGGCAGAGTATCTTACTTTGCGAGGAATCAAAGGCTGGGCAATGGCAGGTAGAAGTGAAACAAAGCTGCAAGAAGTCAGAGATGAAGTGGGTGTTTCAAAAGAAATTCCACTGTTAGTCGCTGATGCAGCAAATCCTGATTTGCTTAATGCGTTATGCGAAAGAACGAAAGTTGTTTTAACTACTGTTGGTCCTTATCAACTCTACGGCTCTGAATTAGTGGCAGCCTGTGCAAATTCGGGAACAGATTATCTAGACTTAAACGGTGAGCCAGCTTGGGCGCGGCAAATGATTGATACCCACGATGCTGCTGCAAGGAAAAGTGGTGCGAGAATTGTTTTATCTGCTGGGTTTGATTCTATTCCATCTGATTTAGGAGTATGGTTTTTACAACAAGAGGCAATGAAAAAATTCGGAAAGCCTGCACCTCGTGTAAAAGGTCGAGTGCGCGAAATGCGTGGTGGTGCATCGGGTGGCTCAATGGCAACAGCGAAAGCAACTTTAAAAGCTTCCTTTAAGGATCCTTCTATCGTTGGTCTCCTTGCTAATGCATTTGCCCTTACCCCCGGCTTTGTAGGACCTGCGCAACCATCTGGATTGATTCCTGAATTTGAAAAAGAATTCAATGTCTGGGCTGCACCCTTTGTAATGGCTGGTGTAAATTCAAAGAACGTCCACAGAACAAACTTCTTATTAAACCATGCTTATGGAAAAGACTTTGTTTACGATGAGATGATGCTCACAACTCTCGGTGAAGCCGCACTTGCCTTAGTTGATGCCGCAGCAAAAGCAAATCCATTTGTAGGAAAGGGACTCAAGCCTGGCGATGGTCCATCAAAAGAAGAGCGCGAGAATGGAATGTATGATTTTGTTTTCACTGGTGAATATCCAGATGGAAAACGTGTTCGCGTTTCCGTTAAGGGCGACAGAGATCCGGGCTATGGCTCTACAAGTAAAATCATTTCAGAAGCAGCACTCGCACTCCTTGAAATAAAAGCGTCAGGCGGTATATACACACCAGGAGCACTCATGGCAGCCCCACTACAGGAAAGACTTCATAAATATGCAGGGGTAACTTTCCATGTTGAAAATGTTTAGGTAATTTGTTCGGGGAATTTTACCCCTATGGGTTACAGTAATTAGCCGTTTGTAGAGGAACTGTGTAAAAAGATGAATTTATCACCTAAAGCCGTAGAGAATGCAAAAGATATTGATTTTATTGACTCATTTCTTTGCGCCTTAGCGTCTTTGCGTGACATTATTCTTCTGCTTTTACACATCCCCTTATATTAGAATTTTTTATTCTTGAATCGTACGCCCGTACAATATTCTTTACAAAAATCACGAAAAGGTATACTAAATGAAAAAATGGACATGGCAATCGAAGTATAGTAAATGTATTTTTATTTTAGCATTTGTAGTTTTCTGTTCTTTTACCTGTAACCCCAAGGAAAATAGTATTTGTGATCCGACTTCTGCTATATCTAAAATTAATATTACTTTAGCTTTTATTACAAAAGATAAAATTCCCTATTGTGGAATTAAATTCTACCCGACCAACACCCCTGCATCCATTTCGAATTTGAAAACAAATAGCATAGTAGAAACAGGGTTTGTTTTAGGTACAGCACCTGTCGGTGTAAATTCGGTAGAATTAAGCATAGACGGCGGAGGATACCAGGCAGCAACAGGAATAGCCAACTGGAAATTCAAACTTCCAACAGGAAGTTCTACCTGGAGAGATGGTTCCAAACATACACTATCCGTTCGAACGGTTACTAACGGTTACTTCACAACTCCGTATTCCGATGTGATCACGATTTCTGTGCGCAAAGGAAATAATAAAGACATCAACGGGGATGGATACGCTGACTTAGTCGTTGGAGCCCGTGAGTATCTTGCGGGAACGAAGCTGGGAAAAGTTTATATTTTTTATTCTAAAGGCACGTCCGGGATAACTAGTGGATCCGCCTCAACTGCCACTAGTACAATAATTGGAGAAGCAGCGAATAGCGAATTCGGAGCGTCCGTTGCACTTGGGGATTTTAACGGGGATGGATTTGCGGACATGATAGTCGGTGCATCCAGTTTTTCATCAAACCAAGGTCGTGCCTATGTATTTCATTCTTCGGGTACATCGGGCATTGCAACGCAAGGAGCAACTGCGGCTAATTCTATTTTTACGGGAGAATCTGGAACTAGTATTTTTGGAGGAACGATATCAGTCGGCGATATTAACGGGGACGGTTATACAGATTTAACCGTTGGGGCAACGTCATACAATACAAGTCAAGGTAGAGCTTATATTTTTTATTCTTCGGGAGCGTCTGGATTTTCTTCTGCATCTATTTTAGCAGCAAACGCAAATGCAATCTTAACAGGAGAGGTTGTTAACGATACTTTTGGATTACTTTTTCAAATGAACGATTTGAATGGAGATGGGTTTGCCGATGTCGTTGTAGGAGCAATAGGTTTTAATACAAGTCAAGGTCGCTTATATATATTTCAGTCCAGGGGTAGTTCTGGAGTAGCCACAGGGGCATCACCAACAACTATCATTACAGGTGAATCAGGAGTTTCCCAAACAGCCTTCGGTGTAAGCTCTTCCATTGGAGATATAAACGGGGACGGCTATAATGACTTGGTAGTAGGTGCATCCAAGCATCCTAATAATACAAATGTTGGCCGTGTCTATCTCTTTCACTCAAGCGCTTCTGGAATTGCGAGTATGAATGCAGCTGCGGCAAATACCATTTTAACTGGTGAAGCAGTTAGTAATTTTGGAATCTATACAACTGTCGCTGATACAAATGGGGATGGGTTTGGAGATGTCATAGTCGGGGGACATATTTATAATTCGAACCAGGGACGGACTTACGTTTTTCAATCTTCCGGAAGTTCTGGAATTGCGACGGCAAATGCTTCTTCCGCAACATCAATATTATCCGGAGAGACTACTGCCAACCAAGAGGGACGTTTTCTAGCTATTGGTGATTATAATGGGGATGGATTAATGGATTTAGTGCCAACGTCTTTAGGATTTAATTCCGACCAGGGCAAAGTTTATATAATTCATTCAACTAGTACAGGTCTTTCGACAACTAGCCTAAACTCTTCTAATACAATTCTTACTGGCGAAACTGTCGGAGACAAATTTGGAAATTCAGTTTATTAGTATTATTTTTTTGTTGTATGATGAATGAAAAAAGAGGTTTGCATGTTAAAGTTACTTAGATTATTTTTCTTATTACTAACTTATTTTTCTTTTCTAATTATCAATGCAGATGAGGTTACACTCAAGAATGCGAAAGTCATCGAGAACGTAAAAGTAAAAATTAGTGTAGATAAAGTTACAGTTCAATATAAAGATTCTAAAATCGAAGCCTATCCAAAATCTCAAGTGAAATCGATCCGGCTAAGACCGATTATCATCAACAACCCTGTAACAGAAACAGATAAAATCGCAAACGAGCAAGAAAAAATCCGCGTATCTGAATCTCTTCAAAATCTCGCAGGTGTAGAAATTCCTGCGGATCAAAAACAAAAAATTGCTGTTCTCAATTTTAAAACGAGTACGAACATTCCAAAAGAAGAAGCAGATTTAATCGTAGAGACAATCACTACAAATCTCGTCAAAACAAAATTATTCGTCATCATAGACCCTATCCTTGTAACCAAGACTATGAACGAGCAAGGCGGGGCTGGTTGTGCGGATAATCCCGCCAACTGCAAAGTATCCGCAAACTCTATTGCAAAGACTTTGAATGCATCTAAGGTACTTACAGGAACGATAAACAAAATCCAAAATGGATATTATATCAACGGGAATGTAATAGACGCAAATTCAAATAATATAGATTTTGCCGAGACAGCAAACGCTAAATCATTTGATAAAATTCCAGAAACTACAGAGAATTTTTCTAAAAAAGTAGCTGGTGGTATAACAAGCGTATCCAACACATCTATCAATTTAAGCGGGGATGATTCGAAAGGATTTTTTGCAAACTGGTTTTCCTCTTCCAATAAATCAAAGGAACAAATCCAAGTAAAATCAGAAAAATCTAGTCCGCGGTTACCTTTTGTTTGGCGTTCTGCCTTACTCCCTGGTTGGGGACAGTTTGCCGACGGAAGAAAAATAAAGGCTTTTGCCATCTTTGGGTTATTCGCCGGTGCCATCGCATTCGAAGCAAACGCAATATCGAAATACAATGCGGCAAAAGACAATTATTCGGACATAGCGACGCCTTACTTGGTCAATACATATTTGACTAATTCTAACCAGGCAGGTATTGAATTCGCTTTGAATTATCTAAATTCTCAATCTGCAAAAGAGCAATTAGACACAAGAGCGACTACTATAGGTGTAGGCGCAGGACTAATCGCCGCCTTTTATCTATACGGAATTTTCGATGCTTACTATTTTGCAAATTCCAAACAAGCATTGTTACAAGAAAAAGCGCGCGGATTTCGCTTTAGCTTAAACGCAACGCCAGTTCGCTCTATACAAGGGCAAACAGAAACGCAGTATTCAGTCTCTATACAGGGAAGATTTTGAATTAAAATTTACAGGAGATTGTAAAGGCTAGGGTAGAAAATTAAAAGGGATTTGTAAAAAGAAAGGGGATCATTTAGAACTTTCCGAATTCATGTATGAAAACCACCAAGAATACAAAGGAAAGAAGAAACAAAGCTTTTCTTATCTTTAAATAGCAATTGTAAAAGAAAGTAATCTAACTAACGATAGCGACTGTAGCGGAAATTCCGTTATGCCGCTGCAGTCATTATAGCCCGAGAGATTACAGAAAATTTTATTTCTACAACCTCTAATATCTATTTAAGCAAGCAACTCTGCCAGAGAAATTTGATCAGCAGCCTTTCCGTTTTCATAGCGCAAAAGTCCCAGGGCTTCATACTTTGGTTTAATTCTATCACTAAAAAGTCCAATTGCTTTTAGGTTAGGAATTAAACGGGAAAAGAGGGAGCGTCTAAATTCTGACATGATTTCTGAGTCTAATACCATTTTGACCCAATTGTCGCGAGAGATTGCATGAATAAAATACTCTTCGTAGAATTCAGTAAATAGGAAACGATTACGAAGCATGATAGTTACTTCATACGCCCAGTCTTCCCTATCGCGCCTAACGTGCTCAGGACATTCCTTCGTGTAATAATCTCGAAGCGCCTCAACTCCATAATGGACATGGCGGGATTCATCAGAAATTACTTGCTTTAAAAGTTCACGCAGAAGCGGCTCTTTCGTAAATTTATAGATCAGACCGAAAGCTCCAAGGGCTAAACCTTCAATCATAATTTGCATTCCTAAAAACTTTAAGTCCCAATCTCCAGTACTTGTAAGCGCGTGGATAACAACGAATAGGTTGTCATTGATATGATAGAGTTTGTTTAACTTGGTATCAATGTATTTTGCAAATACTTCTACATGCCTTGCCTCATCCATTACCTGCGTAGAGCCATAATACTTCGCTCCCATCCAAGGTGTAGCCTCTACAGTCATCGCCGCAGCGTATAACGCTCCTTGTTCGCCATGTAAAAATTGAGATAGAAGCCAGGCAATTGTAGAATGAAGCATTTCACCTTGCTTTTTCTTATCCACCTTTCTATACATATCTGTTCCATACATTGGTTGGAGTTTTTCAGGGAAAATTTGTAAATCAAAATTAGATGGATCTACACTTGTATCCCAGGCGAGATCATCTGCATCCCATTGACCTTTTTTTGCTTTAACATAAAGTTTTTGAAATTCTGGATTCCCGAAATTACTATATTTCCAATCATAATGAATTCCATGATTTGATTTAATATCAATCTCAGGACGTCTGCCCTCTTGCATTAAATAACCAGAAAACGCAGAGGGAAATAGATCCCAAGCAACCTTCACGTTTCTGCTCGCCATGTCTGTAATGTCTAATATTGTAGCCATACCTAATACCTCTTACTTTATTTTTTATTGATTTAATGATACGTTAGTCGAAATAGATTTAATGAATGCATCCAGCATATGCTTGATTAACAAAAATATTTCTTCCTTTTCTTTTGGTTCACTTTCAATCATACTTTGCACTACCAAGCCCAGACAAAAAGTAAACAACGCTCCACATGCTGGCGAATCCCCAAACCCAATCAACTCACCGAGCGACTTACGGTAATAAGCCACAATATCCCTAATGAAATTTTCAGGATCTTGCAGACCATTCTGCCTGTAATAATCAATGATTAGAAAAAGGACGTTTCTAAAAAATACTTCATTATTATTGACATACTGGAGCATGGATTGAATTCTTTCGTCGAATGATTTAGTTCTATTAAACCTTTCCGCAAGTATGACCACTTGTTTCTGGCTAAGTTGAAATATCATCTGCCGAAAAATCTCTTCTTTACTAGGAAAGTAGTGGTAAAGTGTCCCAGTGGAAATATTCAATTCTTTACCAATTTCTCGCATTGTAACGCCTTGAAATCCACCACGGGCAAACAAATCGAAGCATTTGTCTAACAATTCTTCTCTATATTCATTATGATTTACTATTTTTGGCATAACCACCTCAGTTATTTCTAACAGTTGTTATAAATAGATTTATTCTATAACAACCGTTCGGTCAATAAAAAAACTTAAACTCAGGAGAAAAAAATCAACTTGCCAATCTTATCCCTTTTAACGAGAAATGAATCTATGACCTTATTCCTTGACCTAGATAATACTCTTTATGACGCAAAATACGCCTACAGCTACACAATCTCTAAGCTAGACGAAGAATGGATTCGAAAAGGGAAATTGGGAAATTTCATCAGCCTCTACGAGAAAGCAAGACAAGTTACCAAGGTGGACTTAAAAGATCATAGCTCAAACCGATTGCGTATTTTATATTTTAAAAAAATTTTTGATGATATTGACGGCAAATTAAATATAGACGCTACTTTGGAATTGGAGGATTTGTACTTTAAAAACTTTATCCAGGGAATCCAGAACTACGTAAAAGCAAATCAGGCTAATTACAAGTTGCTCTTCAACCGTCTGAAAGAAATTTCTAACGAGCATCAAATATTCATTCTCACTAACGAAAATCTTCGCACACAGCTCGTTAAGCTAGGAGCTTTTTTCCCAACCAATATTCCTATTCAACTCTTAACATCCGAAGAAATAGGAAAGGAAAAACCAAATCCTGATTTTTTTAAACGTGCTTTAAAACTTTCGAACTCAAAGCCATCAGAGTGCATCATGATCGGCGATAATTTAGTCGATGACATCAAAGGCGCACTGGGACAAAAAATACCAAGTGTATATGTGAAGTCCATTTTCGGTGACATCGAATATTCTAAGACCAAAACTCTCAGCGGTAAAAAATACATAGAAGTAACTAACGTTCTAAAAGCACTATCTCTTCTTTAAAAACGAATAGGTAATTTGCGTACATAAGGAAACTACTCATTGTAAAAATTCTATTTTCATGCGAGAATAGCCTTACTATGAATAGATTAATAATCCTTTTACTAATACTTTCCTATTTCGCTTGTTCCAACTCTGACTCCAAAGCAGAAGACGAAAAAAAATCAAATGAAAGAAGAGCCTTGCTTCAACTCCTCGCTAAAAATAATAATTCATCAGGAA
Source organism: Leptospiraceae bacterium (assembly GCA_025360185.1). Lineage (GTDB taxonomy): Bacteria > Spirochaetota > Leptospiria > Leptospirales > Leptospiraceae > UBA2033. The sequence goes on along the minus strand of JANYCR010000329.1, from coordinate 7,075 downwards.
CAATATCGAGTAGTAGCACAACTGGTGGCAGTTATGGTTCAGGGGCAAGCTCAAGCTCAAGCTCATCATCTAGCGACCAATGGTCATTAGACTATATTTCTAAATTATCGTCCGGTGATTGTAAAGCAATTGCTTCAGGCGACAAATACTATTGCACTACTGCAGACTGTAAAGGAATTGTTACAAAAGACAAATACTATTGTGTCACATCCGACTGCAAAGGTCTTGCGGCTAATGACAAATACTACTGTAAATCGAAACTCTGTAAAGCATGGACATTAAAAGATAAGTATTACTGTGATTCGAGTGACGCAGATTGCAAAGGACTCGCTAGTGGCGATTACTATTATTGCAAATCAAAACAGTGTAAGGCAATTGTAAGAAAAGATAAGTATTATTGTAATTGATTGAAGAATGAGATCTAAAAATTTACCGCATCAATTCAATAGGATTCTATTCTAAAAAAATATACAATAGAAATTAACCGTAATTATCCTAAATAATCTTGACTACAAACGATTTTATTTTTATTTTGATACAATGATTAAATCGCTTAGAATTCAAAATTTTAAAAGTTGGAAAGATACCGGTGAAATTGAATTAGCCCCACTTACTGTTTTTTTCGGAACAAATAGTTCAGGTAAATCCAGCATAGGTCAGTTTTTACTTTTATTAAAGCAAACCGTCGAGAATAGAGATAACAAAGTAGTTTTGAATTTGGGTGGCGATAAAGAATCTCCCGTAAACCTTGGAAGTTTCAGCGAATTAATTCATAGAGGACAAAAAAATTCAAAGTTGATATTCGATATTGGTTGGGATATTGAAAAGGACAAAATAGAAATTAAACCTGGAAAAAAAAACGAAAAAGTCCTTCCGATCAAATTTTCTGCTGAAATAGGTTATGAATCTGGAATAATGAAGCTTTACTCTTTCAAATATCTTTTTAAGAATGATGTATTAATTAGTGCCAAAAGAAGTGAAGGCGACAATAACTTATTTGCTATCGACAAGATTAGTCCAATAATAAAAAAAAACAGAGGTATCTTTAAAAAAGAAATAGGAAAATTTTATATGTTCCCAGATACCCTTGATTCTCTTTTTGAAAAGCCAGACATAATAAGAAATTTAAATTATTCTATAAGTGATTTACTTAGCAATATTTTTTATTTAGGACCGATTCGAATTTCACCTGAACGAATGTATCTTTGGCCTGGAAACGCTCCTTACGATGTCGGGTTTAGAGGAGAACATACAGTTGCCGCCTTAATGGGTGCTGAAAAAAATAAACTCAAAATTATCTCTCCGAAGTTAGGAATCTATTCAAAGGAATTTTCCAAGGTGATTACAAATTGGCTAGGTAGTGATGGGGATGGTCTTGGTTTAATCAAAGACTTCAAAATAGAACGAATCCGTGATTCAAAAGAATCTAAAGAGGTAGAACTTAAAATTAGCACTTATAAAGGGTCTCCAGAAGTAAATCTCACAGACGTTGGCTTTGGAATTTCTCAAGTGCTACCAGTCATTGTTCAATGCTATTATGCGCCAATGAATTCAACTATTCTGTTAGAACAGCCCGAGCTTCACTTGCATCCGAAAGCACAAACGGGGCTTGCTGATTTGTTTTTGGATGTAGTAGAATCAAAAACTTCTGATAAGCAAGATAGAAATATTCAACTAGTCGTAGAAAGTCACTCCGAACATTTCTTAACAAGACTGCAAAGAAGAATTGCAGAAGATGAAACGAATCAATTAAAAGAAAAAGTTAGCCTTTACTTTTGTAGCAATGAAAATGGTGAATCAAAAATTGAAAAGCTTGAAATTAATAAATTTGGAGATATTCAAAATTGGCCCACAGATTTTTTTGGAGATACGTTAGGTGAAACTTTAAGCAGAGCAGAAGCCGGGTCTAAAAAAAGAAAAGAGGCTTCTAAAAATGAAAAAAAATAATATGAACCTAGCGAAGCTTAATCGAAAAATCTCAAATGAGAGTTTAGATTATATCTTTGATACAAATATAATTTTAGTAGCCAATGAACAACAGCCTGAAGTTTCTGATGACTGTATTTCTGAATGTATAAAATGGATTAGAAAATTAATTAATGGGGAGATTAAGTTAGTTTTAGACGACAAAGATTTAATTTTAAAAGAATATAAAAAAAGAAATAAAATAGAAAATATGCAAAATATATCTTCACAATTTTTGCTTTGGGTTTATCGGTATACAGGAAATGAAGACCATATTTTAAAAGTACCAATTACTCCTATTAAAGAATCAGAAACTGAATTTAAAGAATTTCCCAATGATCCTGATTTGATTAGTGGAAATCCCCACTTCGAACATGATGACAGAAAATTTGTTGCTACGGCAATTTCTTATTTCAAACAAAATAAAAAGCATAGCCCTATTCTGGAAGCTTGCGATTCCGATTATATTTCCCATGAAGAAGCTTTAAACAAATATGTCGAAGTAACATTAGTTTGTGAAAAAGATATTAGAGAACTACATCGGAGAAAGAATAAAAAATGAGTAATGATTTTTTTAAATTCCCGCATACACCTCATTTATACTGGCTTGGAGATCATTCTGCTCGATCAGATAAAATTTTCAATCTAAAGGAGGCAGAAGATTTTCTATCTAAAGAGGTAATTATAGAAGAAAAGATTGATGGGGCTAATATTGGTATTTCTCTTGATTCTAATTTCGAAATTAGAATTCAGAACAGAGGGAGTTATCTAACCGAACGTAATCACTCGCAATTCAAATCTATCTGGAATTGGATAAATATTCATGAACATGAACTGATAGATTTTCTGGAAGATCGGTATATCTTATTTGGAGAATGGTGTTACGCAATTCATTCAGTTAAGTATAAAAATCTTCCTGACTACTTTTTAGCGTTTGATATTTATGATAAGCTAGAATCTCAATTTTGGAATGTAGAAAGGAGAAATAATTTATTAAACAAAATCAATTTAGAAAAAGTTCCTGAATTGTTTAAAGGTCAGTGCGAAAGAAATAAAATTCTAGATTTATTGGAATCGCAATCTGCATTTGGAAATTCTTTCCTTGAAGGTATTTATCTTCGCAAAGAAAACGACAAATACCTAGAAGGAAGATGCAAAGTAGTAAGAAAAGATTTTACACAAAATATAGAAGAACATTGGTCAAAAAAAGAATTGAAAACCAATTCATTACGCGATTTTGAAGCCTCAACTTACATTCCAACTAATCCTTAAAACTTACTTCAACCGATTCTTAATTTCTATTAGAAAAGGAACAAACTTATCTAGAATCTCGGGAAGTTCGTATTCTAATATATCTCCAGCAGTAACAATGTCTTTATCCGCTAATGCCTTTTCTATTTGGGAAAGCTTTTCGGTGAACAGGGTATTGACGGTAAACAATGTCTCACCATCAATCTTAATTTCTTCTATCTTAACATCATTTCCACGACTGCCGACAGAAATCAAACCAGATATCATTACATGCAAACGTCCAGTAGAATGAGAAAGTAATTCGGTGGCTAAGTGATCTTTGCCGGATTGGAAGTTTTCATTTACACGGATAAATTCTTTCTTCAATACTTCCATATGCTCACCATAGGTAGTGAGAATTTCTTTTACAGTTTCTGTATCAATATTTAGTAACGTGACACGATTTAATAAATCCATTACGAATAATTTAAGATCGCGGAGATTTTCGAGATAATCTTCTATTAGCCGCACCGAATCCAATTTATTTTCTGGATCTACAGCAGTAGCTATGATCTCAAGCATGTTCTTATCAGAACCATGGGGGATAATGCGCATATAATCCAAGCGAAGAAGAGTCTTCGCAGAGCTAAGAACAGTCTGAATCCAGTTCAAACCTTCTTTTAAGTCATGTGTTTCTTTTTGTGTAAGTGAATCTCTTCCAAAGAGAGCATTTCCAACGTTATCAATGTATTTATCCAGTTCGAGAAGACTGGCAATTAGTATGTCAATGTCTTCTCCGACATAAAAATCGAGTCTTTTTACAGTGTTTATATCAATTTCTTTTAACTGAGAAAAACTTTTCTCTACTCCATCCAAAAGACAATTAACCAAATACTTACCGCTAGATTCAATCCAAGAATTGATACCTTCGTATACTTCTCCAACGGTTTTTTCCTGTTCCAGTTTTGTCTCTAAGACTTCTTCATTTAAATAAATAATCATAACTTTATCTATAGAATTTTATCAACGTATACTAGCAAATAAAAATTTGAGCAAGATATGTTAATCGTCATTGCCTCGACGGTGAAAATTATTTTTCAAGTAACTACCAACAGCTTTATTCTTACCAACACCCTGTTCCATATTGAGATACTTCTGCTTTAATTTTTGTTCAAAGCTAATAAGATGCGATTCAAAATCTTTGACCTTTTTATTATTTTCAGACATGGTAGACTCAGCCAATTTTATTTTACTTGTGACTAGCCCCGATGTAAGCTGGGTATAAGGTTTTAAATGCTCGAGAATTGCAACCCCGACTCCATCGTCCACACGATTATCATTGTTATTATCAGATGCAAATAATTCCCGGATAGATTCTGGATTATCATTCAAAGCAATTTGCAAAGTGGACTCATCAATTTTTAAAAGCCCTTCCTGTATTTGCTTCCAATTACTTCCCAGTTCACCGGTAGAAATTCCAATATCAGACAAAACTTTATACCTTGGCTCTGCTGATGACGGATAAGATGCACTAGTCGCAGTTTTAAGTCCTGCAACTAAGCGGATAATAGCATTATCCCCCGCTAAAATTCCAGACTTGGTTTTATTATTCCAATACTCTGCTGAAATATCAACTCCATTATGGTCTTCTGCCGCCGTGCTCAAATCAACTTTTGCGTCTTTGTTTGCAGTGCTCACTTCTTTAGAATATTTAATTAATTCATTATAAGCATCTACAAATTCTTTTATCATTACAATTCCCTTGTTTGTCTCAACGGAAATTTCCATTGTAATTGGTTGTGTGGTTTCTTTTATTAAATTGAATGATACACCGTCTATCGCATCTTTAATATTTTCATTTGTATCGCGAGTCACTTCGATTCCGTCAATTTTAAAGAGAGCATTTTCTGCTGGCGCAATAATATTGTTAATCGCAGCTCCTTGAATTTCGCCTGGAATTACAAATTTAACCTCAGACACAGTCATCTCAGCATCCCCGGTATTTCCTAAAACTATTTTTGTGATTAGACTATCTCTCGCAAATGTTGCTACTGGCACTACATACTTTCCGCCTTTAGCAGGGACATTTTCATATTTTAGTTTTTCGCCGTCTTTGGCTTCATAGTAAATCCCAATCGGCATGTAATCGGGCACAGTTCCAGTCGTTTTTTCTGGATAGAATTCTAAATAGGAAAGTTTTTCTACTCTAAATTTATCAACAGGAAACGCAAAAGCTGTATTTTGTTTAATTAAAACTCCACCATTCGCGCCGAGTGTAGCGGCAAAGTCTGGTTTTGCGTTATTCACAAACTTCTCCGGCTGATAAGGAGTTTGTCCTTCTGTGCTGAGGCGAATTACACTGGCTGTTGGTGTAGGCTCAGGAACATTTGCCCCTACAATGCCTGCTGCTTGTAAAATTCCATTCGGGTCTAAAAATTTCATCGCCGCTTCTTGACCATACTGTAAAGCATGAATCGAAAACACCATATTATCCGAATCTACTTTCATTAAATTTGATTTTACAATCTGACTTCCGAAATTTCGAATCTTTTCTTGTAAGTCTTCTAATTTTCCACCTGCAAAATCTATATCTACGCGTTTATCTTTGGAGATAATAGAGAATTGCCCCGCAGGTAGAGCAGTATCGAGTTTTACTTTGTTGCCTGCAATTTTTTGTTTGGAAGCAAGTTTTTTAATTTCAAATTCTTGTTTCGCTGATTTTGCATTTCGATTTGCTTCCCCAGAAATGTACCCTTCTTCATTGGCAGAAACTTTTTTAGAAGAAAAGGGCGCAGTAAAAGAAGTAAGGGCTTTTGTCTTAATTTGTAAATTGAGTGTTAAATTTCTAAGCTCATTCCAAGCCTTAATTTGAATCTTCTGGTATTCATTTTCTTTTTGCCACCTTTTAATGGGCTTTGACTCTAACTCCAGAAGCTTACGAATTATGTCATTTGTGTTTTGACCGGAACTGAGACCGGATACTGTATATGCTGGCATAAGAAATTTCCTCCTACCAAAATATGTTCGTCTTATCAATAAAAAAGATTACTAATTTAGACCAAAAAAATACTATGGAAACATGGATAGAGTAGACCTTTTAAATAACAAGGATATATTTTTTGAACGAGAGCTTTCCTGGCTAGATTTTAATTTTAGGGTTTTAGAAGAAGCATGCGATACTTCCAACCCAGTCCTTGAGCGACTCAAGTTTTTATGCATCACAGAATCCAACTTAGACGAATTCTTCATGGTTCGTGTTGCCGGACTAAGAGACCAGATTAATTCAGGCATCGACGAAAAAAGTTTGAATGGAATGAGAAGCTCTGAGGTCATCCTAGAAATTTCTAAAAAGGTAAATTCTTTTATCAAACAACAATATGAAATCTTAGTAGAAAAAATTATCCCGGATCTAAAAGCAAACCGGATTAATATTCTAAACTATGACTCAGAACTTAAACCAACAGAAATTGCTTATATAAAAAAATACTACAAAGAAGAAGTGTCCAGCATTTTGACACCTCTGGCAATCGACCCATCCCATCCATTTCCTCATCTACTCAATCGCTCTCTTAATCTTGCTATCACGCTTACCGGTGATGAGGATACTGCGCGTAATCTCTTTGCTATCGTTCAAGTGCCTTCCTTACTACCACGATTTTTAGAATTACCAACCTCAGATGGAGAAAGAAGATTTTTTCCGTTGGAGGGGATAATTACTCTTCACCTCTCAGATCTTTTTTATGGGTTGACTGTAAAAGAGATTCATGCATTTCGAATCATGCGGGATTCTGATTTGTCTATTCACGAAGAATTAGAAGGAAGTCTTTTAACGAACGTTAAAAAAGAATTAAAAAATCGCTTTTGGGGAGACGCAGTCAGG
>JANYCR010000327.1 GCA_025360185.1 Leptospiraceae bacterium | reverse complement strand
TTCAGGCAAAACAAAAGTATCCGCTAAATGTAATTTAATAAACCGCATAATCATATACTGGTTTAATATTACTTCTCTATCTTTAGATTTGATATGCAATTTATAACAAAGATTATTCTCTTCCTCAATTTCGGCTAATGTATTCTTATTAAAAAAAATACTTTGCGAACGATTAAATACTTTTGAATAGTTTGCCCAATGGATATTACCCACTTCTTGGAAAATTCTTAATCCATTTAATACTAATGATAAATGCTCTTCCACTGGTTTGACCCAATGGTGCATCATATTTCCTGTCGCAAAATAGGATCGACCTCTCGTTTCCATATTCGGAAATTTTTCATTCAGTTTAAATCCCATGATAGCGTAATCATAGGCTATTTGAAATCGTTTTAAAATCCCTTGTTCTAATAATGCAACCATGATATAAGCAAAAGGGGCAAATATTGAATTGCCGTGTTTTAAACAAATATTTGCCATGATTAAGCCGATATAAGCCATTGTATCTGCATGAACCATATAGGCAGACGGTGCGGCATCATATAATACAGATACGATATTGTGCATATGTCTATTTTTAATTTCAGGTAAATCTAATAAGTCCTTAGGCTTTCTTAGTCCCAATTTCCATAGAAACTTTAAATACTCAAAGACAATATGTTGTTTACCTACATTCTTTGGTATTTTTAAACCCAAGTATTTAAGAGCTTCTCTCATTACATTTATGCCCTCTTGGTGTTTGTTTGTTTGAAATAAAACATTTAAGTATATTTTATATACTTCCACTTTCTCTTCTTCGGTTTTACTTTTATTCAACAAGAGTCTAATAGTAATTTCACTCTCTACATTAAGTGCATTGCTATATTCAGAAGAAGCTTTTTCTTTATATAATTGCCAGATGAGATCGTGATTAAATTCCCAATCCCTTTCTGATACCAATTTAATTCCTTCATTAATGAATTGAAGTGTGGAAATAAATGCTGCCGATTTTGCTGCTTTTCTTCCTGCGATTAAATTTAATTTAGCGATATCTAGTTTTTCTTTTTCATCAGTGATTAAATTAAGTGCTATATTAAAATGACTCACAATATCAAAAACATTTTCTTCTATTTCTTGCGAAGATAGATTTTTATTATCTAATTGTACGCTATTTAGTATAAGCCTTCCAATTTTTAAATGAATCTGTTTTTTCTCCTCTTCTAGAATCAATGAATATGCCGCTTGCTGTATTCTATCATGCAAAAATTTAAACTGAATAGCGGATGCAAGATTGGTATTTACCTTTTTATTTTCCAGATTCTCGTCCGCATCTGATAAATATTTATAACCATCTCCTAAAACGAGAATCAATTCCTCTTTAATTACCTCCGCCAAATCGAACTTAGTTTCATAAACAGGAACGTTATTCACCAGGGCTAGAGTATTCAAATCAAACGTATTTCCGATGCAGGAGGCAAGCTGAAGTAGACGCCTAGAAGTGTTACTTAAATTTTGTAATTTGGATACAATTAATTCTACTACGTTATCCGTTATCTCTTTCGATTCAATTTTAGATATTTCCCAATCCCAAAGCCCTTTTGCTAGTTCAAAGTTTAATAGTTTTTCCTGGTAAAGAGTTTTTAAAAATTCGTTTACGAAAAAAGGATTACCGCCCGTTTTTTTAAATACAATATCAGCAAGATTTTTCAATTTCTGATTGTCGATTTCTAACTGTAGAGTGTCCGAGATCAATTGGATAATATGCATTAACCCTAAAGGTTTGAGAGTAATCATTTCGATTTTAGTATTACTTGATTTTAAACTGGAAAACATTGACAGCAAAGAATGCGTTTCATCCACCTCATTATCTCTATAAGAAGAAATAAAGAGCAAATACCGAATAGTAGAATCGGTAAGAATACTTTCCATGAATTTCAGAGATGCAGAATCAGCCCATTGCATATCGTCGATAAAAATTGCGAGTGGGTGCTCTTCTGTCGTAAATATTTTTACAAACTCTTTGAATAGCAAGTTAAAGCGATTTTGTGATTCAGTAGCGCTGAGCTCCGGAGATGGCGGTTGTTTCCCAATAATAAGCTCTACTTCGGGGATAATATCGATTAATACCTGACCACTCCCGCCGACAACTTGGAGAAGACTATTTTTCCACACCGATATACTCTCTTCGTTTTCGGAAAGTATTTGTTTTATTAATTCTCTAAATGCCTGGATGATTGCGAAATAAGGGATGTCTCTCTTAAACTGATCGAATTTTCCGAAAATAAAATATCCTCTCTTTTCAACGATTGGTTTATGAATTTCATTGACTAATACCGATTTTCCGATACCGGAATATCCTTTTACAATTATGAGTTCAGTATTTCCAATGCTTATAGTGTAGAACGCACTCAAGAGGGTTTCAATTTCTTCTTCTCTTCCATATAATTTTTGCGGAATTTGAAATTTTCCTGATTTGTCATTTTCTCCCAAGGTAAAATCTTTAGACGGATTATCCAAAACTGTAAAGCATTTTTCTAAGTCCCATTTCAAGCCTTGCGCACTTTGGTATCGGTCTTCCGCATTCTTAGCCATTAGCCGCAAAATTATCTTTGATAGAATTGGAGGAATCTCAGAGTTGATTAAATATGGCGCCTGCGGTTGGACGGCAATATGAAAGTGGACTATCTCCATTGGATCAGTTGAGTTAAATGGTAATTTGCCGGTAAATAATTCAAATAAGGTTACCCCTAAAGAATAAAAATCTGTCCGATAATCAATCGACCGATTCATTCTACCTGTCTGCTCGGGAGAAATATAAAGAAGCGTTCCTTCTAGGTTTTCTGGAGAAGTGATAGATGGATTTTCTCTGGAAAGACGTGTCGAAATTCCAAAGTCAATGATTTGTAAACGGTTTTTTTCCAGATTTACAATCACGTTATCCGTCTTTATATCCATATGGATTATTTCATTCTGGTGAATGAATTCCAATGCTTCTACTGTTTGAATCGCAATTCGTAGTTTAGTTTTTAAATCGAGTTGTGTTTTTTGAATTGCCCTTGAAAGCGAAACGCCTCCAATATCTTCGTAGAGTAATGCTAAAAAGTTATCTTCTTTTTCTAGTGCAATCGGTCTAATTATTTTCTTAGAATCCAGGCTTAAAGCGATTTCGTATTCTTTTCTGAGTTTTCCAACTTCCTTAGCCGTTGGAAATCTATTCCGAAACATTTTAACAATCACAGGCTGACCGTTCTTTTTCCCCCTATAAATAATTGTCTTTCTTCCCTCATGAATAATTTCGCGGTCAATTAATTCTTCAATGGCTAACATTTATTTTTCCCTATGAGTTTTATTCCGTTATAAAAATACTCGAATCAATCTCTTGCAACTTTTCTTGCGGTACTCCAGTGTATGCCTCCATCAGTTCTTTCTGATGACGCTTTATGACCTCTAAATCATGCCTATTAGTAAGTGGACGAACAATGCTCATAGCAATGTCCGCATATTTCTTGTTATGCTCCCAATTATCTAAAATTTCTTGCTTTGTTTTTCTAAGTTCGACTTTTGTTTCTTCTGGGACTTCGGGATTAGCAAGAGTTTCCTCAATTTGCTTTATTCCATTATCTTTCATAGTTTGAAATCTTGCAATTCCTAAATCTCCCTGTGATACATTCCATGCCCAAGCTACTTTTGCATTGAGTTTTACAAATTCAAAATAATCTTTAAAACCTGCCTCTTTGATCACGGAATCAATCTCATTGTATAACTCAATTCCAGTAGCTTCACTTTCTCCTTTTTCTGCCAACTTTTGTGGAATGCTAGGTCCTAATTTATGCAAAGCCTTGACTGCCTTTATATATTTCTGAATCATCTCGTCTGTTAGCTCTACACCGGAAACATTCGTCTCGTAAATCTGATAAATCTTCTTGCAATGGAACGATTGCGAAAAACTTAAAAGAACCATAGTAAATATTACGATACGCTTCATAAAACTCTCCTTAGTAAGTGCAAGAAATGAGTTGCCAAAAAACTCTAACTGGATAAGATTCTGATTGCAATGATTAAAAATATTTCTAGAGTAAATTTCAGAAGTAGGATTTCAACTAGAATTCTAAAATACGTTAGTAAATTCTTTTTTAAAGATGTGAAATACTATTTGCATACTGGAATTCATTCTAGATTATCCCTACCCTACCCCTGCACAATTTTTGTCAATAACGCAGAGGAAAGAGATGTCCTTCTCGCTAGTTATCTCGGAGAAATATTTCATGTAAAAGCAAGACTTTATTTTCCAGTCCAAAATAATCTCTGGGATAGGGAATTTTATTCCGAAACAAAATCTCGATATAAAAAATTTATTCGAGCGGTTATTCTCAATTTGTCGATCATTCCAATTTGTCTTCGACTAGCTGGTGCTAAGTACGTAACAAAAGATACTTTCAACCTTTTAAAAAGTATTAGGCGTAATACCTCCCTGTCTATTTATGAAAAATTCCAATCGTTCAAAGAGCAAATTTCAAAGCGAAAGACATTTGTTTTATTTGGTTATGAGCTTGGCAATGGGGAGACGGATATTGAAAATACTAGTGGAATTTTAAGGATTTTTAATGAGAAAAATCCGGATATGAGTTATGTGCAACTTACGCTTACTTACGATTACCTTCTTTCCAAAGAAGGGATAGTCCATATTAGCCACAGTGGACTATTCCAGATGAAGCCAGAAAAAACGATTTCGTCTATTGCCGCCACTATAAAACTAAAGCGTTCTTTAAGCACGACAGTCACGCCTGGAAATTTATTTGCCTTTGCGATCTACTCGCCGGAGGTGCAACACGGAGTATCCAGACAATATCTGTTTTATAAAATGGAACGTCTCGCCAACATGATTTACAGGGAGAAATTTTGCAGTATTGCAAGGGAATGTCTCGAAATGTCTTACGATGATTTGTTCGCTGAAGTTTTATTCAATGCACGCAAAGATGAATTCATCAAATTTGAAAAAGAAACCAAACAATACTATGGAACAAATAAACTTTATTACTTTAAAAAAAATAAATACAGTTATGCAAATCTAAAATCAGAAAATATTTACAGATATCACTATATGCAATTACTTTTATTTCATAAAAAATTTAGACAAATCTGGACTGAGATTGAAGTTTATGATTAAAATTCAATTGCAAGACAAATCCAAATCCATATTGTAGCAAATATCTTATGAGTATCCCTAAAATTCAACTGCCCCGAAAGGCAACCTATACTAGATTAGAAGAAAATATTCAATTCTTTGAATTATTTCAAAAGATAGAAAAGAAATTCGAAAATTGTTTTCTTTTGGAATCTATGGAAAAAGAAAGTTACGATTCGCGTTATTCTATCCTTGGATTTGATCCAGAGCATATCGTCTATGGAAAAGAGAAATCTCTCTTCATTGACAACACTGAATACAAATGTGATAATCCCTATTATGCGCTGCGAGAAGTAATCCCTACGGATGTATTATCTGTTAATTACGCAGGTGGTCTAGTAGGGTTTATCTGTTATGAAGGAATGAATTATTTTGAGCCTAGTCTCAACTTAGAAACACATAAAGATTTTAATACATTTCATTTCGGAATTTACCTAGATGGCATCATACTCGATAAGATGACCGGAGAAGTATTTTATTTTTACTACGAGAAAAACAGAATTGAGCAGATAAAAGAAATTATCCGCCAAGAAAATATTAGTGAAAAATCTTACAAAACCACGATTGAATTTTTACGTTATACTTTTTCAGAAGAAGAGCACAAAGAAAAAGTAGCAGAAGTTCTAGAAGAAGTAAAAGCAGGCAATACATTCCAATGCCAAATCGGTTTAAAGGCAGAATATAAAATTACTGGTGATACATTACCGATTTATATGGAACTAAGAATGGTTAACCCTTCTCCACATATGTATTATTTAAAGTTCGGCGACAAAAAAATCATTGGAGCAAGCCCTGAATTACTTTTTAGATTACGCAACGGGGAAATGGAAACATTTCCACTTGCTGGTTCCATCAAACGCGGATTATCCGATGATGAGGACATTTTACTTGCTCGGACACTTCTCAATGATCCAAAAGAAATCGCGGAGCACAATATGCTAGTTGACCTGCATAGAAATGATCTAGGTCGAGTAGCAAAATTTGGAACTGTGAAAGTTCGAAAGCTAATGGAAATTAAAAAATACAGTCATATCCAACATATCTCAAGTGAAGTAATTGGTATTATAAAAAAAGGAGAAGATATGTTTTCAGGACTTGCTTCTTCGTTTCCTGCTGGAACGCTCTCCGGTGCTCCCAAAATTGAGTCGATGAAAATTATCCAGAGAGTCGAAAATAATCCACGCGGTCCTTACGGTGGTGCTTTAGGACATTTTGGATTCAATGGAAACTGCACATTTGCAATTCCCATTCGCACACTTTTTGTTTCCGGCGAATACGCGTATACCCAAGCCTCGGGTGGTATCGTCTACGATTCATTACCCACAAACGAATACCAGGAAATTAAAAATAAACTTGGTGCCCAGGAAAAAGTTTTAAATTCTTTTATATCTAGAAAGGTTCTATAAGGAGCGGTAAATGAAAGTTTTACTAATTGATAACTATGATTCCTTTACTTATAATCTCTACCAATATGTGGGAGAAATTCTTGAAAATCTAGAAAAGCCTTTTGTATTTGATGTAATTCGAAATGACGAGAAAACACTCGCTGAAATCAAAGAAAAAAATTACGATCGAATTATTATCTCACCAGGTCCGGGCGATTCCAAGGACAAGGAATACTTTGGAGTATGCGCTGATGTATTACTCGACCTCGGACAAAAAACTCCAGTTCTAGGAGTCTGTCTTGGCATGCAAGGAATTGCTCACTACTACGGCGGCAAAGTGGTAAGAGCGTATTTGCCCAAACATGGGAAAACAAATACTATCACCCATGATGAGAAAGGGGTTTTTCTTGGTTTGCCGCAAGACATTGAAGTAATGCGATATCATTCTCTTGTGGTAGAATATGATTCTCTACCTAGCTGTCTGACTATAACAGCAAAAATTATTACAAAAGAAGCAGGAATAGAAATCATGGGGTTACGCCATAATAGCTTTCCAATCGAAGGAATTCAATTTCACCCTGAGTCATTCGCAACAGAGGGCGGAAAAAAAATGCTAGAGAATTTTATTTCACAAACCGCTTGACTTTTTTAAAGATGCTATATAGATTGTAAGCACACAAAAGGAGGTGGTCTAGTGAATTATAAAATTACAATGACTTGTGAGGTGACTCTGCTCTAGGTTTTTTCTTGGGTGCATAGCTTTTCTAAGAAAGAGCCTTTTGCAAATCCAAGAGCATCACCGACCTCCTTTAGTTCCCGAATTATAGTCACTCGGGGCTTCGTGCAGTCGCTACTGGAGGTTTTTTATTCTT
>JANYCR010000314.1 GCA_025360185.1 Leptospiraceae bacterium | reverse complement strand
TCCCCCCCCCCCCCCCGATGTGATTTGACAAGTGGCTCGATACAGCCACCGTCTAAGCCTACTAACTTTAATCTATTTGTCGAAAATTCACTTAGTCTTCACGGATACATTACCGGTAGTACTGCATTTAAAAATGACCTTAGTAGGCTCATGATAAATGCCAAAAATATAATAGATAACGAATCTAGTATAAAATTCTTTGCAGTGAATAACGATGCTTTTCCGGCGAAAATAACGATTGGGAATATTGACGAAACAATTTCTCCTAAGTCCTCTCAGTTCATGCAGGGTACTAATTTTACAACTGATATTAATAAGTTAATAGAGATCATGATAAAAAAAACTGGCGCTTCAGATATGTCTGTTCTCGTTTCTGATTATATTTATACAGTAAAATCAAGGTCACAAAAAGAAGTAGAATTAGAAAAGAAAGGTTTAGAAATACAAGATACCTTTGCGAAACTTCTAAAAACGGGAGACTATACAACAGTCATTGTAAAACTCAAATCTGATTTTCAAGGGGTTTATATTGATTATACCCTGACTCGCCATGCTGTAAAAATGGATAGACCATATTACATGTGGTTTATAGGAAAAAAAGAATTGATGCGTTCTTTTTTAGACACTTACAAAATTCGAGAGATGAAGGGATACGAATCCGTTTTTGTTTTAGAAAAGATAGATGCGATTAAACCAAATTACACAATACTTCTAAATACCAATAAAGTAGGTAGTTACAGCATAAATAATGATAAAATGGAAAAAGGATACAGGCATGGTCTAGAAGTCAGTGATCTATCTAGCAAAAACGGACAAAAAGAACTTAAATTTTCTGTTGCAGTTGATTTTAGTGGCACTGCAATGGAAGATGATTACTTACTGGATAATGCTAATTATGTGCTACCTGAAGGGTTTAGTTTACATGTGGATAATATATGTTCGCCTAACCTCCAACTCCACTCTAATGACAAACCCCATCTAAAAGGTAAATTTGTTACTCATATACTCACCTTGACTACAAATTCTTTCAAGTATGTGACTGACATCGAAATAGGTTTAAAGAGAAATATTCCGACTTGGGTAGATAACTCAACCACTATGGACGACACAAAAACAAAGACAGATGAAACACTAAAGAATCGGACATTAGGATTTCGAAGTCTAGTCAAAGGTGTCTATGATGCATACAGTGGTAGTAGCACGCCGTTTTTTAAAATACCAATTTATTTAAAGAAGTAGGGGAGATATGAGTTTTATTCATTCATTTATAACAGTTTTTTCGACAGTCGATTTTGTTACAGCACTTAGCGACAAAGAGGTGTATGCCTCCATCTGGTGGGTCGTGTGTTTACTCACATTGTTTATGGTAATAGCTTATTATTATGTGCTCAATAGTTCTAGATTTAATAGAATCTTTCATTGGTTATGCTGGTTAATCTTGAATAGCCTCTTCAATTTCGTATGGGCATTTTGGAGAACAAGACAGGTCTTTACAAGAGAAGGATATGAATTTGGGATGAGTGAATACATATCGTTTGCCACGAATGTTGCCGTGGTAGCTGCTATTTTATTTTTCATTCTATCCATTCTTTTAAAGAATTGGAGCACGAACGCTAAGAAAACCCCGTTTTAAAATTAGGAGAAATTATGAGTCGGTTATTTATTTTTGGAATTGGTGGGACTGGAGCGCGTGTAATTAAAGCTCTTACCTTTTTACTTTCTAGTGGAGTAGATATAAAGGCGACAGAGATAGTGCCTATACTGCTTGATCCGGATAGTGGAAATGGAGATTTACAAAGAGCAGAGGAAGCACTAAAAAATTATCAAAGAATACGTAAGGCAATCAAAGAATCTGTAAAAACAAACCAAATTGATTTTTTTAAAGCTGATCTAAGGACGTTAGACGAACTACCAACCAATCAAAATGATTCCTCTAATCGAATTGCCTCTGGGTTTCGATTTCAATTAAAAAATGTGCAGGGTGATAGATTTAGAGATTATATTGACTTTGGAAGTTTGGATGAAAAAAATAAAGATTTTATTAGCCTTCTCTTTTCAGAAAATAATCTCAACTTAGATATGGAAGTTGGTTTTAAAGGAAATCCTAATATTGGAAGTGTAGTTCTAAACCAATTTAAGAATAGCGAAGAGTTTAAATACTTCGCTACAAGTTTTAATCAGAATGATCGGATATTCATCATTAGCTCCATCTTCGGAGGAACGGGTGCGAGTGGTTTTCCTCTCCTGCTTAAAAATATTCGAGAAGCAGATGTATCTCTTCCGAATTTTAAAAATCTACAAGATGCAAGGATTGGAGCTGTGACTGTTCTTCCTTATTTCGGAGTTGCACCTGATGAAAAAAGTGAAATCAATATGGGTACTTTTTTATCTAAAACAAAAGCTGCTCTTTCTTATTATGAAAGAAATATCAGTAACAACAAATCCTTAAACGCTATGTACTACATTGGAGATACATCGGATAATAGCTACGCAAACCACGAAGGTTCAACCAATCAAAAAAATGATGCTCATTTTGTAGAAGTCGCATCGGCACTTGCTATTGTTGATTTTATGAATATAGATGATAGTTATATGACTACAGTAAATAAAAAAGCCACCGAAGTTTATTACAAAGAATTTGGATTAAACAAACCAATCGGAGCAAATGGAATTCAATTTTTGGATATGGGAATATCTACCCAAAAAAAAATAAAAAGTCAGCTTACTAGGTATATGTATTTTCATTTGTATTTGCGTGATGAAATAGAAAATGCCCTAAATAAAAATGCTGATCCCTGGTTGAAAGATGGAAACAATAAAATTACAAAGTCTTTTTTGACATCTCCCTTTTATGAGTTTCTAACAATTTATAATTCGCTCTTTTCTTCTTGGCTTACAGAACTCTCTAGAAATAAGAAATCATTTTCTCCTTTTAACTTGAGGGTAAATGGAAGTAACCTCTTTGAGTTACTTTCAGGAATTGAACCGAATAAAAAAATCCTTGATACATTTAAGTCAGGCAATTATGATTTCTTCAATAAAAAACTAAATGAGTCTGTAAAGGCTATTGGAGATTTGCCACTGGAACAAAAGTTTATGGGATTATTCTCAGAGGCAACAAAGAAGCTAGTCAATGAAAAATTTGCAAATATGGAATCATAAGGTACGGTAATAAAGCATGGACGGAAAAGTATTTAGACTACACTCAGGAATTGGAAAACAGAATGAACATTGGTTTGATAGCGATTTATATAACAAAAAAATCATTGATGCGATTCACGATCCAACTGCACTAAAGCACATGCCCACATCTATACCAAGTCCATTCGCTAGAATTGATCTTGTAAAAATTGCATTCAAATATGTTGTAGACAAACAAGACTTAGACGGTGATACCGCATACCACAAGTTAGTCTCAGACTGTTTAGATGTAGGACAGATTCTATTCGAGCGGGATAAATTTAAAGATAAAATAAAAATAGAAAAATGGGACAGGAATACCGATTTAGAAAAATTACGAACATCTCAAAAACCAAAACATAAATTATTATATGAAACGTTAGATTTATTTATCAGGCAAGATGGAAAAGACTATAATTTAGATGAGCAACCAGTCACTTATATAATCAAATACAATAACAAGATTATCGGTGCGACTTCTCCTGTTACTTTATTTTTTACGCCGGACAACGATCTTAGTTCCGTGGATGTTCAATTCAGTATTGCAAATGGACAGGATAGAGTTTTTGACAAAATTTATATGCCACTTTATCAAAGAGATGCAAGTTATATAAAATTTCTATTTTCTTTTTTCTATGCTCACAGTCAGTTACAGGGTTCTATGAAAGAAGTCTGGAACTATTTTGAGTTAAACCTAAAACGATTAGAAGAATCTAATTTTAATTTATTCGACACAATTTTAAATGAGATAAGACCTAACGCTGTAATTGATTATCCAAATAAATACGAGGACTTAGACACAGGGACAAGAGGCGATGATGTTCTTATATTAGGATGTCATTATAGAAAGAAAAAAAGTGATAATAAAAACATAGAACAACAAAGTGATTTTGTAATTGATTCAAAAAAAATGGATTCGCAAAAATATCCGCACAAACCCCTAGCGCTACAAAATATTTTTTCTAAACCTTATCGATATATTTCTGGGCAATGGAGTATTAATAACACCGTGCCCTATTATGATCAAAATGAATTAAACGGAAGGGTTCTACCGGAGACAGGAGATCCTTATCCTTATTTAACAGTCAGCGATTTTTTAGAAAAATATATCATTCGTCTAGTCTACCCAATCAATAAAGAGAAATACTTTGATGGAAATTTACAATTAGGCAAAGAGAATAACTATGGTTACGCGCTACCAATCAAAAAAAAGTATTTTGATTTCTTTGACATAGAAGACTTAAAAAGAAATTTGAAAATCTCTGTGAATGCGATGGGAAGTGTAACTGTCACACTCGATGTCCCGGTAAAAGGAGGCAAAGTAACATTCGAGAGGGTATACAGTGTTATGCAATCTGAGCATGAGGTCAATGAGCCAGATGAATCCAAAAATCAAGGATATATCCTTGAAAATAAATTTAGTTTTTCTCTCTTTCCACTTGTGAAGTCTCCTACAACAAATCATTTCCGTGCGTTACTTTTAGATAGAGATATATCCGGCGTATTCAGTGGAAATAAATACGATCTCTATTTTCAAAAAATTGATGAAAAAGAAGTTACGGATACAAATAATACAAAACGAAAAGTCAATTCTGTCAAAGAAGCACAGCCTCTACTAGATTCTGATGATAAAAGATTTAGAATTAGATGTGATAAAGAATCAGAAGGAGTGACATCTCAGTTCTATGTTTTAGAAGATGATTTTGATTTTGTAGAAGTCAAACACTCATTTGCCACTGGAATCCTTGTTCCAAAATTTGAACGGGGACACGGGAGCGACAAATACACATTTGCCATTGACTTTGGAACCTCCAACACTCATATTGAATACATCATAACGGGAAAGAATACACCACAACCATTTGAAATCTTAGATCGAGATTTGCAACTAGCGACTCTCCACGATCCGAAGATTACTGATATACAAGAAGGATTTCCCTATATCATTGAATTAATCAATTATATATTAGTTCCTGAAAAAATAGAGAAAAATTTAGATTCTAAGTTTCCCGTCCGAACCGCTCTTGGTAAGTATAAAAATCTGAACTCCAATAAAGCCCTAAATACATTAGCAGATTGTAATATTCCATTTTACTTTGAAAAGAGGACTGGTCTAGAAAATTTTCCTACAAAGATCATGACGGATTTGAAATGGCTAAATATAGAGGAAGAGGAAAATAAGCAAAGTGTAAATGCATTCTTAGAAGAATTATTATTTTTAATACGAAATAAAGTATTACTGAATGGTGGGAGTTTAAAGGAAACTTCTATCATCTGGTTTTATCCGTCTTCAATGGATTCTGGAAAAGTCGATAGGCTAGAAAAAATCTGGCAGAGAATTTATAAAAATTATTTTTCGGATGATGTTTTAAAAGTTCGATCTATCTCTGAGTCAATCACTCCGTACTATTATTTTGCTAATAAAAAACAGGCTTCCTCGGCGACTGTTGTTTCTATAGACATTGGGGGAGGAACTACTGACGTTGTAGTCTACCAGCAAGGAGTTCCAAAGCTACTTACATCCTTTAAGTTTGCGGGTAACGCTCTTTATGGAGATGGGTATGGTGGAGAGTCGGGTAACAACGGTTTTGTGTCCAAATACACAAATTCAATTAAAGCAAAAATTACTGACAATAACTTAAGTAATTTACTTGGGGTTTACAATGATATATCGCAAGATAAACAATCTCGTGATATTATATCTTTCTTTTTTTCTCTGGAAAAAAATAAAACAATCATTGATAAAAAAATAGCTCTCAACTTTAGTGAAATGCTTTCTACAGATAAGGATTTCAAAATCGTATTTATATTGTTTTATTCGGCGATAATCTATCATATTGCAAAATTGTTGCAGATAAATGAAATTAGCCTCCCAAGACATATCACGTTTAGTGGAATGGGTTCTAAGTCGATTCAAATTCTAAGCTCTGGAAATAAAACTCTGGAAAGTTTCACAAAAATTATTTTTGAAAAAGTTTTTCAAACTCCTTATCTAGAAGATGGACTGACGATTCACCAGGAGATAGAATTTCCGAAAGAAGTTACCTGCAAGGGAGCACTACTTGCAGATAAGATAGACGTAGACCAAGAAAAAATCAAAGAAGTTCTTGTTGGAACAAAAGAACCAAAGCTTGCAAGGGCAACCAAAATAAGATATTCGGATATTGACCAAACTATAAAAAATGGCGTGCTAGAAGAAGTAAAAGATTTTTTTAAACTCATCTTTGAGATAGATTCTAATGATTTTAGTTTTAGCAAAAAATTTGATGCGAACCCAGCGGATACGGACAAATACAAAGATATTGTTAAAAGAGATTTGGAAGATAAATTAAACAATGGTTTAAAAGAAAAAGAAAAAGATCTTTTTGGAAACAGAAATGCAGAACTAGAAGAGACACTGTTTTTCTATCCATTAGTCGGAGTTTTAAACAACCTTGCTTTTGAGATTTCAAAAGGATTCAAAGGATAAGTTTATGAAAAAATATATAGTATTTCTTTGTATCGTTTTATTTTCCGTTAGCCTTTATTCCGAAAAGGCAGGCAAGAAAAAAGAAAGTCCCATTTCAGAAACAACAGATGAATTAGAAAATAAATATGCAGCCAAAACAGAAATGGAAAAACTTAAAAAAGAATTAACAAAAGAGATTGATTCTTTGTCAAAAAAGTTAGAAGAGAATAATCGACCTTTTGCGATTCAAGTAGATGCGATCAATGTTCCTTCTATTGCGCTTACATTTTTACTTTTTTTAATTACTCTCATTTTTGTAAGTATGAAAAACAACAAGCTTACATCTTTATTAAAGCTTACTAATAAAGAAATTTCTGAATTAAAGAAACAAGTGTTAGCCCTTTCCAATTCAACTGAATTGAAAGAACTAAGAAATCGTTTTACATCTATATCAGAGGATATTAAAAATATAAAGGATGATTTGAATAATATAGATACGCGTATGAATCAAAGTTCAGTCACAGGTAATAAGCATAATGAATCGTATCCTCAAAAGGTATTAAAAGAAAATTATGATGAATACTTTTTTTCTAGTCCTACGAGTAATGGTGATTTTACAGATACATACAAGAAGAAAACTTATATTCCGAACGAATCTACGTATAGATTTCTAATAAATAAAACTGGAACCGATGCAAAGTTTTCTTTTATAGACGATGAAGCGGCAATTAAGACAGCGATACGAATCGCATCTTCTTATATTGAGCCTGTCTGTGAAAATATAAATCCTAGAAATCCAAGTGCTAAATCTATCAAAACAGTAACGCCCGGAACAGCAGTAAAGGAAGGAAATATTTGGAAAGTAACTAAAAAGGCGAAGATTGAATATGTATAAAATACTTTGGCTAATATTATTTTTCCTCATACAGTCTTGTGCTACTATAGTGCAAATCTCAAGTGCTGTGGTATTCATCTTAGAATTAATTATTCTGTTTATTATATTAGTTCTCCAATTTAAGTCATGGAAAGCAAATAGAGAAAATATAATTAATTTTGGAAATATTTTTCCAAAAAAAGGTGGATATTCTCTTCAGGTTAGATTGGACGATTCTATGGAGGTAAATAATGATTTGCCCGAATCGACAGATGAAATACTGAAAGATAAACAAGATTTAGGTCTGGTTTCCGAAATTCGATTGAATAAGGGTTATAATGGTAATCCGGTATTAAACCAAATATTGGAATATATCAATGCTTATTTAAGCAAAAATAAAAATGCGATAGCTGACTTTCATTTAATCAAAGATATAGTAGAAAGAACTTGTGAAGTAAAGGATGAGGAAATTCATTTCTCTTTGCCTTCTCCGTTATACTTAGGGCTCATGGGGACAATGGTTGGTATCTGCTTCGGGTTAGGGAATCTGGCTTTTCATTCTGCAACGATCACTGAGGATAATAGTATTACTACCTTCTTGCTTAATGTGGCTCTTGCGATGTTCGTAAGTATGTTAGGTTTATCCTTTACGATACGCAACAATCGCAAATATAAAATAGCCAAGCATGAATTAGAACAAAACAAGAACGACTTTTTTACATTCATTCAGACTGAACTAATGCCAATGATGTCCGGCGATGTAACGGCTAATCTGTTTAAGCTACAGGAAAATCTTTCTAAGTTCGGAGAGAATTTTTCTGAGAAGACTGTCCATCTAGAAAAATTCATGGATACCAATATTAAAAATATTGAGATGCAAGACAATTTGATGAAACAAATCAAAGAAATGGATTTTGTTACTATTGCAGACTCTACTGTCAAGGTTTTTCGCGAGTTGGACAATACATCTATTAACCTCTCGACTTTCTTGCAAGAATTTCAAAAATTCGAGACCCACTTAAATAAAATTTCTGGCTACTTCGGAGAAATTGATTCGAGACGGCAAATGGTATCGGATGGAGTGAGTCAGGTCGATTCCAATATAGGAAAAGTGTTTCAAGGCTTCGTGCAAGCAATGGAAGATCATAAGCAAAAAATATCAGATTCATTTTCTTCGCAGTTTCAATTTGTTGCCGATCAGAATAAAAAAGTACAAGAAGGAATCGACGGAGAACGACAAAGAATACAAAACTCCTATTCTGAATTTGGACTGTCCATTCAAAAGTCTTTGACTGCAATTCAAGAAACAAATCAAAGCCAATTAAATTTAATAAAAAATATTACCGAGCAAGAAACTGCTCTGATTCAAAAAGCATTTAAAGAAAATAGAGAACAATTTAAAAAATTTGATAACTTGGATAAACTTCAAATTTTAGATAGTCTTGTAAAACATATTGAATCACAAGGAGCATTTCTAGTAACTAAAGAAAATGAAATTAAAAAACAAATTGAATTATTGAACAAAGGAATTAATAGTCTATTATCCGCATTTCAATCTAGTGAGTCCAAAACAAATCAGTCTGAAATTTTAAAAGCTCTAGAGACGAGTCAAGAAATTTCAAAGAAGCAACAGGCTGAATTTACCGAGAAAATAAATGCGATAGTCGGCAGTATGAACAAAGTTTCCGAAACAATCAATGTAAATATGAAACAGATAATCGTTCAATTTCAGAGCGTGCAAGAAAGAACTATCAATGGAGAAATTTCACAGTCTAAGAATTTAACGGAAAGATTAAATTTTTTGAATACTAAAACAGGAAAGGTATTTCTATTTTCTGCGCTGTTACTTTTCGGTTGGAAATTTGGCTGTAACGAAAAACCTACAATCCAAGAAGTTCCATTAATTTGGAGCGCGGACTTCGGAGAAATGCAATGGGAAAATGCAGTTGAAAAATGCATAGAAATGAATAAAAGACTTCCTTTTCAAAAAGAGATACTTGCTAGTTTTAATAAAAATAGTGAACAAGAATTAAAAGGAGATTACTGGGTTACATTCGAGTCCGATTCATCTCTGGAGCAATACACTATTAGCCTCAATAATGATGAGAAAAAATCATATAACATTAAGAAAAAAAATTCAGCTAAATTAAGGTGCGTTAGTGGACTATGAATTATTATTTTTTTAAATTATTATGGATATATCTACTATGATCTCAAAACTTATTCTTATATTCATTTCATTGCTTATAGCTTTACTACTTTCTATCATTTCCATTTTTTTTTATGGAAGCTTTCAGCATGATCGATATTGGAATGGG
>JANYCR010000268.1 GCA_025360185.1 Leptospiraceae bacterium | reverse complement strand
TAAAGCAAGCTGGAATGAAATGGCTCATCAAAGGAGCACACAGCATTCTTAAATTGCGTGAAAAAGTCTACGAAGGTTCATGGGCAAGCATTTGGAACAACAGACATTTAAACTTTTCCTACGAATGACAGGTTGACCCTAACCACTCAGTCTTATAGGTTTTCCACTCTACCTCATCGGTTGTCCACTCCGAATAAATGGCTACTCCAAACTTATCTTGGAGAATTTCGAGAGGAATTTCATCAAGCCCCATCGAAATTCCTCTAATTCCGGAAAACATATTTTCAGCATTTGCATGAAAACTCCAACGCTCCTCTTCATATGTCGGAACTCCAAAGAATAACAAGACTTTGCCGTTAAGCAGAGTCGCAATTTTTTCCACTTGCCATTTGACGGCATAACCGTAAAGCCAGGCAAAAGGAATCGCAGTATCATACATCATAACAGCAATTTGATCTACATTTTCAGCTACTTGCAGATAATAGTCCTTATCCCAAAAACCAGCCCGTCTCGCAAAAATTCTTATTAGTTTCTCAGCAAATGGAAAAGGTTCAATTTCATCGCTTGCAATTGAAAGAGTTTTGCTATTTGTCTTAGTAATTGAATGAGTTCGTTTTAATAAATCAATTATATTTTCATCAAAAGAAAAAATTGGCTCTATATTATAATGAATTCCATCAAACCCAAGTTGTAAGAATATTTCCGATGTCGCAATAATGGAATCACGAATTTCTTTCCGACTAATATCAATTATCCCACCACCTCTTCTCTCAACCTGTCCAATCCAGGCTTGTATACGAACCTCCGGATCACAGGCTTTTATCTGCATGAGAAATTCTTTAGAATAAAGATATTTTTTATATTCAATATTTCCATTTCCATCGAGTGGTCCGACATGGGCAAATACATCTGTAATTTTTCCATTTTTAAGTCTAGCGCATAACAAAGAATAGTCGGTATCGACAAGATTTTCGCCCACCCATTTATGACCAATCCAGATTGCATTCTTATTTCTTTTAAAACTGGGATCAGGAATATGACTCTGAAATTTAAAAAAATGAAAGAACACAAAATTAAATAATAAAACAAAAACTACTGCAACAGCTTTCTTTGCATTAACCTGCCAGAATTCACTCATTCTTCACCTTCTAAAATTATTGGCTCATCATCTTCCATTAGATCAAACGTTGTTAATCCTAAAATGAAATCAAATATTTCTGAAAAATTAATACCTATTCGCCCGCCTACTCCAAGACCAAAGGAAATCTCAACGTTAACCGGTGCATGGCATAGGTTTGGCATGCGACTAGCTGGATTTATATATTCATAGTTATTGTAATTATTATTTGGATTTCTGGAAAAATTATTATAACTATTATTTCGCCATCTACCTTGTAAATTTGCAGGCAGAAAAAATAAAAAATTAGCATGAGTATATTTTTTTTTCATAGACCTTGCTGTCTTATATGCCTCTGGAATATGTTCCTGGCTATTCATTAATAAAAAAGAATTTCCCATTTTTAATTTGCCGTAGTTTAAATTTCCGCCGGTTCGATAGTAACCAACGTATCCATTTCGCATTCCATAACCTTCTCCATATTGACCGATTTGTGCGCCTCCACCAAAACACCAGAGCCATGCGCTTCCACCATAAGTATTCACTTCACCGCCTAACGTTAGTATATCAGTAAAATCTAATGCTCGATTGGATAGATAATTTTGGAAAGAGGCACAGTTAGAAAAAGAAAATAAGAAAATAAATAGTAGATATTTAAAAGAGCGCATACTGAAACTATTCCGTTAAAATTATTTTAGTCAACAGAATATCATTGAATTGATAGAAATTTTGCCACAGAGGCAAAGCATAATGAGTTGTTACAAATTATTTCTCACCCAAAGAAACAAGATTTTCTTCGAGGTCATGGATATAATCCAAGTTATCCGTAGCCATATAAAGTTGAACTGAGCCTTCGAAAATTTGGATAATGAGGACAGCCATTTTTTCGGCTTGTGACTTGTTGACAGTTTGAGAGCGAATGAGAAAACTGGTAATCAACTTTTTCCATTTTGCAATCATGGATTTGATATGCGGTTTAAAGACCTCTTCTTTTCCAAAAGTCTGCAAGGTAATATTGATAAATGGACAGCCGTGGTATTTTTGGTGCTTGATTTCGGCATGTAGAAATCGAATCCAGGTTCGAACAAAGGCTTCATAATTGGTATGCGTCGTCATAAGTCTGTCCATAAAGGCAAGAAACTCGGTCTCTCGAATTTTTATATATTCGATGCCCAGATTTTCTTTAGAGGTAAAGTAATTGTAAAAACTAAGCTTAAAAGTCTTGGATTCCTCTAAAATTTGATTGATACCAGTATTACTATAGCCCTGCAAATAAAACAACTTGGAAGCTGTATCTAAAATTCGCTCTTTTGGGTTATCGTCTTTGGGAATAGTTTTCTTAGCCATATAGAATTTCCGATTTGGAAATTTCCAGTTTATAGCAGGGGTAAAATTTGTCTGTAAAAAAATATTAGACAAATTAGTCTAATAAATTAGAGTAGTTTTAGACCAATTAGTCTAATCGAGGATTTATATGAAATCACCTAAACAAATAGCACTTTGCAGCCCCCGCAGAATTCCGTTTGCACAAATCGGAAAGTCCCTCTCTAAATACTCAGCACACCATTTAGGAAAAATAGTAGCCGAAGATATTATTAAACAAACCAAACTTCCTTTGAACAAAATCGACGGCGTAATCGTCGGAGAAGGTTTCGCAAACGCGCCAAATTCCGCCCGCGTGATTGCAAACTTAATCGGACTACCAAATGAAATTCCTTGTCTGACAGTTTCGAACAATTGCGTTTCCGGAATGGAAGCAGTCGTTGAGTCAGCACGAAGAATTTTACTCGGAGAAGGAGAACTTTTTCTAACCATTGGAGAAGAATCTCAAACAGCGATGCCATTCGTAGTGAAGAACGCGCGGATAAACAAGAAAACCGCAAGTCTTGAAAAATTAAAAAAAGCATTTGCAGAATCCAATCTTCCAGAGGGAGTAGAGCTTCGTGATACTTTAGAAGACGGACTCGGTGACGGTGAGACTAGCTATGGTATGCAAGTTACCGCAGAAATAGTTTCTCAGAACTACGCACTCTCAAGAGCGGTTAACGACAAAGTAGCCTTTCAAAGTTTTAAACGCGCACTTGAGGCAACAGAGGCTGGACTCTATGACCCATTCTTAATTCCTATCGCTGATGATGAGGGTAATATCATGAAGGCGGACGAAGCAGTTCTACTCAGAAAAGGTCTTGTGGAAAATCCTGATCGAATGGGCAGAGCGATGCTTATGTTTGATAACCCTCAAATGAAATTTCCAGAATTTCAAGCGAAGTATGCAAAAGACTTAAAGAAAACCCACTCCCCTACTGTGAGCATATTCAATGCTAGCCCCCGTTCTGATGGTGCTGCTGGCGTGATTGTTACCACTGTAGAAAAAGCAAAAGAGCTCGGTCTTGAAATTCACGCTGTATTAACTGGCTGGAAAATGAAGGGCGTTCACCCAAATGAAATGGGACTTGGACAAGCTGCGGCTACTCTTGGTTTACTACAAGATATGAATATGAAGATTCAAGACGTAGATAGAGTTGAAATCCACGAAGCATTTGCTGCAACTGCTGTCGGTGCTTTAGAAGAAATCAAAAACCAAACCGGCTGGGATTGGGAAAAAAGTTTCGACGAAAAAAAAATCAATACCTACGGCGGCTCTATTTCTATTGGTCACCCTTTCGGAGCAACAGGAATTCGTCTTGTGGCAAATGCAGTAATGGATATGAAGAATGATCCAACGGTTAATACCGTTTTACTCACAGCTTGTGCTCATGGTGGTATTGCTGGAGCTTTGATGGTGGAGAGATATAAAGGTTAATTTTGTATGCCTAGTTACCCTCACCCCAATCTTACTCGAGTTGGGTAGTATTCTATTAGTAGCCCCTCTCCCTAAGAGGGAGAGGGGCTTATTCACATTAGTCTTACGACATATAGAAAATTGGGGTGAGGTCAATTACCCCTAAAAAGTATGAAAAACAAATCTCTACAACAAAAGAAACGCTGGCTTCCTCCAGTTTTTAAAACAACTTATTTTCGTTGGCTCTTAAATTTTTACATTCCCTATCTCGGCGCAGGAATTCATGTAACCCATATCTCGAAAGACTTTAGAAGATTTGATGTTCGCATGAAGCTAAGACTGTATAACCGCAACTTTGTTATGACTCATTTTGGTGGCTCTCTTTATGCGATGGCAGATCCTTTTTATATGTTTATTCTCATCGAAAATCTAGGAGAAAATTATCTCGTCTGGGACAAAGCGGCTAAGATTGATTTTGTGAAACCAGGCATGGGAACTGTGTATGCAAGGTTTGAAGTAAGTGAAGAGGAACTCGCAAGCATTAAACAAGAAGTAGACGCGAAGGGTAAGATGAACAAAATTTTTAATTGTGAAATTAAATCTGAAACAGGCGAAATCGTCGCTCGTGTAGAAAAAGTATTATACGTTCGTAGATTAAAATAATTTAGTATTAGTTTAGATTTATGATTGATTAAAAATCCAAATCCATGCCTTAGTTAAAGCTAATCCTATGGAAAAATTAATTAAAAAAGAAATTCGAACTTTAAATTTGCAAATGGAATTGGTTACCTATTTGGGTGCAGTTCCTCTAGCAGTTTTTTTTCTCGTGATAGGTCTCAAAATCTATTATGAAATATTTATTTATTTCGTTCAAATTATAGAAGGCGCAACGGCTGTTTTATTTACTAGACTTGGCGTAAATTTCGCAGCCAAAGAACCTTTAATGAAAGAATTTTT
>JANYCR010000261.1 GCA_025360185.1 Leptospiraceae bacterium | reverse complement strand
TTACAGACTCTATTTTAAACTCTTTTGTGTATACTCTCATCTTGGTTTCCTTTCGGAAACCTAAATTTGTGTCCACTTTTTATGCAGTAGTCCAGTCTTTGCCCACGTTACGAATGTATCCGGGATTGAACCACTTGGACTTTGTAACCGATAATTCATTATTATCCCCAAGCGCTTATCTAAACGACTGTCTCCAAAATTTAATCCTAAAAACTCTTCCTCATACCAACTTATATCCCCAGCCTCAAAGGCTTTTGCTCTTTTATCTTTTTCTCGTGCGTCCATACGGACATATCATATAATACACACCAATGTACAACATTTTTGTGGGTAAGGTTATGGTATACCAGAGACGGACTGCATCCAATGTCAAAATTTATTTATCTTGGTTCCATTTTCATGGCATTTGCTGTTCCGATTTCACCAATGTTTTTGTCTGATATGATGGCAATGCGTATGGCAGTAAAACATTCTTATTATTGGTATACGTTAGTTCCATGTCTTGGAATTACTTTTCTCGCAATTACACTTTATAAAATATTACCGATCATGAATATAGATTCAAGAGGCTTTAAGCCTGAGAATAAAAAAATGATTCGAATACGTATCGGATTAACTTTATTTTTATTTGCAATCGCCATCACAATTGCAGTCTACGGATTTTATATGTTCTCGACAGGGGGACTAGATAATGTCTAAATCACTCCAATACAACGCCAATACTGGAATCTTCAAACTGGACAGGACAGGAGAATACTACGTATTTACCCAAAGTCCAACTACAATAGTAATGAATTCCCTAAGAAATTTCAAGCCAGAGGATAATTATGATAATCCAGAATATCCATTAGCTTTACTAAGACATAGCCTTGGAAAATCGGGAGGTGCGCTCGAAGACTACAGTCTCTACCCTGATTATTTAAAGAGAGATGAAAGGAAAAGAGAATTATCTGTTGCGGTTAATCCTGATAATACGCTTAATAATTTAGAATACCGGGGATTAAAGCTCCCAATCGGAAATAATAGTTACTACCATGTAGTCGGTCCTATTCATGCAGGCATCATCGAGCCAGGGCATTTTCGATTTTACGTTACCGGTGAAATGATTCAGTTCTTACATATTCGATTGGGATTTCAGAAGCGCGGAATTTATGATCTATTAAAAAATAGAACAGCTATGCAAACAATGCCTTTAGCAGAAGCTATTGCATCCGATTCTACTATCTCTTATACAACAGCCTTTGCAAATGTATTCGAGCAGGCTGCTGGAATGAAACTATCCGATGAGACTAAACTTTTACGATTAGTGCTTTTAGAAATTGAACGAGTTGCTATTCATATTGCCGATTTAGGAGCTATAGCAGGGGATATTGGTTATTACCCACTTTTGGGTGTATGTTCAACAGATAGAGGTGTTCCGCTTGGCGTCATGGAAACCCTGACAGGGTCTCGTTTTGGAAAAGCCTGTATCTTTCCTGGCGAAGTAAGACTAAAAAAAGAATTTTCAAAAAATGAATTAATAGCTCTTGGTGAAAATTTGAAGAATGCATTCGGAAGAGTTGAGACACAAATTCTTAGAGCTCTTAAATCTTCGACCATTCGCGAACGACTTCATGACTGCGGAAATATTAGTCGAAACCAAGTTTATCGAAATGGATTTGTAGGGATGGCTGCAAGATGCACTGGCGTGACGCAAGATCTTCGATTATCAGAAGAACTTTATGTTAAAACAGGAATGACTCTCTGGCTAGAGGAATACAAAGAAGAATTACTGGGTGATGCATGGGCAAGATTTTATTTACGTTATGCAGAATTAAAACATAGCGTTCAGTGGCTAATCAGTATTTTACCCAAATTAGCAATTCCGGCTCCGGCAAAAGGCGAATTCTTAATCCAAAAGAAAAAGAAATTTAAGCCAGGACTTTACTTTTCTTCTATTGAAGGTTGGCGTGGTCCCGTTTTAGTCGCCCTCGACATTTCAGCAGAAGGAAAAATTCTCCAGTCTTATGTGAGAGATCCCTCTGTATTAAACTGGCACGCACTCGAGCTCGCAGTCCGCGGTGAGTTAATTGGTGATTTTCCGCTCAATAATAAATCTTTTAATCTGAGTTATTTGGGGGTGGATTTGTAGTCAATATTCTACTACCATCCTCCCAATTTGAAAAAAAGCAATCGCGATAAATAAACTCCCAATAGCTCGATTTAGAATTTCCATTCGAATTTGTTTTTGCTTTAAAATTTTACCCGCAAACACAGCAAACGAAAGTAAGCAAATAAAAGTTCCGAAGGCAACACCTGACGTGTAATATAGAGTATCCGCTGTGGAATTAAATTCTACTAAGCCCTGCTTGACTAAAAAGTCCGAGAGAATTAACCAAAACGGAATTGCTTGGGGATTTAAGATACTCAGAACAAAGCCTTTTCTAAAAAAACGAAAATCAAGTGGAACAAAAACAGAATTTAAAGCATGTAGCGATTGAATAGAGATTGGTTTTTCTTTAGAAGATAAATTGATAACTCCAAGAATGATAAAAGCAGCAATCGTAATATAAGAAAAAATTTGATTTAAGAATGGATAGTGAGAAAGTAAAAGCTCTCCCCGGATTGCAAAATAAGAATAGAAAAACTCTACCAGACTCGCGGCTAATGCGAAGTATACAACTTGTTTGAATTGATTGTAAATGTAAATCTGAAGGGCAGTGAGATTTAGAGAGCCGAGTGGAATCGACCCTAAAAAACTCAGTACAAATGATATTAAAAAGTTAAGCATAATGCTATTTTACCACCATTTTTCTTTTTGTTCGTATAAAAAAGGTTTCTATTTCATACCTTCTACGATTACTTTACCGCCGGAATCCTGATAGTAAAATGTAAAGTCCGCTAAGTATTCAGTAACAGATAGTCCAATGAGGGGTGTATCTGTAAAAGAGATATATACCTCTTCGCCTAACGGTAATTTAAAGAGTGCCATTTTGAAGGATAGATAATTCGAAAAAACTAAGGCTTTATGCACAACTACCTTGTGGCGTTTCCCATTAGATTCGACGGAAAAATCAGCCTTAAAAATATTTCTAGGGGGAAGTCCCTTGGATAACAAAACTATGATTTGCAATGCAATGCCTACCGCTACCCCAACTAGTAAATCTTCTACAAGAGTAAAAATAATAGTAACCACAAAAATAAATAATCTATCCAAACCTTTCAGATACATGCGATAAAATTCTTTTGGAGACGCGAGCTTAAATCCAGTCACTACTAAAATTGCAGCCAAAGCTGTTAGAGGGATTCTATGTATTAGCCCCGGAAATGCAACGATAAAGATTAATAAGAATAAGCCGTGAAAAAAATTTGACCATTTAGTTTTTGCTCCATTATTGACATTTGCGGAACTTCTTACTACCTCTGCAATAATAGGAATGCCACCAATCATTCCTAAAAGTAAATTACCTGCTCCTTTTGAAATCAATTCTTTATCCATATTACTGCTTCTTTTATATGGGTCTAGTTTATCAATCGCCGTAGCGGTTAATAAAGATTCAACGCTTGCGACAATCATGATTGTGATCGTCATTAATATAAAATCAATACTTAGGACTTTGGAAAAATTGGGATAGGCAAAACCATCTGTAATATGAGCAGGAAGATTGACGAGACTTTGCGGACCTATTTCATAAGTGTGCTTTAAGAGTGTAAATGTATGCTGGTCTTCTAAATCAAAATAAATCCCAATCCCCATTCCGGTTAACACAACTACAAGTGGGGCAGGAATTTTTTGCACCCAACCAATATTAGTAAGAGGTAATACAATTAAAATGATGACCCCGATTACTCCAATCAGAGTAATCTCTGGATTAAGATTCATAATACTGTAAGGAATTTCTACAAGCAATCCAACAATAGATTTTGATTTAGGAGTAACACCCAATAAAACATGGATTTGTTTTGAAATAATAATAATTCCAATCGCTGCCATCATTCCATGAATGACGGAGGCAGGAAAATATACATTTAAATTTCCTGCTTTTAATAAACCAAGGATAATCTGAAGTAGCCCGGCTATTACAATAGCGGCTAATGTCAACTCAAATCCTAGTTTCGCATCACTTCCACCGAGGACATTGATAGAATTTATAATAACAGCTATTAGACCGGCAGCAGGACCATTTATAGTAAGGTAAGAACCACCTAATAGAGATGCAAAAATTCCCCCGATTATTCCTGAAAATAAGCCAGCCATAGGTGGAGCACCAGATGCAATTGCGACTCCAATACAAAGTGGTAAAGCTATTAAAAAAATTGTAAAACCTGAAATTATATCTGTTTGCCAATTTTCTTTTAAGCCAGCGATTCCAGTGCGTGGTATATGTCTATTATCCATACATTCTCCTATTGACAGATGCTAAATAAGATTCAAATTCAATGTTACAATTTTTATCATCTCTCAGAATACTCTTTTCCAAAATGGATAATTTTAAATAGTATTATTAAATATTACTGTCTATGAGAATAATCATAAAGTTTAGGGATCAAATGAATAGAAATTAAATAATTAAATTTAGTTATATGGAAGCAGTAAACGAAAATAACTCAAATACTGCTTCGATATAACTTTAATACTTACTGAAATATTTCAGCGTCAGTCACTATACAAATACCGTTATATAATTTAATGATATGTTGTAGTTCTTCCTTTACACTCGTCCACTCCGTCTCTTCAAGTGCGGAGATTAAATAGGAATTTTTAAAAACTCCAAAACTCTCATCCCCGTATCTGGGTCCGGTTGAGCCGAGACCTGAAACGTTAGTAATCGCAGTGTAATTCAAATTGTGATGATTGAAAATATTTAGTATTCTTTTAAATTCAATTGCACCAATGATGACTTCAATTTTCTTAACTTTTTTCATTATACCTATTCTCCTTAGATAAATTTTGTTAGAACATAATAGTATACGGGAATTCCAACTATAATGTTAAACGGAAAAGTAATAGCGAGTGCCATTGTAAGATATAGACTCGGGTTCGCTTCTGGAATTGCCATACGTATTGCAGCTGGAACTGCAATGTAAGATGCCGATGCGCAAAGAACAACAAACATAAGCGCATCTCCTATTGGCGCACCAATTAATTTAGCAAGCATAATTCCAAGCGATGCATTGAATAATGGCATTAACAATCCAAAGGCTACTAAGAATAAGCCGCTCTTCTTTAAATCTCCCAAACGTTTAGCAGCTGATAATCCCATGTCTAAAAGAAAGAATGTCAAAAAACCCTTGAACATATCATCAGCAAAAACTTTTTCAGCCTTCCATCCATTTTCGCCGGTAGCCGCTCCGATAATCAGCGCTCCGACTAAAAGAAAAATAGACCCACTAAAAAATGCTTCATGAAAAAGTTCCTTCCATGAAAACGGTTCCTTTTCCCCTTGCTCATTTACGCTTCTGGAAAACAGTCTATCAATTAGAACACCTATCACGATTGCAGGCGATTCCATAAGAGCCATACCAGCGACAATAAATCCGCCGTATTCAACATTAACCGCATGCAAAAATGCTCCAGCCGTCACGAAAGTAACTGCACTCACTGAACCGTAAGACGCAGCA
Organism: Leptospiraceae bacterium; assembly: GCA_025360185.1. Classification (GTDB taxonomy): domain Bacteria; phylum Spirochaetota; class Leptospiria; order Leptospirales; family Leptospiraceae; genus UBA2033. The sequence goes on along the minus strand of JANYCR010000261.1, from coordinate 2,840 downwards.
ATTGCAGCGGCATTGTTTACGTCCAATTTAGTTCTTAAAATAAAAAAAGAATAAATCGGGACGATAGTTGCCATCGTGCTACAGGCTAACAACAACAAAAAATGCTCTTGGGTAAATCCACTCTTTACTAATTCTACTCCACCCTTAAAGCCGATGGAAAAAAGCAGATACATAGAAAAAAATTTGGACAATGCCTCTGGCATTTCTAGGTTTGACTTCACTATAACAGCGAGCACGCCTAGAAAAAAGAACAACACTGGTGGATTCAAAAAGTTTTGTAATACTATTGAAAAATCCATACATTAATACACTCCTAGTCTTTATTTATTTTTGTGAATAATTTTAATTTGCTACAATTCATTTTAGCTTTTCAAAAAATACCTATTTACTCTCTCTCAACTTTGCAATTCTATCTTTTAGCGCGAATTGAAATGAATACTTAAATTGCCCCATTAAAAACCGGAATGCATTTAGCATTACATCCGGTCTGGGTGGATCACCACCGATAAATAAATCAGGCTCTTTCGGTCTTTTACCCATCGGAAATATTCCTCCAGAAATTGCCTCGGTTCCTGCGGCGATTAACGCTTTTGGCTCAGGCATACAATCCCAAGCAGTTTGCAAAGGTCCCTGCATATTCTCGCTTACTGGTCCTGAAAATAAAACAGCGTCTGCATGTTTTGGTGAAGCGACACTTCTTACCATTTGTCCTTCCGAATCAAAGAAGTTATTGAAACTAGCGCCTAATTCCCATTCAACGCTATTATTTCCTGCAGCGGCTACTTCCCTGTAATTGAATCCTCTTGTCTTAGTAAGTTTTTGAAATACGGCAACGTTTTCAGGAGTTGGAAATTCCTTTGGGACGAAGTCACCCTTAACATAAGAAATTTTTATTTCTTCGCGGTTAAAGGCAAATGCATATACTAAGCCGGAATTTTCTAATCTTTCGGAGGGACATACATTTACACAAATCCCACACTGAAGGCAAGCACCGTAGTCAAATTTTATTTCGACATCAGATTTAACCTGTATCGCCTTGGTTGGGCAGTTAGTTTCACAGACCTTACAGTTTTTACAAGAGCCTGTTGTCGCTGCCTTCGATGGAACGGGAATGCCTCTGGCATTTTGATTTACCGGCGATGCCTTGTCAAAGTCCATAGTAGTATGTTTCTTAAATAAATTTTTTAGTTCATAGATTCCCATTATAGATCAAACCCCACATAACTTAAATTAAATGATTTATTATTTAGGGGAAAATCACCAATTAACTCTCCCCTCACTGCAAGCTCCAGCGCATGCCAATTCAAAACGGAAGGATCTCGTATATAAGCCTCCCCAATCTGTCCCTTTGCATTGATGTCTAGTGCAACTAAAACTGATCCTCTCCAGCCTTCTACGCTCTGGTAATAAATTCCTGGTTTAAATTTAGTTACCTTCTGCACGAGCAAATCACCCTTACCCGCTTTTGTAATATCTAGTTCGGGTAGAATCTTTTCTAACCAGGCGATAGAATTTTTTACTTCCAAGAACCGTAAGTAAAATCTAGCCCAGGCATCTCCATTCAAATGCTCTCTCTCTAAATTCAAATCGAGAGGATACTTTGCAGTTTGATAAAGAGTTTCCGAATAGCGCATATCCATTCTTAACCCCGTAGCTCTTGCAGGCATCCCGATAAAGCTATTATGCAATACCTGTATTTTTGTAATTCGCCCACAACCATCTAATCTTTCCCGAATAGTTGTGGAATTTACTGCTCTCATAAACTGGTATTCTACCCGACGAAAGCAACTGATTAGATTAGTAGCAAGTGTAATCAAGACAGAAAGATTCAAGTTTTTATTTAACCTTACCTCCCCTGGAAAAATTACGCCTTTACCAAACCTGGAACCTGTCAGAGTTTCCATAACCACAAGCGGCACGCCCCTGTCAGTCGCACAAACACCATGAAGCGGATAATAGCCAATATCTCCAGCCATTGCACCTAGGTCACCAATATGAACTGCAACTCTTTCTACTTCCAGTAGTACCATTCGAATGAGTTTCACTTCATCAGAAATTTTAAGACTAGCAGCTTCTTCGTAAATTTTAGAAAATGCAGTTGCATAAGCTACGGCAGTGTCACCCGAAATAGCTTCTGCAAACGGGATAGCGGCTAACGGAGCCTTACCTTTAATCAATTCCAGTATATTTCTTTTTTGAAACCCTAAACGTATATTCAAGTGCTGAATATATTCTCCAGTAACGCTAAATCGAAAATGACCGGGTTCAATGATACCTGCGTGAATAGGTCCTACAGCATGAGAATAACTATCGGGCTTAACGTTTACGGAAATTCCCCGGAAATTCAAATCTCGAATTTCTGAATTACTAACCATAGAGCGGTCAAGTTCAAATTGTCTTCTCTCATTACTATTCTGAATTAGTTGAGTATCCATTTCGGAATAATCTTCTTCTCCACCCTTCACGCCTAGACTGTGTTTAAGTAGCCATATCGGGTACCTAATTTCTTTTACAAGTTCTTTAAATTTGATGTCCTTTATAGGAACCATTTTAACAGATTCATTTGTTTGTAAAAATTTGTAAAAGCAAGAAGTTCGCTTATTATAAAATAAGCCTGTTATGAATTCATAAGAATCAAATAAATTATTGGACATTTGTAAACCCGCCGTTAGAAAGATTGAAAATTCCATAAACTCCTACTGCCATCGCTAAGACCAAAATTAGAAATGTAAGGATCATTCTAATTCTTAAAGTTCTTTCATGTTGAGATATAAATTCTCTTGATTTAATATTAAGTAGCGGTAACAGTTTATTAAGCGCTACAAGAAAGAAAACAAGTC
>JANYCR010000414.1 GCA_025360185.1 Leptospiraceae bacterium | reverse complement strand
CTAATCATATTCACCTGCGGTTATTTGTTTCAAATACAGGATTTAAAAGTGTTTTAATAAACACATTGTAAATTCAGTGTTTGCTGTCTACTGCTAAAATTTTCGGTAGAATCTTATATTCAGGTAAATTTTTTATTTTTTAAAAAACTATATTTTCTATTTCTCTAGGAAAGCAGAATTAGTATGCTTTAAAATTTCAACGAAAAACTAAAAAAAGTCTAAAAATTATCACAAAGAACGACACTTTGCCTTTAAAATCATTCACATCTCAGTGAATGGCTAACTTTTGAGGTTTTTCTAAAGATTTATTCAATTCCAACGTATATATTAAAGTAAGTACGTATCATCTATCATTGAAAAGGAAAAAAGAATGAGTAGTAAAAATCTTCTTAAGCAAGTAACTCTCGAATACATACAAGAATTTAAAGGGCTAAATTCAATTTTACTAAAGGGTGAGAAATTCGGTCAAATGAAAAATTCAGTAGATAATTTCAAAAAAAGATTTAAACAAAATGGAGAAATTGAAGCAGTCAAGACCGTTGATTTAGTATCTGCCGCCTATCCTCTTGCATTCGCATATGCAGGTGCGGCAATCGGAATTAACCCCTACGTCAATATAGTAAATAGACTCGTACTTGTAAAATTTCTAGATTTCAATGGAGAGTCTAAAATTTTAGCATGGGAGCCAACGATTCGGGAAGGCTCTGCAAAAGCTCCTTTCTTCAAGCAGTTGATTAAACAATACGGAGATTTTCTATCCTATAAAGTTTTAACTACTGAGTATAATACCCTATTATCCGCAGTGAGTAAAGCGGGTATCGAGCCAGAGGACGTTGATTATGTTAGCTTCGATCATTTACATGTGCAAGATCTTCGTCTATTAATGGGAACTACAAAGCCAATGCCAGGCGAGACAGAAAATAGAAAGCCTTTCTTTCCAAATGCAAAATTTATTTTTCAAAAAAAAGAAATGGATACTCTGCGTTCGCCGCATCCAATGCAATGGGCTTGGTATGTGACTGAATGCGTAAAAGATTTAGATGAAAAAAATCTAATCCTAATCGACGGAGATGTTGAACTAGGGAGAGGAGTTGCCCTTATCCACACACCGGGGCATACAGACGGTAACCAGAGTTTATGCGTCAACACCCCAGATGGAATATGGGTTTCTTCTGAAAATGGAGTCTCACTTGATTCTTATTTTCCCGAGTATTCTAAAATCCCGGGACTCAAATCCTATGCAAAATTCTATCTGCGAGAAGTCATCCTAAATGCAAATACTCTCGAAGACTCACTCGACCAATACGACTCTATGGTAAAAGAAAAACTCCTTGCCGATGTAAATAAGCGCGATCCTAGATTTAAAAACATTCAGCCTTCTTCCGAAGTCGGAAAATTTTACCGGCAATGGCCTGTTATCCCACAGTTTCAAATGGGCGGGATGAATTATGGGAAGATGTGAATTTTTTACCTGGCACGTAGAGACGCACGGCCGTGCGTCTCTACGACGATAACGTCTGCATATACAAAAACAATAACGTCATAAGAATTATTATTTAGACGATGACAAATCCCTATTAGCCATTAACGAATACAACCGACATTTTGCCGCATAAGCCACATTTAGCTCTTCAATGATCGGTAGTCTCATTCCAATGCTTGCACATTTTTTCTTAGCCTCTTTCCAATTCATATTTCGTTCGGTGTCAAGGCTTATGAAGGTAGCGAAAATAAGTAGTAAAATAAAGGCTGGATTTAAACCTTCAACAACAGATTCAAAACATGAGAATAGGATTTCGCCTAACCTCTTGGATAAAAATTTTCAAGTCGATAAACCAAATCAAAATGCAATTTACACGGGCGAAAATCGTTTCGTAGGATATAAACTTTCTACTATCTCTAAAATTTTGCGTTAGTCTCTTACAGTCCTATAATCAAATAAATTCGATTGCGAATTTCTTCACAGGATAACGTTGATTTTTCGCAGTCTTTATTTTTAAATACTTCGAGTAGATTTTTTTTAGAAATCATTCCTTCGTTAAAAACCTCTCTCTGCTCTAAAACTTGAATCGAATCGGTTATTTGTTTTTTATATTCCATAGAATTTTCTCTTGTCAGCGTGTGTATATACAAAAGGGCAAGAGTTTTTCCTATATTCAGGTAATCAGAATTATCCGCTCTATATCTATTTGCTCCATCTTTAAAAAAAGAAATCAGCTCTTCTTTATACATAGATTGTTCTTCTGAATTCTCTTTTAGTTTTTTTAATTTGCCTAGTCTTACTTTAAATTCGAGTGAGGGTAAATAGGAAGATAGAAAAGTTTCCAATTCCTTTTGCGAATAAGAGTCATTAGAGGCTCCTTGAAAAAGTTCAGCGTAAAACCCAAAGTAAAAAGCTTTTTTTCTTATTGATGACTTGGTTTCGACAAATCCCCTGCCCTTATTTTGCTTTAACTCCAGCCAAATAGCCTGCGTAATAGCGCTTTCTTTTTTAGAAAAATAATTTCCGTATACAAATGTGATGAGTAGTATTGCAAATGCGAATCCCAGTGTAGGGATAACTAGATTTATCCTCCATAGGCCTGAAATTTTTTCTATAACCGATGAGGATTTTTCCTCTGGCGAAGATTTAACTAGCTGCTTTTTTTTTACGAATTTTAAAACCTCTGCTACTTCTTCTTCACTCGCTGGATTTTGCATTGCATATAAAATATCTTTGTTTTCTGAAATTTTCTGTGAGAATGTATAGAGTTCTTCCGAATCATCTTTTCTTAAATTCTTTAACGTACTAGCGGTTAATTTTATTTCACCTGTAGCGATTTCTAAAATCTTTTTCTTAGTTTCTTTGTTTGGTTTACTCATTTTCTAAAACCATCTCCTTGGAAATGCCTTTTGACTCAAGGCAATTTCTTAAACTTCCGAGTATCGCATAATAGGTGTTATACAGTTTACTCTCCGGCAAATTTATTCTTTTCACTATATCGCGAATTCTATTTCCTTCTAATATCAATTTTACTATATCCTTTGAAACTTTCGAAAGACCTTCTATACAATTAGTCAATCCTTCCAGGAACATAGATTCCATGAGAATTTCCGTGACCGCGTCTTCTGGACTTTTTCTATTGTCCACTGAAGTCTCAGTCGCTCCAAAACTTATATTTTTTTTCTGTCTAACGGATAACGCTCCTAGCTTTCGAAAAAGCCAATTGCGAAACACAACAGTTATATAAGTTTTGAAGCTTGCTTTATTCTCCCTTCTAAATAGATACACGGGACGTGCTTTTTTTTCTAAAAGATGTAAATAAAATTCAGAAATAATTTCATTTATTTCAAGCCCTAGATTTTTCTCTGCCTCTTTCATCCGAATCAGAGTTAAAAAATTTCCCAGACCTCCCTCGAGCGCATAATTCGCTGCTTTTTCTACACTTAGCTTTTTTATATCTATTTCTCTGTGTTCCAAACGATTCTCCACCGAAGTCAAAGTAAATCTTAAACATTAAATGCCAATCCAAATAAGCTAAAATTTTTCGACCCAACAAATGACAGTTCCTGAAAAAAAATCGAAGAAATTTATTCGATCCTCCTTCTTTTTTTTCTAAAATTTTTTAATCCCAATGACTCTATTTCAGAAAAGGTAGGACGACCAAATCCTAAAGAGAAAAATGATGATACTAATAGTAGAAGAAACAAATAATGCAAAAATGATTCGTAACATCTTACTAAGCGCTTACAATAAAAGAAAAGTTTCTGTTTTTATTGAGCGAACTCTTCTCGGCGCTGAATGTTTTATTAAAGAAAATCCAATTGATCTACTTCTTCTTGATTTGAGCTTTGGATTAAATGATAGCTTTGAATTACTCAACTTTCATCGAGAAAGAAATTTTCAAACTATCGTGTTTTCGGAAAATCCAAATTATGCGTTCGATGCTTTTCAACATGAGGTTTTAGATTTTGTTCCAAAACCGGTCAACAAAGATAGATTACTTCTTGCGATTCAGCGTTATGAGGCAAAGGATTTTTCTCGTAAACTCAGGTTAAATCAAATCCCGGTTAAGAAAGAAAACTCTGTTTTACTTATTCAACTAAATGAAATTGAATACTTTGAAGGAAAAAATAAATATGTGAAAATAGTTTTAAATGATGGGACGTTTGAAATCTATAAACGACCAATGATTACCATTCTAAATCTTTTGCCAAGCGATTACATTCGAATTCATAAATCCTACATTGTTTCGATTCATCAAATCCGAGAAATAATCGCAAAGCAGGGAAACAAATTTTTAATTCGGTTAAACTCAGGAATAACACTTCCCATTGGGAGAAAAATATATAAACAGCTAAGAAAATCCCTTTTTGATTCTTAGTAAATTATTCATTTCTAATTATCCATTAGCCGCCGAGTTTTTTTGCTAAATCGGACCGTTGGATTTCCAATTGTTTCATCTGATCTTTTGTTCCATCCAAAATTTTTTGGAATTGTCCATCTTTGTCCACTTCCCCGTCTTCTTTTTGGGCTTCCATAAGATACTCTATAATTTGTAACCTATCTTCTACAACTTTTTTCTGATGTGTAAAATGTGTATCTAAATCATCCTTTGTATAGATTCCGCTATTGACAGCAGTCTGCGCCTTATTCCATTTTTCCTCTATCTGAACTTGCTTTTCTCTTTCTTCTTTGGTTGTCCTACGCGGTATAAGGCTATTTTCCACAAAAAGTTTTCGAAGCTCATCAAACTGCTGCATAGCATCTTCTTCCCAGGGCTTCCCGGTTTGCGGATTGATGGGAATATCACCGTTACTCGCTGCATTGGCAAATGCTTCTTCTTCAGCGTATTGCGTTTGGGGAATTCCACTTTTTGCAAACTCCGAATCAAATACAGAGCCGTTATTATTTCTACGTCCCCTTTTCTTTTCATAACTTCCCTCTTCTCCATCGCCTCCACTGCCTCCTCCCAAAAGCAAACTTAACTTTTTAGACTCGACCCTTTTTTTCTTTTTTTCACCGGAGAAAAATGCAAAATATCCTATCACTAAAAATACCAATAAAACAATTCCAAGAATGCCTTTATTATTTGTCATAAGAATAATTTCATATAGATGCACGTAATTGAAAACAAAAAAACAAGTTTTTTGTTTGGCAATCCAATCGATTTTGAAAATCTGAAGATACAATGTTTTTTTCGAAGAATAAATCTGTTCTCACTATTTCTTTTGGTATTCTGAGTCATTTGTTTCTTTTTTCCTGCGGAACCAATACAGATACTCCAGTCGTTCTTGCTCCCTTGATTTTTCTTACAAATCCAATTAACGTCCCACAATTTCTAGGAGTTATTCCTACAGAGGAAATACCTACCTCGGGACCTGGAATTGCAGATAACCTCGGATACGTAAATCAAAATAGACCTGAATACATTGTGAAGTATTTTGTAACGAATACCGAGCAGCAATTTATTGGTTATAATTTATCCATTACTTCACAGACCCCGACACTAATCGAAACACAGGCGGGTGCATCTGGAAGCATTTATACGGAAAATGGCGTTCAGCCTTCGTTCCCACACCTCGCTTCCGAAAACTCAACTGCAAAGGAAAATTTAAAACGACGCAAAATCTCTTGGCGCGTTCCCCCACCCGGTATTGTATACTTTCAAAAATGTGAAATGTATAATTTTACATTGCGTGCAGTATTAAGTAATGTTCCACAGACATCAAATCCTTCCGTTCCTGTTTCGGCCTGCGCGAGCACTGATCCAAGTAAATGTGCATCTGGAACGAGTTGCAATCCAACAGCTTGCACAGATACTCTATGTAGTGTAACAACGAGAGCAACTTGTCCGGTCGGTACACTTTGTAATCCATGCACTATTCTAGATTCAGCACTCAAGCCCAAGGCTGGATGCGAGTGTCCAGATGGAATATCTACTAATTTAAACGCTTCTCCAGCCGTTTCCTGTAACCGATGATGATAGGCTCCCTTTATTTAGTAGCAACTCCAATTGGAAATTTGGAAGATATTACTCTTCGAGCAATACGAATTCTAAAAGAAGTTGATCAGATTCTCTGCGAAAATTCTAAAAACTCTTACAGACTCTTACAGAACTTTGAAATCAAGACTCCATCTAAGACTCTATTTTCCGGTCAGGAAAACTCATTCAAATGGATTGTGGATGAAATGAAAAATGGTAGAAGCTTTGCTTATATCTCAGATGCAGGCACTCCAGGCATATCAGATCCAGGTGCAGGTCTTGTTAGAGCAGTCAGAAAAGAAGGTCTGCCAATCATCCCGATTCCAGGACCGAGTGCTCTAGCCGCCATTCTATCTGTAAGCGGATTTCAAGTGAATCCAACTTTCTTTCTGGGATTTCTCTCAGAAAAACCAAATAGGAAAAAGAATGAACTGGAGGAATACGTAAATAAGGAAGGGCTCATTGTATTCTATGAATCTGTCTATAAAATCAAGACTGCTCTTACTATTGTAAAAGAGTTGTTCCCAAAATCGGAGGTCTTAATTGGAAGAGAACTTACAAAAGCACACGAAGAAATCAAACTATATAAATCAATAGATATTAACCCAGAAAGCATATATACAAAAGGGGAATTTGTAGTTTTAATAAACAATTATACCAAAAAAATCGCTAAAGAGAATGCCTCTTCAACCGATAGAGTATAAAGAGAGAGGTAGCATATAATGTTCATAGATAAGGTAAAAAATATTGGTTCGGCTTTCGAGCCCAAGAAATCTGCTCCTGTCAAAAAAAGTTCAGAATTACTAGCCAATGATAATGTTCATATTTCGGACATGGCTAAGTTAAAAGCGGATATAAAATCAATTACTGCTCATGCTCTATCATTACCAAATAGCAACGATGCAGAAAAAATAAGCGATATAAAATCTAAGCTGGCAAATGGCTTTTATGATAATCCAAGCACAGAAATTATTGATAAAGCTGCTGATAAAATTGCAGACTCATTTCTTGGTAACTAAATAGATTTAAATGCCAGTTTTACAAGATTGGGTTAATTTTCACTTTCCCTGTAAGCTACATATAGAAGTGGACTGCGCAGCAAAGGCAGGACACTTCATTAAACATGTTGGAAGTCGTTTCTTGCTTATAACCACGCAGCGGGAAATGCAGAATCCAAATGAGCTCTATACCCTAAAGTCAAGTATCGAAAGAGAAACTGAAGGTCTTATCATTTATGATGATATAGAAAATGTAGGAACTTTTAAAGAGCTTGATACTGCAGCTCATTTTGCAAGGCAGTCACAAGTTAATTGTATAATAGCATATGGCTCCTTCGAATCAGTAAATATTGCTAAAGTAGTATCTATACTCGCTTCCAATGATTTGTTTGCTGAAGAACTAATCTTACAAACTAAAAAGCCTAAACGTAAGCCCCTACCTCTAATTGTTATTCCAACTATGCCTCTTATGGGCATCGAATGTGCTCCCTTTTGCACTATACTCGATGAAAAGGAGAATGAGCGTAAGTATTTTTCCAGTGCCGACCTATTCCCTGAGTTAATTATAGCTGACCCTAAGATCGGCTTACATATGACTTCATCGGACATTGCAAAGACTGGAACATCTATAATAGCTGCGGCAATTGATACTATTTTATCTAAATATGCAAACGAAATTACAAACTCATCTTCCCTACGAGCTATTGAACTAGTCTCCAAGAATATTATTACCTCAATTCGTGACCCAAAAAATATTCCTGCAAAGAACGCTTTGTATGCCGCTAGTCTGCTTACAGGTATAAGCCAATCTGTTAGTTCTCTTGGCTTATGCTTTGCTATATCCCTTGCAACCATGAGTCTTACTAAATTAGATATATTTCAAGCTATGTCGATTATGCTTCCACATATTATGGAATATAATCTTACCACCTCGGCTAATAAGTATGTAATGATTGCACGTGCCTTAGATGAAGACACAAGTGATATTTCAGTCATTGAGGCTGCAATCAAAGCAGTAGAGGGAATTCGCAAAATCTATATTGAATTAAAAATTCCTCAGAGACTTTCTGAATACGAAGTCAAAAAGAACGAATTACCCAAGATTGCTTCACTTGCTTTTTCTATGTCCTTCCTTGATTGTCTTCCGAGAGAGTTGCCAAAAAATGAAATTGAAACGATTCTCGTTGCTGCTTATTGATTTTTTTCTTGCCTCGAATCACCTATCATAGTTGTCTGTAAAGAATAACAAACAAGCAAAAGTAGGATTCTAATGAGTGAAGAAAAAGCAGATACAATTATTGGAGAAGATATTATTTTCAAAGGAACCCTTCGCTTTAATAATACCCTTCGTCTAAAAGGTCAAATGAAAGGCACCATTGAGTCAAATGGAAATTTAATTGTCGATGAAACTGGACAAGTTGATGCGGATATCACCGTTAGCTCCCTAGCTGTAAATGGATCACTTCGTGGAAATGTAGAGGCTCGTGAAAAAGTAGAAGTAGGAAAAACAGGATCCATCATCGGTGACATCAAAACTCCCTTACTCAGTATAGAGTCTGGTGCAAAGTTCTCTGGCAATTGTCTTATGTAATAGACCCAATGTCAGAATCTTTTTTACACGGCATTGACTACACTAGCTTAAAAATTTCCGAGTATGGGAATCTAACGCCCTTTCAATTTCATCTTTTAAAATCTCGCATACCGGACAAAAAAGATTGGGATTTATTTTTAAGTCCTGATTTAAAAAATCTTCCTTCCCCATTTCTATTGCCTGATTTAACGGAATCCATTCAAATAATCAAGAGCCATATTCGAAAAAAAAATCACATCTTACTTTTTGGCGATCGTGATACTGACGGAATTTCCTCCACTACCCAATTAGGAATTTTCTTTAGAGAAGTTCATGAGGCTAATGGAGGTAAGCTTACAATCAAGACATCTTCAGCTAATGATGATTATGGTCTTTGTCCGAGCGTGGTTAACTTTATTAAAGCGCAAGCTCCTGATTTACTTATCACCTTGGATTTCGGTACTTCCAATTACGATGAAATTAATGATCTAGCATCGGGGGGCATTGAAGTAATAGTCCTTGATCACCACGAAATACCAATTAAGTTTCCAAAGTGTAAATTAGTTAACCCTAAAAGGGAAGACTCTATCTATCCCGAAAAGAAAATCTGTACATCAACACTTGCAATGAAACTTATTTTTGCATACCATCTAGACGAAACATTTAAGAATAACGGTATTGCATCATCTGATTCATTATTCCCAAATCTAGAAGAGATTTATCGTAAATTAGATATCAATGAATATCTAAATAAATACCCAGAGCTTCAAGAAAAATTAAAATCATTACTAGATCTTTCGTCTATTGGGACTATAACAGATATGATGCCACTATTCGGAGAAAATAGAATCATCGTTAAACACGGAATAGAAACACTTGGTAAAGTTTTAAAAACGAAACCAGAGAATAGAAAAGGGCTTTATTCATTGATGAGTTCTTTGAAATTAAATTCAGAAAAAATTACCTCTAAAGATCTAGGCTGGGGAATTGGACCTGCCCTCAATGCCGCAGGTAGAATGGGAAAAACCGAAGTAGCGGTTAACTTATTATTAGCCGGTGATAGCGCAAAAGCAGAACTTGCCGCTAGAGATCTATTGCAATTGAATACTGAGCGAAAAGAAAGAACTAAAAGAAATTTATACAAAGTAGAAGAATATTTCAAACGAAAGCCAGAGCGAACGAGCGAAAAAATTATATTCTGTTATGAGCCAGATATGGAACCCGGAGTATCAGGGATTGTAGCTACAAAATTAGTAGAGACGTATAAGCGCCCTACTATATTCATCACGCCAGATCATGGTCATGGAAGAGGTAGCATTCGTTCCTATGAAAATGAAAACGTACTCGAGTTACTTAACATGGTTTCGGATTTATTGATTCACTTCGGTGGTCACAAAGAAGCCGGTGGATTTTCCATCGAATTGAAAAATATTTCTATATTAGAACAGAGACTAAAATCGGCAGCCGATGATTGGCTAAAACAAGAATCAACGTCCCTGGTTCAGGAGCAAAGTATTGTTAGCTTCAAACCCTCCGATCTTACTGAAAAAATTTTTAATCAAATCCAAATTTTACAGCCCTTTGGACAAGAAAACCCAGAGCCCCTGTTTTCCATAACAAAAGTTACTATTATTAATTTCAAACCAATGTCGGATGGACAACATGCCAGATTTCAAATTCTAGGAGCAAGTAGCAAAATTAAATTTATCATTTGGAATCGTGCCTCCGAATTAGAAAGCTTTATTTCTAAGGCTTCGTCCATAGACTTATTTGGACATTTGGAAGAAAATTTTTTTAACAATAGCACTACAATTCAATTTGTAGTTACAGCATTCCAATCATGAATCTACTGAGTCTTTTTTTTCCGGAAAACATAGTGTATGCGGAAGATAATTTCTCCATTGTCTACTCGTCTTATTATGACATTTATTTGGGAGATCATATTTTTCCGGGTAATAAATTTTCCAAGATTTACGAATTAATTTGTTTCGATGAGCACTTTAGCAAAATTAGTATTCATGAGCCCGAGAAAGCAACGCGATCAAATCTTGAATTAGTTCACACAGAAGAATATTTAGATGATTTATTAAACCTAAGAATTACAGATCGTACAAAAAATTCGGAATTACCTCTTACTGAGCGTATATTAGAAAGTTTTCTGTATGGTGTCGGTGGAACAATATTAGCCTCTGAGCTTACTTCCAAGTATCAGTTTGTTTTCAACCTCGGTGGCGGACTGCACCATAGTTTTGCAGATCATGCTGAAGGATTTTGTTATCTAAACGATGTCGCAGTTGCAATAAAGCATTATCTTAAACATTACCCAGGCAAACAGGTGTTAATCGTAGACTTAGACGTGCACCAGGGAAATGGAAACGCAAATATTTTTGAAGGCGACCCAAATGTTTTTACTTTTTCGATGCACCAAGACAATTTGTATCCAAAAAAAGAAACATCAAACTTTGATATTCCGCTCGAAGAGCATATTACCGATACAGAGTATCTTAAGCTTCTCGATCATTCATTAAGTGATATAGAGAGAAAAATAAAGCCTGATATAATTTACTATTTAGCTGGGGCAGACCCGTATGAAGGAGACAGGCTTGGAAATATAAAGCTCAGTTTCAATGGAATCCGAGACAGAGACGAGCGAATAAAAAAGTTTGCACAAAAAAATAATTCAAAAGTTGTCATATTAGCTGCAGGCGGGTATGCAAAAAACTTTATGGACACGGTAAGAATTCACTACCACACTGCACAAATTTTCGCAAGGAAATAAAATGAGTATATTTGAAAGTAGTGACAAGAAAAACGTAAAGCCAGATTCTGACAAGCTAACCAATTTAGACTTATTGGATTTCTCCAATGAGCTAAGCACTTCTCTCAACATTGAAAAATTAATTTTTGGGAAATTTTCAGATGAAGAAATTTATTCTTTGCTCGATGAATCTAAGATTTTTGAAAGAATTAAACAACGAGGCTATTCAAATTTTAAATTGGTTACCGATCCAATTTCAGATTTAGACAATAGAATTTATATTAAGACAAATACAGATGAAATTCTTATTCATATTCGTTTAAAGATTGCCGATTTTTTTTTAAAGGCAATTCAAGAAAATAGAAAAATGGTTTATATTGACTGGCTGCTAACGCAAAATATAAAGCTAGGAAAGCTCAAAGATAAAAAGATTTTATTTCAGGGACAGGAATATCCTGGTTTAAATATTTTTAAAGAGTTAACTCAATTTATTTTTTTACTTTTTTCAAAAATGAATTGCTATGGTATTTTTAATATCCCTGAATATTATCATGACGCTGTACTGTTCCAAAAAAACTTTATGTTTGTAGATCCAATTAAACAAGGGCATTTCAAAGCTATTTTATCTAGTTTTAAAACTCGCACCGTTCGGAATTTGAGTATGCTGATACATACAGAGAGAATTGGATTTTCAGAAACTAATGAGGTTTATAAATGGAAACACGGAGAAATGTTGTTTACCAATGATGAGTATTTGAAAGAAACTATATTTGATAAGAAGTATTTTGAAAAGGTGAAAGAAGCGTCTGCAACTCACTTTTTCCTGGTGGAGTAAAAAATTGAAAATTGAAATTTTAATTATTGATGATTCTCATGAAATTGGAGAGGCATTACGGCTGATAATTGAGAGTATTGGTTTTGAGAGTAAGTATTTTGATTCTTCGGAAAAAGCGATTCCCTATTTTCAAAGCGAATTAAATCCAGTAATATTCCTAGATATTTTCTTACCAAACGACAATGGGCTCGATTTACTACCAACGATTAAAAAAATAAATCCCTTTACCCAGGTAGTAATGATGAGCGGTGAAGGAAATATTGAATCCGTTGTTAGCAGTCTTAAAAATAAGGCTTCTGATTTTTTACTTAAGCCATTCTCAGTTGACTCAGTAAAAATCGCTGTAGAAAGAAGTGTGCAATATCACAAGCTACTTAAAGATAATTTTAATTACCAGGAAAACCTCGAGCGTGATATGAAATTTATTGCTTCAATCCAAAAGCAAGTTATCTCACCAAAAAAGAATTCAGATAAAATATATGCTGATTTTCACGCCTACTCATTCGTATCCGGTAGTTTCTATTATACGGAAGAAATTGGAGAAAATACTATCATTGTATTTGGGGAAATCGAAGGAAATGGTGTATCTTCTAGTTTCATAGGACTATTAACAATCAATTTATTAAAGGATATTTTTAGAAAAGAAACCTTTCCAGACAAAGTATTATCTAAACTAAACGATGAACTTTATTTTAAGATTAATATTCATACATTAACAGCGGTTTGCCTCCTAATTAATAAAGACAAAAAAGAAATTCTTTTTTCAAATGGTGGAAATGCAAATCCTATCTTAATTCAAAAAGATTCTAAAGAAGTCTATTATCTCAAATCAGATGTATCAAATATCATTGGAGTTATGCCCGGAACAGAATTTAAAACCAAATCAGTCAGCTTTAAAGATGATTCAATATTATTTTTATATAATTCAGGATTTCTCCCATCCGAGAAAAACTCATTCAAGGAATTTGAATCAATCGTTATAAATATGCAAGATACTCTTACTCAAAATAACAACTTTGAAGAAATCAAAAAAATAATTGATTCGCATATCTTAGAAAGTTTAAAAACAAACTCACAAAAAAATCTTTCATTTTTTCTTGAGAAGTTCTAAGTATTCTAAATGGTAACGGGTTAAGCGTGAATAAAAATCTTTTTGCCATTTACTATCAACATTTACAATATTTGTCATCAATTCAGATTGGAAATTCTGGTTTTCGTTTAAAAGTCTTGCGGCTTCCAGATTTGTATTAAAACTACTCTCTTTTATTTTTTCTAATGATTCAAATAAAAAGAAACTTACTTTCAAATAAAATTTTCTGTATTCGGGCTTAACACCGGACAAAAAAGAAACCTCTTTTGTAACCGAAAAACGTTCAACACGAATGAGAGATTTTTTTAAATCCGTAATTTTTATTTCATCCGGTTTATTAAGTGTAACCGCATTTAAAATAAAAATTAAGCCTGCAAAGATAAACATAATAATAAATTCAATATTTAAAGTCCTTGCCGGCAAAGAAGGATTATTCTCA
>JANYCR010000213.1 GCA_025360185.1 Leptospiraceae bacterium | reverse complement strand
CATCTGCGCGATGATCACGGATGTATTGTGGTCCAACTTCATAGCCTACAAAATCAGGGTCAGGTGCTGCAATATGAACAAGCCAAATTTTAGATCCAAATTTTTCAGCGATTGACTTCGCTTTGTCTAGTAAGATGGCTGTTTCTTTTTCTTCGAAGGTAACGGTAACGAGTAAATTTTTCATAGTAATACTGCCTTTCTTTCTATCATTTTAATCCTGAAACTTTTCGTCAAAGAAAATAACGTTCATTAAATCTTTAGACGTTACGATTCCCTCGAGCCGACCTTCTTCATCTAAAACAACAACAGATTCAATTAAATGGTTATTCATTTCGTTTACCGCATCGTAAGCGTTTGCATCAGGTTTAACTTAAATTAATCTGTGATGTGGTTGAACTTCTTCTAAGGTTTTCGAAAGAATTGACTTTTCATTTTTAATCCTCACAAGAATAAATTCAATACGTTGGATTGTATCAAACTGGGGTTGTCTTGGCAATGATTTTAATTGTCCTATTTTTCTAGAGGAAAATTTTAGCGTCTCTAATAATTCTCTTATAGTTTTGAAAATAGGTTGATTGTTTTTCTGGTAATATGAAAAATAAAAATTATGAAACCTATAAAGATATTAATTGTAACTCTATTCCTTCTATCGTTCCAAAATCTTTTTTCGCAAGATGCGGATATGGTAAAAGTAACTCTATTAAGAAAAAATGTTCAAATCATTGTTAATGGAGAAACAAAAATCCCAATGTTAGATGAGGAATATCCTTTAACTTCTAAAGTCCAATCGGATGGAATTGGTTTTTTGGAATTTGAATATAAAGGCACTACTTACAAAGTTGACAAAAATACTACCATTGTCCTCTCCGAAGTCATAAAATCTGCTGGAAATAAAAACTTCAAGCCAGACGGAAAGACTGATCCTGCTGGCGTTCGTGGCTTAGATAAGACTAAAAAGACTAACAAAAAACAAAAGCCTAAGAAAAAACGAAACGAGGATAAATAGTCATTAGCCTCAATCAAAGATAAGTAGCCTTTCTACTTTATTTTCATCGAATGAAAGGCCTACCTTCTCTTTATTATCAAAAATAATAAATTTGTTTTGTTTCTTATATTTTTTCCCAAGTTCTTTTTCGACGAGAGCTTTATCGGAACCGATTTTAATTGTTCCATATGCCGGGCTGTCTTCTCCGAGCAAATGAATTTGGTGGACGATACCTTCCCGCATATAGACCTTAGCAGACTTTCCATCGTAATACCAAATCTCCATTCCATCTTCGATTTTAGGTTTTCTATTTGGCTCTTTCCATAAAGCGAGTAATTCTTTAATAGTTGTTCCAATGTGAATTCCGGCGACTAATGCAGTTTTGCCGTCTGTTTGTGATGGTATAGAAACCGCAGCCGATTTACTCATAAATTCTGCCCATTTTGATGAGGAATCATAATTTGTTAGATAAAATTTTACAATGCCTTTGTTAGTTGTCATTTCAAGTAAAGAGGCATTGAGGATGACAGCGCTTACATCTTCTTCATCACTTTCTTTGTTTTGCATTGCCTTTTTTAAGTCTTTTGCAAATTGAATAGCTTCATTGTTTCGAGGTTGTCCTTTAAAAAACTCTTCTACTTCTGGGTTGAGAGTGCGCGCCATTTCTTTAAAAATTTCTTTCGATAATTTTGCATTACCCTCTAGGACTGCTAGAGCATGACAAAACCCAAGATTGTTTAAGGTTTGAATATTTTGACTCACATTAAATGCAGAACGTGCAAGCTTAATGGCATTAGCCTCATCTTGTTTTTCAGGAGAATATACTAATAGAACTGAAAAGTTAGATACAAACCAGGGATCCTTGTTCTCTTTAATCAAATTTCTGTACGCGGTTAACGTCTTATTAAACTTTGCACGATCTCCCGGAATTTTTTTTGTAACACTTTTTTGAGCTTTTTTATCAAAAACCATATTATCTCTAAAAGAAGGTAAATCAATAATACTTTTAAGTTTTAAATCCTCTACGAGTGCAGATTCAATCCAAATTTTATGAAGTGCGACTACACGCGCTTTCTGAAAATCCAAGTTATCAGGATAAGTGGTTAAAGCATCATCTAATTCTTTTAGAGCTTTTTCTAAATTGCGAGAGGTTTGAATATCAGAAAACGCATACTCCATCTTAGCCGCCCATTCGTATATATCTTTATGCTCGGAGTTAATTTTCGATAGTCTTTCATTGGGAGAGGGGTGAGATTGAAAGTATGGGTTAGGTCTTGCTCCTGCGTTTAAGTCTTTTTGCCTTATTTCATTTAAAGTTTTTAACATTTTAGTGAAGTAATTTACATCAAACCCTGCTTTTTGCATAAGTAGAATCCCGCTCATATCAGCGTCTAATTCTAAATCTCTACTTTCTTCGTTTTCATCTTTGGTGGGCTTCTTTTCAATTTTAGCAAGATAAGATTTAAAACTATGTCGATTGTAAAAATGTCCTAGCTCATGGGCAAGCACTGGAGCTAAATATTGTTCTCTATACTTTGTGAAATCGGAAGACTCTTGTCTACTACCAGTATCCTTTTGAATTAATTTATCCATTTCTTCTAGAAGTCCAGTATGAATAATGAATTGCCCACCAGGAAATGCAAATGCGTTAAAAGTAGAATCTTTCATGATTGTATATTGTAATTCAAAATTGACGTTTCCAGAATTACTCCTAAGTTTTTGAAAGACAGTAGCTATCGTTTGTCCCCAATTCTTGTAATCTTTTACTTCGCCTCCCGGTGAGTCTTTGATATTTTTCTTATAGTCAGCGAGGCTAAGTGCCTGCACTTGTGACCATAGTGCTTCTTCAAAATTAACAGACTCTAGTGGTAAAATGGAATTAGCCGTTACTATGAATAAAGTTAAAAAAGTTAATTTAGCAAAATTTTTTTTCA
Organism: Leptospiraceae bacterium; assembly: GCA_025360185.1. Classification (GTDB taxonomy): domain Bacteria; phylum Spirochaetota; class Leptospiria; order Leptospirales; family Leptospiraceae; genus UBA2033. The sequence continues at coordinate 2,627 of JANYCR010000213.1, read as the reverse complement.
TGTTTTATTTCTCCCTGGTCTCAAAAACAATTCTATTGACATCGTATTTCGCTTTTCCTGTTTTGTCCAATTGTAAAGTAATCCCTTTTGTGCCTGTTAAACTTTTACTGCTACCTATATAAATGCCTTGCGGTGCTGCATTTTCAAGTGCGATGGAGGAGTCGGAAGCGATGACTACCATTGTATCTTCACCAATTGGAGTGGATGCGAGGAGTTTATATTTTTTCGGAGCATCGGCAGGTGGAAACGCAAACTCTGTATTAGTCGAAACTTTATTATCAGATTGATATTTATTCGGAAATAATTGTGTAACTGAACCATCTTGTCCGTAAACAAGAATTGTAATGTAGGCAAATTTTTCTTGCTTAGAGCGGATAATCAATTCTATGCGCAATTCATCACCAATAGCTGCGCCGCCATTATCTTTTGAGCCAACCGCGTTCGTAATTTCAATCTTATAGTCTCGCTTACCAGGAGATTTTAGATTCGCAAGTTCTTGCAATGCTTTCTCTCTTTCTAGGACAGATAAAAATTCTTGTGAAGCGGCTTCACTCCAAGCACTCCAACTGCCAATAATTCTCGATGATTGCGTATGAACAATTCGAAAAGAGTTCGAACCTTTTTCAACTAGAACTAGATAAGAAGCGCCTAACGTTTGCCCTGCCTTTGCATAACTTCCTTCCTTTAACACTCCCTGTTGCCCCAATTTCATTTCCGTAAGTAAGGAATCAATCCGAGTTCTCTCAACCGGTTGAATAAAATCAGTTTTATTCATAGCAGATTCTAAATCCGCTCGAAGTTCTGGTTGGTGTCCTATAACGGCTACTATTAATTTGCCGTTAGCCATAAGTTGCTCTGTAAATAATAAGGTCAGTAATACAATTTGGATTATTCGGTTTCTCATTTTATCTCTCTTGGGAATTGTGGAATTTATGAATTTGAACATAGTTTCACTCTAATGTCAATACCTCAAATTGAGTATTTTTTAAAGAATAGGAAGACATTCATTTTAATTCTCTTCCAAACGGAAAAAGTGCTAATGGAATTAATTTTAAATGTTGATAGGCAAAAGGTAGCCCTATTACGGTTAATGCTAATAAGCCGGCGGAAACTAAATGAGCGGTAGCAATTCCCCATCCAAATAAAATTAGCCATAGCACATTAAAAATCATTCTGAGTAAACTAGAAGAATTATCGACTACAATGTTTTGTTTTCCAAAAGGTGCCATAGTTGCGAAACCAATTTTGATTGCCTGTAACCCGAAAGGAATTCCAATGATTGTGAGGCATGTTCCAAGTCCGCCAATAATATATCCCAATCCTGAAAAGAACCCACCGCAAATTAGCCAAATAATATTTCCGAGTAAACTCATTGTAATCCTCTCTTAATGTATTAAAATAAAACTTATCCTCCAATCCATTTGTTGGCAAGCCAAATTCCAAGGAAGCCGCCCATTGTAGTTCCTAAAATCGAACTAAAGGAAAATACATCCGCTCCAAAAAAAGTTGGGACGTAGCCTCCAATCGCAGAGCCGATGAACATGCAGACCATAATTATTTTTCTTTCCACAACATCTCCTTTTGTTATCAATTGTAAATACTTGACGCGATAGAGTAAATCAAAATAAGTAGATTCATGCAAGCTGGAATTATACAAAGAAAAATTGGGAATCTGAATGTTTACGAAGTGAAAGGAAAAGAAGACGGACCTGTAATTATTTTGCTTCATGGTTTTGGGGCAAACGCGCAAGATTTGCTTCCTCTTCATCAATACATTAAAGCACCGGCTGGGACTAATTGGTATTTTCCGGACGCACCGATGGAAATGGATTTAGGTGGTGGTTATAAAGGGCGAGCCTGGTTTCCTCTCATGTCATCTGCAATTGAACACGTTGCAAAATACGGAATGAATTTTGCAAATCTTCATCCTGCAGGACTTGATAAAGCGAATGCAGAGATAGTGCATATGATTGAAGAGCTTGGAACTCCGATAGAAAAAATCACTCTAGGTGGATTTAGTCAGGGCTCTATGCTTGCGACTGACGTTACACTTCGCCTTGGAGAAAATACAAACGGATTAGTCATATTATCCGGAACTTTGATTTGTCAAAGTGAATGGTCGGTGCTTGCGCAAAAGAAATCTAAGATTCAATTTTTTCAAAGCCATGGAACAGAAGACCCGGTTTTAATTTATCAAAATGGAAAAAATCTAGAAACACTTCTTCGAGAAAATGGAATGTCGGGAGAATTTGTTTCCTTTAACGGCGGACATGAAATTCCTGATAAAGTTTTGAAACGATTGAGTCAGTATTTGTTGAGATAGCTTATGATTGATTTTACAAATTTGATTTCTTATAAAAAAGTTCCCAACCAGGCAGATGGAGCTTGCTTTGCTTGTAGCCCCATAAATGATAAAGGTTTAAAAATGAAATTTTATACAGATGAAGAATCTGTATTTTCTAGTGTACAGGTTCCTGCTCATCTTTGTGGATGGAGCAATGTAGTTCATGGTGGGGTAACAACGACTATCCTTGATGAAACTATTGCATGGACAGTGATTTATCTTCGCCAGAGTTATATGCTTACGAAAGCGCTTAATGTTGAGTTTCTGCAACCTCTTTTTGTAG
>JANYCR010000195.1 GCA_025360185.1 Leptospiraceae bacterium | reverse complement strand
AAAGGATTATTTAAAGTTTGCTCATTTGTTCTATAGCTGAGGATAATATATATATATCGTAAAGAATTATCTGTCATTAAATTCTTAATCATTTGTAAAGAGGCTGTGTCTGCCCATTGTAAATCATCTAGGAATAATACTAGAGGATGATTCAGTGTACAAAATACTCGTATGAAAGCTTGGAAGATAGAATAGAACCGATTTGCATTTTCTTGCGAATCTAAAGATGCGACGGGGAGTTGTTCTCCAATGATAAGCTCAAGCTGCGGAATCACGTCTGTCACAATCCGTGCTTTATCCCCTAGTTGCGATTGAATTCTTTGTCGCCAATTGTCGATTTCTTCCGGTGTCTCTGTTAATAAAATTCGAATTAAATTAGAAAAAGCTTTTATCAAGCCACTGAAAGGTAAATTTTTTGTATACTGTTCATATTCTCCAGAAATAAAATAGCCTCTGGCAGCGGAGATTGGCTTGTAAATTTCTTTGGCTAATGCCGATTTTCCGACACCTGCATTTCCAGTAATAACGGATAATTCAGGTTTCCCGTTCTGATACATATTGTAAAAAGTATTTACTAGTTTCTTAATTTCATCCTGTCTTCCATAAAGTTTTTGTGGAATATGAAACTCGGATGAAAAATCTTTCTTACCTACAATGAATTTTTCTGCCTTGTATTTGTCAGAACTAATCCAATCCAAATCATACAATATTCCAAACGAACTCTGATACCTTTCTTCAGGATCCTTGGATAATAGTTTGATGATTATTTTTGATATATTTTCTGGAATACTTCTATCGAGAACGCTAGGGGATAATGGATCTTTTGCTATATGGCTATAAATCATATCCATCGGATCATTAGCGATAAATGGTGGTCTGCCGGTAAGTAGGTGGTAGAATGTAGCTCCGAGTGAATAATAATCAGATCTAGTATCAACAGAACGGTTTACCCGACCTGTTTGTTCGGGAGAAATATAAGCTAGACTACCGTCAATTTTTTCATTAATTTCATGAACGGGAAATGTAGAGTCTATTTCAAAGCTAGAACCAAAGTCGATAATTTCCACGTTACCTGTTTGCGGTTCATATAAAATATTCGCAGGTTTAATATCAGTATGAATAATTTTTAGATTATGAATTTTATCTAATGCGGCTACGGCTGATTTGGCGATTTTATAAAATGTGTATAAAGGAATTTTTTTACCATTACTTGTCTCTAGACTTTCGCCTTTTGAGTCTTTAAAAACCAGTGTATACTTGCCTTTAAATATTCCAGATCCGATAATTTCTGCGATGCCATTTAAGCTCTTCAATTTTTCTAAAATTCGAAATTCATTTTGAAATCTAATAATTTCAGATTCAGAAGGGTGCTCTGTGCTTAAGACTTTTAGAATTACTTTTGTTTTATGTTTATCCTCTGCCCGGAAAATACTATGCTTACTGCTTACAAAAATAGTTTCAAGGATAATAAAATCCAAAGTTTGCATAAATAAAAATTATAAATCCATAAAGGGTGACATTCTTTCTAGCATAATACGCTTATTATCCCCGGCTTGAATTGAAAGGAGTCCGCGGATAACAGCCTGTCTCCTTTCATGTTCGGTTTTGGAGTAGGCTTTTACTTTATTTGCGATTGGTAGAAATACTAAGTTTGCAAAACCGATTCCGTAAAAGGTTGCAATGAATGCAGTCGCTATTCCCTCGCCTAGCGCAGCAGTTCCCGCTCCTAGGTTTTCTAGAACATGAACCAAGCCCATTACTGTTCCAATGATTCCAATGGTTGGACAAAATCCACCAGCAGTTTCTAATATTTTAGAAGAATTCATTTCGACTTCTTGTTTTTGCTCTGACCATTCAAATAAAATTTCTTCTACCGTTGAAGGGTCTGTTCCATCCACAATGAGTCTTAATCCTTTTTGAGCAAGTTCATTGTCTATTTCTTCAATTTCATCTTCTAAAGATAAAAGTCCGTCTCTTCTAGTTTTTTCTAATAGTTTAACGAATAGATCCATGAAATTTAATTTCTTACTTTGGGCTACGATAGTTTTGAGGATAACAAGCATTGCTTGAATCTGCGTGATAGAAAAACTTGCAATCGTAGCGCCCAGGGTCCCTCCGAGAATTAAAATGATAGCGGATAATTTGAAGAAGGCGCCAATATGGGCTCCTTCTAAAAGGATAGCTATTATGACAGAGAGAAATGCTAAGAATATACCCAGGTAGGTAGTTAGTATCATTCGAGACTCCTTGGAGTAGTATTTGGATTAGCCACCACAGGATTTGTATGAACTCTGTATGTGCTTTCTTTTAATGCAACTAAATCAGCTAAAAGTTTTTGCCAGATTACTGAGCCATTATTTTTTCTGGACTCGGCAGTAATAATTTCTTCTGCTTCTCTAATGTTTGAAAATTGGAGATAAATTTTAGCTTTTTCGATCTTTAGATTTTTTAATTCTTCTACTCGTGTTTCTGAGTCTTTTGCATAAAAATCTATTAGCTCGTTTATTTTTTCGAGAGCTTCTTCTTTTTTATTTAATGTGAGAAGCATAGGGTAGAGTCTTTTTATAATTTGTTCTTTATATTTATTTTTAGAAAGTAGAATTTTCATAACCGGAATTTGTTCTCTTTCAGTAGTAATGCGAAGCAAAGAGTTGTATGCCGTATCGAGCAGGTTATCTTCCACCACTTGAAAACGAAAAGCAAGTGCTGTCATTTGAACAGACCGATCATAATCACCTATTTTATAATAGTATTCGGCATATGCTTTGTAAGATAAGTAAAATTTATTTCGATATTTAAGTGCGGTTTCATTTAGAGTTCCACTCGAATAGCTAATTAGATTAGCGAGAGTATCTGCTATTTCCTCATTTGTTTCAAGACCACTGAGCCTTGTCTCGACGTGTTGAATTTCCCAGCCTAAACCTTGCGAGCGATTTTCTTTTTCTTCTTTTAATCTAGGGATTGCATTTTTAGGGAAATAAATTCTGAATAATGGATACTCAATCGAATCAAACTCAATCAAATTATTTGTAAGCTGTCTTGACCCTTTATCTTGAAAAATGATGAAGGGATAACCATTCTTATTCAAATGATATAAATAGGTTAGAGTAGTTTCTAAACCTTCTCCTAGTCCGAGAATAATAATTTTATTTTTAAAAGTATTTTTCTTTGGTAAAGTATCCTGGTTTTTAAATGGAAGATTTACGCTGAAAAAAACAAAATTCTCGTCATTTAGGGAAATAGAACTTAAAAGAAAAGGAATGGGTTTGAAATTATCTGTTTTAACAAAGTTCATTTTATAATCATATGGCAG
>JANYCR010000144.1 GCA_025360185.1 Leptospiraceae bacterium | reverse complement strand
AGTGAAGAAGAAGTGGAGCATTTTAAAGAATTAATTAAACCTGCTAAAGTTCCAATAATGAATCGTAGGTCACCAGGAAAAGATATTCATGGTGCCTGTGGGATGCTTGCTTTAAGAGGTTAGAGAGTGGATTGTATCTAGAACGTTAATATTAACTGTTTTAATGATTTCATTTTGATTTTCGAATGAGGCTACTTTCCATTTGATGCCAGTGTTACTTGAATAAAAACTTCTACCGCTTAGTTCTTTGTTATTGAAGAGTCTTCCAATTCCAGAAGCACGAACGATATTAAGTGAGTAAGTCTTGGAAAACTCAGAGTATAAATCTAAATCTTTTAAGTATTCTGCTGGCTCTGATTCTGTGTTGTAAATGGAAGAAGAGTTTAGAAGAAGCTCTACTTTCTCTTCATGAATATGAGAAAGGAATGCTTCGTTTTTGCTTTCATTGCCTATTAGAATTGCAAACCTGACTCCACCTAAAATAAATATAGATTCACTTTCTCCAGCGGAAACTGTTAGTTCACCGCTCTTCTCTGGAATTCTTGCATCATACCAATCAATTACATTTATATCTTGAATAATTGGACATGACTCGTATAGTTTGCCATTTACCTCTCGAAGAACTGTACCACCTATGACGACTCCCTTATAGTATTCTGATATTTCTAGAAGTTTATCAACATAAATCTTGTGATTATGAAGCGTACTTTTTTCGCTAACCTTTGCAAGAGTTGGAAAGAATCGAGGCAAAATTAAAAAATCAGATTTCTGTGAAATCAACTTTTGCTTTTGATCTCTAGATACATCAGTGTTAATATTCTTCTGGAATACAGTAATCTTAATTATATTCATTTTACTCTCTTATTTACTTTGCTAATTTTATTTTTATGTCAATTCAATACAAGGACTCATAAATCACCCATTTCTTTAGGAGGGGTTGTCGGTGCATCAGGCTTCTTTGTCGAATCCATAAGGCTATTAATACTTAAATCTTCGCCCGATAAATCTTTGCCAAAAGAAGCAAGCATCTCTTCTGGGGTTAATTCTATTACCCCACCGTACAAATCACCGCCCTCAGCAAGTCTTGAAGCAAATGCATAAGAGTAACAATATGCCTCCATAATGCATTGCTTGACTTGTTTCTTGTGAAGTCGCTTTTTAGATTCAATAGAATCGAATACGATTACTTCTTCCATATTGCCTACAATCTCAGCCGGACCTTTCATATCTTCTATTAGCATATTGAATGAATCATATGATTTTTCAATGTACTCTTTGATTGTAACTCTAACATTACGAGATTGTTGGCTTCTTTTTTGTTCTAAGCCAGTTGTCTTTTTAGATGCTTCGATATAATTTGTACCCGGATTAGCTTTATGCATGGCTTGCTCTTTAAAGACATCCACATAAATTTTAAATTGCTCCATGCAAGGTCGAGTCAACTCATAGACATTTAGGAGTTTCTGCTTATTATCCACTTTGGCACCATTTATATTCGAAGGCTTAACACTTATTTTTTTTGTGGTTAATACGAAAGAATATTCATAATCAAATTCTTTGAAGAATAGATAGGTGAGGAGTGCTTTGTCTGTATCAGGAATTTCTAGAAGCTCGTTTCTCTGGTCATATTTTCTTCTAAGTTGTTCTATAGACACTTCACCCATGAGTTTACGACCATAGGCTAACTCTTGGTTATCCGCCTTTTTCTCAGCTGATTCTTCTTTTTTCTCTTCTACTTTAGCTTCTTCTTCTGGCTGTTGCCCGCCGGCATCTAAAGGAAGATTTTCACCTGATTTTCTTTTTCCCGGCTTTTCACTTTCTAATATATTCAAAAGGTTCTCCATATAAAGAGAAATCATTGGAATATTTTTATTTTCATTTCGAATAATGATATAGTAGAGCTTCTCAAACATCTTATCGAAGACGACAGAAATCTCGCTTGAGATTTTCTTTTTCTTGGTTGCATAAATCAAAGCAGGTTTATTCTCCAATCGCTGTAGAACTTCGTATGCAGTTAGTACAGCTTTTCTATAAGTCGCCTGGTATGGATATAAATAATAAAGCTTCTTAAATATAGAATACACTGACTTAGAAACTCGACTAATAGGAACTGGAATTTCCGGGTTCGCAGAATAGTCCACAAACAAATCATTTATCTCCGATGCATCATAAACCTTGTTTGCACGACCAATCAGTTCAACATAGATTGGAGAAATTCTATCAAGCTCTCGGGTGATTTTTGGACCTATCTGGGGGTTTCCCAAAATATCACTACCAGCAATTTTAAATTCTAGAAGTGCTTGTTGAAATTCGACCCTGAGTTCAGACATGAATTTCGGTAATAAGTCTTTATTTCCAAATGTGGTTACATTATTTGCCCAGCATTTGAACTTGATGATTAACCTATTCGTGAAATTACTCATTTCGGCATCCATAGCACCGATTTGAGCTTTAGTGATACTTACTTCTAGGCTGTCATCATCGTCATCGCTGGAGCCAATGCCCCTATACATTCCAGGAGATACCTTTCTATCACTACCGCCTCCGGAAGCGGAGGATTTGGACTTATCATCCTTTCCGCCAACAGCCTTCATTTTTTGAGTGTTACGGTTTTGTTGCTGTGGCTTGTCTTCTTTTTCTCGAACAACTTTACCACCTGCGGACTTAAATTTATTCAACATATCGTTGCGTTCATTTTCAGCCATACCGCCGACGCCGATTGCTTTTTTAGTTTTATCAAATTCAGCCATTCTGGTTTAATCAATCCTCAATAAAAAAATTCCGAGACTACTCGGTGCGCTACTATACTCTTCGGCAACCTGCAATGAGACAGAAAAAGGAAAAACGAGAGCGTAGCTTATTAGAATATTTATTTCCTCATTAAAATCAATCTATTTTTATCAAAAAATTTCCAATTCAAAAGCCTAATTTGGAAGTATTCTGTCTCATTAAACTACGTTATTTTTTATGCTAACGCAATTTTTATAATCTCTCCGATGGAATAGAAGAGGGTTTATAATTCATGTCAGATTCTAGTCAAGCAAAAAAAAATCTAAATCAAATTTCAATCGGTGAGTTTTGGACTGCCAAACAAAGACAAGCACATCCAATCCATTATACTGTAAGTTATCGTGCCGCGTTCAAACCTGAGTTACCTTCTTTTTTCATACAAGAATACCTTGGCAAAAAAAACAAAGTAGTTCTCGATCCATTCGGTGGACGCGGAACCACTGCTATCCAGGCAAATCTGGACGGACATTATGCGATTCACAACGATATTAATCCGCTCTCTCTCTTTCTAGCAAAATCTAGGCAGGTGATTCCGAGCCTAGCCGAGATAAGTGAAAAGCTTGCTTCTTTGGATTTAAGTAAGAAAGCGGAAGATTCTACCATGGATAACGATCTGGCACCTTTTTTTCATAAAGATACTTTAAAGGAAATAAAAAACCTCAGACTTCAGGCAAAGAAAGATGATTCTCATGCGATGAATTACATCATGTTAACTGCACTTTCTCGTTTACATGGACATTCTAAAGGTTTTTTCTCGGTCTACACATTTCCTCAATTTTCTATCTCTCCTGAATCACAGAGAAGAAATAATTTGAAGCGCGGACAAAAGCCAGAATATAAAGATATTAAATCTAGAATTCTCTCTAAAGCAAAACGGGATTTAAGTAAAGGGGTTCCACCTTTCTATCATGAGTTTTCTAAAAACAATCTCTATACAAATCATAGCTCAGAGAAAATGACTGGCATTGAAACATCAACCGTTGATTTCGTAGTAACCTCTCCTCCCTTTTTAGACAAAGTAAACTATGTAGAAGATAATTGGATGAAGTGCTGGTTCATGGACATCGGGTCTGAATTGACAGATGAAATTTCTATGCTACATTCTATCGACGGCTGGGCAAAGTTTATTAAAGGCTCGCTTAAGGAATGTTCGCGGGTAATGAAGAAAAACGCTCACCTAGTAATGGAAGTAGGAGATGTCCTATCGGGGAAAACACTCATTAACCTCGATGATGTAGTCATTCATGCCTCCACTGGGACTGGGCTCTCCTGGGAAAAAACTTATATCAATACGCAAAAATTTACCAAGCTTTCTAATTGCTGGAATGTATCTAACAATGAAAAAGGTACAAACTCAAATCGCTGTGTAGTGTTTCGAAATTTAAAATAAAAAAATTAAGACTTAAGAAGAGTAAGCATTTTTCTTGCCTCAGTTTCTTTTCTAAGCTTTATATAAACATTATATGCTTTTTTATAATGTTCATTAGCTTTGTCTGTCAAATTTTGTAAGTTGTAAATGTCGCCTAGTTTACTACAAGTATCCGCATACTCAACATTATTCTGTAACTTGGAGGCGACGATTAATTTTTCTGCCAGGATTAAATTTTCTAAAGACTTACTCCCATTTTTATAACTATAAGCAAATCCCAGATTTTTTAAAGTTATCATGTAGTTCCAAGTTTCCGTTAAACTTACATCTTCGAAGATTTTTTTGGCAGCTTCAAAGTTTTCTATGCTTTTTTCTAATTCTCCTTTTCTTAAATAGGTGATTCCTAAATTGTTCAGCGTGTTCGCATAACCTTTGTAATCCGTTGCAGGAATTGATTTGTATTTTTCTACTGCAGCGCTATAATTTTTAACTGCCAAATCATATTCTTCCTTGTTCATATAAAGATTTCCGAGATTATTCAAGTTTGCCAGATAACCGGATTTCTCCGTAAATTCATTCGTTTCATATACTTCTTTCCCTCTTTCCAAGTATTCGAGCGCACTGTCTCTTCCGGCAATTATATAGTATGCGCCTAAGTTTGTTAATGAATTTGCATAAAATAAAGAGTCTGTCATTTCTGATTTTTCATACATTCTTTTTGCATTGATAAAAAAATCAGAGCTCTTTAACACTTCGCCGGTATCGAGATAAGTGCTTCCAAGATAAATATAAGCTTCTGCAGTTCGAATAGATGTAATATTAAAAAATTCCCTAATTTTTTTGAATTTTATAAAGCAGTCAAGGGAAGTTGTTAAGTCGCCCATTCGGTGATTGACCATTCCCATATTAAAATATAGGTTTTGCGCATAACGAGAACTTGCTTCTCTTTTGAAATAAAGTCTATCTTCGTGTTTCTTAAAAATTTCTTTTGCCTCATCAAAAAGATTTAATTTGACTCCAGCCACAAATCCAGCTTTTTCAAGTGCTTCTAAAAAATCGGGAGATTCTTTAATTGACTGCCTAAAATAACCAAGAGCTTCGGTAGGATTATTATTTATAGATTTTAATCCCTGACCGTAGAATTCATAGCTCTTGAGGTTAACGATTGTTAGATCCTTAATTTTAAAAGCTTCAATATCTGAAATAATTGCTTTGTTTGTATAAGAGGTATTGACTTTATTTGCTTCTTCAATAATCGCACTTGTAATCATTAAGTGAAATTCATTTATTTTATCCAGGCGTCCTTCTATGATAAAACCCTTTGAAGTTTTTTCATTCATCGGGTTGTATATCATTCCTGTTAGGATTACTGAATTATTTTTGACCACATAGTTTCCAGAAAATACCATATTAACGCTAACGAGATCATCTATTTTCTTTTTTAATCTTGGGGGAATATCGGAATTCGAATCTATGCCGTATGCTGATTTATAGTCATCTATATCTGAGATCGTAACTGATGCAATTTGATTTAGATTGTGTTTGATTGACTCAGTGATTGCAAGAGAAAACCACTATTTATCCGCTTGCCCTGAATTAGAAACTTTATTAATTAAGAAATTCATTTTTCGAGAAGCAAAAAGAGAGTAGGTTAGTAAGAAGAATAGTAAAAGAAATTTTTTCATAGTATGTCCTTCAATTATAACTTAAAATTAGATAAGACCAAATAAAGTGTCAAGGTTAATTCGCCAATTCTTAATTCGATGAATAATAAAATGACGAGCCTATAAAACTAACGTTTCATCGAAGAAAAAAATACTACAAATGTAGTAGTGTTTTAATTTAAAATTTTTTGATTTTGACTTGCTTTCCTAATTTATCAGAGCTAGCTACTATACCATTTTAGGGGGCTTTCATGTTTAGGCGGGTATTCTTTCTTTTGCTATTTATTTTTCTATTATTTAATTGTGCGAGTGCGCCAGATGAAAAAATCTATAGAGCTGCGATTACTGGTGATAAAGATATGCTAAAAGAAGGTCTAGAGCCTGCTTTTTTTAAACTTGAGACGAAACCATCATTCTCTTTATTTAATTTTCGTGGTGATGTGAATGTGCAAAATGAGTCGGGAAATACTGCGCTCATGTGGGCTATAGTGCAAAATAATAATGAGGTAGTTGATAAGCTATTGGAAAAAGGTGCTAAAGTTGCGGTTAAAGACAAATTTAATAAGACTACTCTATGGTTTGCTCATGAAGCAAAGTCGAGTTATATCACTGCCTTAACGATTCGGTATAAAGAAGAAATAATATGTAATACTCTTTGGCAGAAATTTAAAGGACTGATTGGTTTACGAGAATGCAAAGACATTGATCCTGCAAAAGATTTAAAAGATGACCTAGATTACGAAAAGCATGCGTCATCCGCTAACGGAAAGGTGGTTACTTTTAAACCATTAATTATTCTAAGGGCTCCGCCTTCCACTAAATTTTTATCTGATAAAAATTTATTGAAAGCTATTATTGAAACGAACAAAGATTTTCGCAGATACTTTGATCTTGCAAAGGAAAAACCACAAGAAAAAGATTATCAAAAAATGGCAGCAAATCTTGGTGAATTAACTTTATTTAAAATTAGAAATTACCGAAATAGGCAAAAACCAAGACCAGAAAATGAATGCGGGTTTTCTCTCTTTAAAGCATACGATGAAAGCTTATCACTTATATTAAAGGATGTTGGAGAAAGACTAAATGAAATTGATAGAAATCTTTCGAACGATCCAAATGCTCCTTTAAATAACATTGTGCATAGGGTATTGTCTTCCCAACCTGTTGAGGAAGCTTGTTTTAACATTGTTAACGATCCCGCAGGTTTAAAGAAATATGATCGGAAGATTTTGTCTTCCGCGCTAGGTTGGTGTTGGCAATCTATAACTGATACGAGCAAAAAGCAAGAATTTGAAGAGAGTATAAAAAAACTGGGTGATCCAACTATTATCTCTGAATTGGAAGATATTAAAAAAAGAATTAAAGATGGAAAATTTTCTGCAGGTGTTAGTTTGCCACCTTCAGAGCAAAAAGTTGGTTCTCTTACAACACCTGGATCACAGAAATATCGATTAGCCGTCCTTACATTCATAGACCAAACGCAAAGTAGACGAGGGGAGTTGGTGCGTTATTCAATAGCTGATATATTAACGTCTGAATTATTTAGAACGGAAAGGTTTGCTCTTGTCGATAGAGATGATTTGGTTCAGATTGAAAAAGAAAAAATTCCCGTAGTAATGCAGCAGACCGGGGCACAAAATAATGCAGCGAATAATAATGTTTCGCCTCCGGATCCAAATGCACCTCCTCCTGCAAATGGAAATCCGAATACCATAAAAGCTCCTCTTTCTTATGCGGTTATTGAGTCAACTCCAATGGACGCCTTACGGAGAACTGAATTTGAAAGAAATTTAATTTTTTCGAAATGGAATATGGATATAGATGGATTCCTATTAGGATATATTACGTCAGTTGATTTTGTAAAGGGTCATATCGAAGTAGACTATCGAATTGTATATCCACCGTTTAATAAGGAAAGTAGTAAAGGGGTTGCAATTGAAGAATATTTGCGAAATTTAATTGTACTAAGCGGCTCGCAAAGAATAAAGATTACTTATGATGAAAGAAGGGAGTTAATTAATTTTAATCGCCAGGATATTGAAATAATGGCAAACGATATTCGAAATGGTTTTGTAGATACAAAAAATATAAATTCGTTACTCCTAGAAGAAGGTTTGAGTGGTTTATCTATATTAGACCAGGCTGCCGAAGTATCTTCAGAAACTGCTTCTGCTGCTGAAGTAGATACCTCAAATGGGGATCCAAAGAAAAAATATAAACTCAAAGTAATGAATGTAGAGGATCCAAATATTATTATCAATGCGGGCTCAGCTCATGGGTTAAAGCATGGATTTGTAGGCTATGTAATAGGACCTGGAAAATATGGGACATATAGATATTTATCAGAATTTGTAGTCGAACAGGTATTCGAAAAAGCTGCTCGTTGTGTTCTGATAAAGGGTTCCATGTCTGCCGACCAGGGTAATGAAGTAGTCATCAAATAAATTTAGGTAGGGGATAACAAGAATGTTTCGCAAAAAATATTTTTATATATTATTCGTCATAACGTTCTTATCCCCTTTCTCGGATGCGATAAAACAAAAGGGACTTAGAATTCAAGGCAATGATTCTTCCGAATTTAAACGATGGGCAATTTTAATTGGTGTTAATGATTATCGTGATATTGCAATCAACAAACTTTCAAAATCAAAAAATGATGCGAAGTCCCTCGAAAAAGTTTTAAAAGAGCAGGGTGAGTTTGATGAAATTATTTTGATGACAGATGATATGGATCCAAAAGGATTTTATCACCCCACAAAAAATAATATTGAATCAAAGTTTGAAGCCTTGATGAATATGGTTCAGCCTGAGGACTTTATTCTATTTTATTTTTCTGGTCATGGAATTTCTGATACAGAGGAAAATGCCTATATACTTCCAATTGATGTAGTTCAGGAGAAAGCGTTTGAAACTAGTGTATCGGTTAATAAAATAGTAAATTCTATAAAAGACAAAGGGATAAAAAAATCTTTACTTATCTTGGATGCCTGTAGAGAGAATGCAACGAAGACAAAGGGCTTTTCTCAAAATCTAATCCGTGCAGAAAAATTTCAAGAATCAGAGGTAACTGCTACTTTCTTTGGAACAAAATCTGGCGGCTTTAGTATCGAAGATCCGGAGTCAGAGAACGGCTATTTACTCGATTTTTGGTAGAGGCTATGAAAGGCAGTGCTGATGATAATGCGGATGGTATTATCACATTCTCCGAACTTGAAAGTTATGTTTCTAGCAAAGTTTCGAAATATGCTTTGAAATATAATAAACAACAAAAACCTTTCGTGAGATACAATAAAGAAAAATCGGGAGATATACCTATTACCCTCACGGACTTATCTGATAGAAAAAAGCCAACCTTTGGATATGAGCTGGAGCAAAATGAAAAAAAGGCTAATCCAAGTAATCCGCCGAGTTCAGAAGTTCCAAATTCGTCTAATGAGAAAAAGGAATCTTTTGCAGGAAAAAGTTGGAGCCAAACAAAACCAAAGGCTAGTTGGTTAAAGGCTAGTACTATTTGCAACTCACTCGGAATGAAACTGCCGTCACCAGAAGAGTTAACTGAACTTTATGAG
>JANYCR010000393.1 GCA_025360185.1 Leptospiraceae bacterium | reverse complement strand
ACTCGCACTTTCCATTTGTTTTCTTCTTCAATTCTGAAAAATTCCTGCGTCGCCAAATGCTCATTACCCGGGCAGAATGGGCAATCGTGTTTGTATTCTGGAAGTTCAATCTGGGGCGCACCCTTTCTTGTAAACTCATGCGGTCTCTTAGCTCGCTCAGTCGCAATAATTACCCAATCCCTAGTAATAATATTTTGTCGTATCTCGGACATAGAACCCTCTTGCTTTTAACTATTGCAATTTATCTTAGTCGAAATTTATTTAGAATCAAGCAAGATTTTAAATAAAAATGCTAACATTTGTCATAGTCTAGAAAGAACAACGGAAATTCTTATTTATTAGGATTAATCACTTGCATTAAAAACATTGGGACGTTTCGATTTGATTTTTATGGACATGGAGAAAGTGATGGGAAGTTCGAAGACATAACTGTTTCGGAAGCGGTAGAAGATGCATTATGCGCTATTGATTTTCTAAAAAAGAAAGGCTACAAAAAGATTGGTCTCATCGGAGCAAGCTTTGGCGGACTAACGGCATTACTCACTGCAGCTAAGTCGAAAGACCTTATTTTTCTTGGTTTAAAATGTCCTGCCTCTAACTTTTTAGAAATTGAACTGACTCTTAGAACAAAGGAAAATTTACAAGAATGGAAACGAGATGGATTTACTTATTATCAAAATGAAGAAGGAGAAACTTATCGCTTAAATTATAAATTCTTCCAAGATCTAAAGAAAAACAATGCATTCCCTGTAGCGGATAAGATTCATATTCCCACACTTATTGTTCATGGCGACGCAGATACAATAGTTCCAGTAGAACAAAGTAAACTTATTTCTAAATTAATTCCCGACTGCAAACTAGAGATTATCCGCAAAGCAGATCACCGGTTTTCAAATCCCCCTTTATCCCCCTTTGCAAAGGGGGATAAAGGGGGATTTAATACGATGATAGATTTACTATTTACCTTTGTTATGGAAAATACAAAATGAAAGCCAATAGGCATTTTAAAATGCAGTTGACAAAAGAAACAAATAGAATTTAACTAATAGTCATGTCACCTGTATTAGAAAATCCTGCGATACGAAATCGAGCCCATCTTCTTTCAGTAAAAGAATACCACGCACTTGGCGAGCTTGGTTTTTTATCTAAACGCACAGAACTCATTGAGGGAGTAGTAATAGAGAAAATGCCTAAATCTCCACGCCACGCAACTTTAGTTAAAAAAATATTCCAAGTTCTCTTCTTAATAGTTCCAAAAGGTTATCATGTTGCATCAGAACAACCAATTACTTTGATTCAATCAGAGCCTGAACCAGACATTTCAATTGTAAAAGGTTCGATTAGTGACTATGAGAATTCACATCCAACTCATGCAGAACTTGTTGTAGAAGTTTCGCTGACTACTCTATCAGAAGACAGATCAATGGCATTTGTTTATGCACAGGCAAACATTCCCGAATACTGGCTCTTCAATCTAAATAATAATACGGTAGAAGTTTATACAAAACCAATGCAAGATAGATATTCAGAAATGAAAACCTATTCGAATACAGATATTCTTACTCTTACCTCTCTACCAGAAATCAAAATCGAACTTTCTTCTATTTTCTAGTTTTATAATATTTCTTTCAGATTTAGTTTAAAACCGGGTAATACTGATTCACCGCTTAGGATATGTTTTAAACCTTTAAGTTCTTGGATCGCTTCCCCTTTTCGATAGATATAAATTTTTTCAGAATCGAGGTCAATTAGCCAAGCAAGGAGACAACCATTCTTCATCCACTCATCCATTTTTTCTCTAGTCAGGGAGATAGAATCAGAATCGGATAAAAGTTCAATTACAAAGTCAGGGCAAAGAGGAGGAAACTTCTTCTTTTCCTCTTTAGAAATAGAATTCCATTTTTTAGTTCGAACATATGCAATATCAGGAGAACGAATAGCACTGCTTGGCAATTTGAACGCCGTTGAAGAATCGAATAGCACGCCTAATTTTGCTTCCTCATTCCATTTTCCAATTTTGACTGCCAATAAAAAATTTCTTTTTCCTGTTTCACCACCTGTTGGCGCCATAATCACAATATCTCCTTCACTCGTCCTTTCGATACGACTCTCTGGGTTTTTTTGGCATAGATCCTGAAACTTACGATCATTGATTCGAGTTATAGTTTTTGGGAGTTCTAACTTCAGGGCTAACATAGGTTTATTATTCAAGATTTCTAATAAAATGCAATCAAAAAAGAATCTAGTAATTTTATCTACAAGCCCTTTTTGCTACAAATTCTTGACTTTTACTCGTTCGATAGGAGTTTGTATTTCGAGGGTAAAAAATTGGATATAGTAGAATTAGAAAAGGGATTTTCCGAAACAGAAGAAAAAATTAAAAAATTAGCCGCAGAATGCGGCAACGATGTAGAAATTATCCGCGGCGGCGCAATTAGCGACACCATTCACTTCATTGGGGACACAAGAAAAATCACAGAAAAATCTGGATACGTTAAAGAGCTAGCAGGTGTTAGCCGCATATGGAATGTATCAGCGCCTTATAAAAATATTGCAAGAGTAGCCGCAGGAAAAGCAGGCGAAGTTGTTCATAGACAAGACCGAATCGTAGAAGTAAAAGGTCTCGATGGATTAGTTCGTAAAATTGGTAACGGCAAACATATATTTATCGTTGGTCCTGATTCTCCTCAAACAATGGAACAAACTCTCACTATCGCTAAACAAGCAAAAGCTCTCGGCGAAAAATATGGAATCTTAGATAGAATGATTATCCGCGGTGGAGCATTCAAACCAAGAACAAGACCAACCGATTGGCGAGGACTTGGATGGGAAGGAATTAAAATGCTCGACAAGGTTCGAGAAGAGACCGGCTTACCATATGTAACCGAAGTAATGGATCATACGATGGCAGAAGAAGTTGCAAAACACGCTGATATGATTCAAATCGGAACTCGTAACGCGCAGGACTTTGAATTACTCGAAGCTGTGGGTAAGACGATGAAACCGGTAATCCTAAAACGTGGTTTTGGAAACGAAGCAGAAGAATGGTTTTCTGCAGCAGAGTACATTGCGAATCAAGGAAACTTGAACATCGTCCTTTGTGAGCGGGGAGTAAAAACTCTTTTCATAAAAGAGGGTTACTGCCGTAATACCCCAGACTTTAACGTCATCACACACGCAAAGAAAAAAACTATCCTCCCTACTATCTTTGATCCTTCTCATGTGGCGGGTGACGATAAAATCGTTATGCAAAACTTACTTGGCTGTCTTCCATTTAAAGCTGACGGTTCCATCACAGAAACTTTGCACGAAGAATCTTTTCGCAAGGAGCAAATGTGCGACGCCGCCCAAGCTCTAGTGATGAGTGTGTATGAAAAAGCAATCCAAGCAATTCTAGCCTACGAACAAAACATAAGCCCATTCGTCGCAGAGATGGATGCTTATTTTACGAATCGGTCTAAGGCTTGAAATATCTTCTTTTATTTCCGGTTGCTTCTCTCATTTTAATCGGAACGTTAGCTATTAGCCTCTGGGCACTCTATAAGGATGAATCGTTGATCGAAAGATTCATCCTTCATCCTTATGGAATGATTCGTAGAAAAGAATACTACCGAATTTTCTCGCACGCCTTTATCCATGCGGATATGTGGCATTTGCTCTTCAATATGTTTTCTTTTTACTCCTTTGCTTTTGTATTAGAAAGCTATTTGGGGCATACAAAGTTTTTCCTCGTCTACTTTGGTTCCATTCTCGCGAGCGTCTACACTTGTATTTTGAAAAATAAAACAAATCCCGTATATCGAAGTCTCGGTGCGTCAGGTGGAGTATCCGGCGTAATTTTTAGTTTCATTCTATTTCAACCATTGGCTGGTCTTGGGATCATGTTTATCCCAATACCGATTCCCGCATTTGTATTTGGTTTTTTATACCTCGCCTACTCTTATTATTCCGCAAACAACCAGTATGACAATATCAACCACGAAGCCCATTTTTATGGTGCGGTTGCAGGTCTTGTGCTTACGGCAGTATTTGAGCCAAATGTTGTCCCGCATTTTATTCAGGTGATTAGTAAGTAAATTGGTATAATTTCAAGAATTCAGGAACTCTCTCGCTTCCCTGTACGCTAATTGTAATTTCTCTTTTTTAATTCCAGAAATCTCTTTGTATTTTTCAAAGAAAGATTTTGACAAATACTTCTATCTGGCAAAGACATTTGAAATCCATTTACAGCGCCTAACGTATGCAAACGAATTGCAAGCACTTTTCTGTTTCTTGAAAAATACCTTCT
>JANYCR010000392.1 GCA_025360185.1 Leptospiraceae bacterium | reverse complement strand
GGGATTCTTTAAGAAAGAAATTCTCCCAAATTTCTAATTGAAAAATAATGGTCGTTACTAATTATCTGTATTGATTATGATTTATTGTAACTGGTAGTTTATTTCCAGAATCAGTGGTAGTTTTCTCCAGAATATGCATTGAACTTCATAAATTGCCTTTTGGTCTTTTAATTTTTTAAAATCAGTTGAAAAAACATTCACTGAATATCTTTGTGCTTCACAAAGTAATTTATATTGTTTTTCAATTTCTTCTGTAGAACAAAAATCAAGTATTAGTTGTTTTCCGATTTCTCCATAAGGAACAATAATTCCTTGTGTTGGTGAATCTATCGCCTTAAATTCCTTAGCCGCTGTCATGAAAGATTGTAAAAAATCCATCGGTTGAATGTTTTTGGAGTGGGTTCTTTGATATTCTTTAGCAGAATACTCATTCTTTGATAATAACTCTAATAGACTATCATCTCGACCAACGATACTTTTAGAGTTAACAGGATATTTCATTTCGGATGCTCGATCAAAAAAATAATATTGAAAATATCGTTCAATCGTTTTGGGACTTAAAATATCATTATCAAAGATTATTGGATCATTTTTATATTCATCTAAAACACGATCTGCAATTTCTTTTCCAACTTTAATATCTTTTAATTTATCAATATTTTCATTGTTTGGATTTACAATGTAAACTAATCCGGCTTTTCTAAGACCGTTCCTATTGCATCTTCCAGCGGCTTGTGCAATGGAATCAAGTCCAGCAATAAATCGAATCACAGAACCAAAATCAACATCGACACCTGCTTCTATCAATTGAGTGCTAATACAAATAATCGGTTTTGGATTATTGACATCTAAACTACTTCGAACTTCATTCAAGATTTTCAATCTATGCGTTGGACACATACTAGTACTAAGGTGGTATACCTCACAAAGATTTGAGTTTGAAATTAAATCGTAGAGAATCCTTGCACTTTTTTTTGTATTTACGATTAAAAGAACACTTCCTAAGTTTTTATTTTCAGAAAGCTGTCTATTTAATTCTTTTATGGCTAGTTCGGAAATTTCTTCATAAGACCAGCCGCCATTTTTACGTTCGTCCATGATTTCGACTCTTTTTAAATCTTTAAAGAGATTTGGTTTATCTGGCATCATCTCGTTATCCGCAGATACTTTCAATGCACCAAGTTGCCTTGATACTTTATGTAAAATAGGCTGAGTTGCAGAACTTAATACAACAGTGGCTCCACAATTCTTTACTAAAAAATTAATAGCATTATTAAACATATGAATACATCTAATAGGCAACGCTTGCACTTCGTCGAAAATTATTATAGCATTAGCAAATTGATGCATTCTTCTTGCTGCGCGTGTTCCTGAATCAAATAGAGTTTCCAAAAATTGAACATTCGTTGTAAATATTATTGGAGCATCCCAGTTTTCAGAAAGAATCTTTTGTTTCCATGTCGCTTCATCTTGGCTTAAATTCGAATGATGCTCTAGAATTATATCTGTTGTATAAGAACTGTCACTCTTTTTATTTTCCATGAATGTTCTTAATTCCTCTGCATTTTGATCGATGATTGATGTAAATGGAATAATATAAAAAATTCTATCCATTTGATGCTTTTCTGCATGATGGAGCGCAAAACGTAAACTTGCCAGTGTTTTTCCGCCTCCAGTAGGAACGGTTAATGTAAATATACCTCTTTCTTTTTCAGAAAATGATTTACAATGATTTGATATTTCATTTCTAATTTCATCTACTTGATTTCTAACTTTGAATTGGAGAAGTCTGTCTTCTAATTTTTTAATCAAATTATCCCATGTTTTATAATTATCGTTGTTCCTTAACTTTGCGGAAATTGGATTTTCAAAGTCTGCGGTATCGAGACGATCAGCATCAATTAGACAACTAAATAGCATTCTAATTAATAGTCCTTGTTTGAAAAAAGTTGTAGTTCTAGAATTCTCTTCTTTGTCATGCACATTTATTAAAATGGTTTTTAAATCGTATAAAATTGTCGGAGAGGATAATATTTTATTTACCTCATTAAAAATACCCTTATCTTTTTTTCCTAATACTTCATTCAAATGAGTTTTTGAATCTGTTTTATTCATTCTTCTTAAAAATAAATTTTCACCCTCTGGGGATAGGCAATCTATTAAACCTGAATGATGCGATGCGATACACAAAGCCAAAATTTGTCCGATTATATTTCCCTCTTGTCCTTTATCTGCGAAGGCTTGGAAAACAAATTGTGCCCCTGCCGAAGAGTGATCTATTTTTCCTTTCAATCCTTTTGAATCTACGAAGTCATCTTCATCTGGATTAATTATCCCTGTCGCAGATTTTAAATAATTTTGAAATTCATCCGAAAACTTTCCTAAGTCATGCAATAGTCCAATGAGCTTACCATAATCGCCTAGACCAATTTTATTGGCAAAATCGTATGCTTTTTCTCCAACTCCATGAAGATGAATGTATAAATATTGCTTACACTTATCTTTCCGCACATGTGCTAATGCTAAATAGTCACCTAGATTATATTCCTTATTCATTATCCTTCCTTACATGCGCTAAAAATTCACTCATCCTCTACCTCTCCTTACTCTAAACTGAATCGTACAATCGGGTTGAAAGTTTTCAACCCCTACATTAACCCCTAACCATTGACAATTCACCATTAGACTCATCTCTTCTTCCCAATTTAGATTTCTTTGTTATACCCTTCTTCTTACCAACTCTTTTTTCATCAGCGTCTAATCGTTGTTTGACTTTCTTAACATCTTCTGCGCGAGGTAGGTTTTCTGGTTTGACACCTCGTTCGAGTAAAATTTTACGAACGGCTTTGTTATTATCCACATGTTCTTTAGAAATTCGATCAGATCCTTTCAACTCTTTTTCGGTGACGTTATGGCTAGTTAGCTCGGTAGCAAAGTCCTTTGCTTTGATAGTAAGAGTCGGAAGAAAATCGGCTAACGGACGATTATCCGGAATAGCAAGTTTTCGTTTCATTTCGTAAGTATTTAATCCTCCAAATAGTGCAGCGTCTCCTTTCGAGCGGATAATAGCAAATCCCTTCTCATCGACACCACGCTCAGCATAAATTCTACCGAGGCACGGTTGGTGAGCGTAGTCGAACCATTCACGGGCGATAACTCTTTCAACGTCTAACAGACGTTTTTTGATAACTTCCTGTTTGCGAGTCTGAACAGCAAAGTAGGTTTGAGCAAAAGCTATTTCTTCTTTTGACGGGTCGCCGTTTTGTGCAACGAGATAACACGCATAACGTGTAAGCGCAATATCTTCAATTTCTCTCTGTGAACCGCTACTAGGGCAAACGCATTAAAATAAGTCTTGTACATACTCTACGATATAAAATATTGTAGGGAATGGAAGAACGAATAAATATAGTTGAGCATTTTAAAGGACTAGCGGATCCGAGAATAGAGCGTGGGAAGAAGCATTTACT
>JANYCR010000019.1 GCA_025360185.1 Leptospiraceae bacterium | reverse complement strand
ACAACTAGAAATTGAGACCAGATTTTCGGAACAGGAATTTATCGGAATGGCTACGACTGGAAATTCGTATTGGGAAGGCGCGGTAACTGCAAAAGGGATACTAAATGGAAAACCAGTTGCGGCTAAGGGCTACTTGGAGTTGAAAGGGTATTAGGGAAAAAAGGAAAATCTATTATGAAAAATAATTTGAATAAAAAAATAAACCAAACATTCATAAAATACGTTCAGTATTTTGTTATCCTTAATTTTCTTTTTCTACTAACTAACTTTGCCTTAGCTGCAGACTGTAGGCTTTGTCCTGAAATTACTCCTGTAAAAATTTTACTGAAAAATGGAGTGATTAGAACGGGTCATATTGCGATTAACCCGGAAGAAGAAATTTCAGTTAAACCGGATAGGGCAATGGAAGTAATTCGAAAAGCAGTACGGCTTAGACTTTATTTAAGTTTAGATTTTCTAGTTGATTTGAATTTACAAATGCCTCATGTTTTACAGGACAAAGTCTATATGGATATTCTCTATAAAGATATTGCAAAGATTGAACTACTCGAAAAAATTGATAACTAGTGGCTAGAGAAAGAATTAAAATCGGTGTTACAGATTCGGGATTTGGTGGATTATCGGTATTAGGCGAACTGAGTAATACAATTCCAGAAGCGGATTATGTCTATTACGGAGATTTATTAAATGCGCCTTACGGCAATAAACCGCCAGAGCAAGTTTATACTTTCATTGATGAAATTTGTAAATTCTTTATGGGTCGTGGTGTCAGTGCAATAGTTGTCGCCTGCAATACCGCAACGTCAGTCGCCATCAATCAACTCAGAAAGAAATATCCTGTTCCGATTTTTGGAATGGAACCAGCAATCAAGCCCGCCGTGCTAGAAAATCCAGATCAGAAAGTTGCAGTCCTCGCCACTCCGCTTACGCTCAAAGAAGAAAAATTCATGCGCCTCGAAAAATCTCTCGAAGCATATACTATATTAAAACCTGTTCCCTGCGATGGGCTTGCGACAATCATTGATACTGGTGATATTGAAAAAGCACGCGAATATTTACAGCCTATTTTCAAAAACCTAGAACAAGAAAAAATAGAAATTCTAGTTCTAGGCTGCACACATTATGTTTTAATTAAATCTCTATTTTACGATTGGAACAAAAACGTGAAACTATACGATGGCAATAAGGGAACTGCAAACCATGTGCGGCGAATAATCATTCCCCTCCCGATAGAGGGCGAGAGCAAACTAGATTTATTTTTAAATGGCGGAAGAGAAGAAGACTTTGAAATCGCCTACAATTATTTAAACAATCAAAATACAAACGAGAGAAACTATGTCAAATAATCCAATTACTTATAAAGATGCAGGTGTCGACACAGAAGCTGGAAGAAGCTTTGTAGATTCCATCAAAAAAAACGTTCACTCTACACATAATGCACGAGTCCTTGGAGGATTAGGTGGATTTGCCGCTGCCTACGATGTTTCTTTTTTAAAAAATTTTAAAGAGCCAGTTTTACTCTCTTGCACAGATGGAGTTGGAACTAAGTTAGAACTCGCGAGGCTTTTAGACAAACATGACACAATCGGAATTGACCTTGTAGCTATGAGCGTCAACGACTTGTTGGTCTCAGGTGCTCGCCCTATGTTTTTTTTGGACTATATTTCCTGTGGAAAATTAGACGTCAAGAAAATGGAGCAAATCGTTTCTGGAATTGTAGCAGGTTGTAAACTCTGCGGCGCGGCACTCGTAGGCGGGGAAACAGCAGAGCATCCAGGAACGATGAAACCTGACGAATATGATTTAGCTGGATTTGCAGTCGGTGCAGTAGAGAAATCAGAAATGATTGACGGAAAGAATATCCAAGCGGGTGACGTAATCATTGGAATTGAATCAAGCGGTCCGCATAGCAACGGTTATTCTCTACTTCGAAAACTCTATTTGAAAAACGGAGAACTCCCGAAAGACAAAGAGACATTATCCTTTATCTCCGACTATCTTATGAAGCCAACTCATATCTATGTAGAATCTATTTTAAAACTTTTACTCAAAGAAGAAATCAAAGGCATGGTTCATATCACAGGCGGAGGGTTTTACGAGAACATACCGCGAATTCTAAAAAAAGAACACGCGGCTAGAATTATAAAACAAGACTTACCGGAAAGCTATGTATTTAGTAAAGTTCGAAAAGATCATTCCCTCGACGAGCGGGATATGTATTCTACTTTCAACATGGGAGTTGGGTTTATTTTGATTATCCCTAAAGATAGAGCATCGCAAGTATTACAAGAATTATCCGCACTTGGGGAAGCTGCGAAAGTAATTGGTGAAGTTATCTTGCGCAAGGGTGAAGACGTGGAGATGGTGTAAGAAAAAATCGTTTCATAATCTTCTTGACTATTGATTCTGTTAAAATAATTTATTCCCATGCAACCAATACCACAAAAACCATCCATTGCTTTTATAGGAGCCTCATGGCTAGCACTTTTAATCGGAATCATTACATTTGCAATTGGAATCTGGAATGCAAGTATGCTCCTAAACGAAAAAGGATTTTATTTCACTATTCTAATGTATGGATTATTTGCAGCCGTGTCTCTACAAAAAACAGTCCGCGATCAATTGGAAGGACTTTTTGTAACAGGAATTTACATAGGTCTTTGTTGGTTTTCTGTTGGTATAACTTTGTTATTACTTCTCATCGGATTATGGAATGCGGCATTAACGATCAGTGAAAAGGGCTTCTTCGGAATTTCCTATATCCTTAGTCTCTACGCTGCCGTTGCTGTTCAGAAAAATATTCGCGACTTAAGATTAGCGCAGATGATTGAAGAAAAAAATCAATAGGATTTTCATAAAGTAGTAAAAGTAGAATTACGTGTATGAGAGATGCTATTAAAAAACGGATGCTAAACTATTTAGCAGATATGCTTTCTAAGAAAGAGTTAAATGCTAGTTAGCCGCAAGTATTTTATTATTGTCTTATTTTTGTTTACTAGTTTTTATTTTTCTTGTAAGAATAAAATTCCTCAACCTATTAACGGACCTGATTTTTACATTACAAAAGAAAAAATAATTTTATTTACTTTGCCTGATTCTAATTCTCAAAAGTTAAAAGAATTCAAAACCGGAGAGTTATTTAAAATAATAGAAACTTCCAATCAATTAGCAAAGCTCGAAAATAAAGTTGCACCCTGGGTAAAAATACAATCAGGAGATTTAGAAGGTTGGATATTTGGGTATTACCTTCCAATAGAATTAAAAGAAGATTTGCTATTAAAGAACAGTTTTGACGATGATGAGAGGAATGAGTATGTATATTTCAAAGAAAACAGAAAAGTTGAAATCCTTTTTCACGGAGAAGGTTGCGGTGAGGTAAAAGGCGATTATCTTATTGAAAAAAACAAATTTATTTTTAAATTTATTAAACCAATTGGAGAAGGTTGTGAGAATAATTTACCATTGTATAAGGAATTTAAAGAAGCGACCTGCTCCCTATATAAAGACTATATGCATCCGAAATTTTACTATCGATTTGAATGTTCTAATAAAAGAATTTTTTATGGATTCGAAAATCCTAAGAACATAGAAAAAAATATTAAAGGGATTGAGGTAATTACGGTAGAGGATAAATATAATTATGCGCCTAAGAAAAATATATCTGTCTACAAAAAACCTGAAATAAATTCAACACCTGATACCTTCAATATTTTTCCAGCAGACTATCGTTCAAGACTAGAAGTTCTTAGTCTTGATGATGATAAACGCTATACGTCTAATTTTTGTGAAAGTTTAGGTAATGGTGAATTCCAAATTCTTTCTAAAACAAAAAATAAAATCAATCAAATCTATTGGTATCATATAATCTATAATTTAGGTTGGTATGAAGGCGGTATTGGTTATGGCTGGATTAAAGAAGAGGATGTGGGTGGCTGTGTTGATAGATTCAAATAGAGTCTTCTAAAATATTATTCAATCCCAATTATTAAAACTTGCCTCTAGAATAAATCTTCTCAAATTGTATTTATGAGTTCTAGTTATTTTAAAATCACAGGTAAAAATCCACTTTCAGGAACGATCACTCCACAGGGAAACAAAAACGAAGCACTTCCCGTCCTTGGTGCAGTTTGTATGATTCCGGGTATAGTGCGTCTCGAAAATGTTCCGATGATCTCGGATGTTTTGATGTTAATAGATGTTTTACGACATCTAAATTTTCAAATCACAAACCCGGAAGCAGGCGTGTTTACTTTCCAAAGACCACAAGAGTTAAAGTCTGATTTACCGCAAGAATTGTGCAGTAAAATTCGCGGAGCAGTAACACTCGCAGGACCAATACTCGCAAGCACAGGAAGAGTATTTCTTCCTCGTCCGGGCGGAGACAAAATTGGTAGACGAAGACTCGACACACACTTACTCGCACTCGAAGCGTTAGGCGCTAATATCGAAGTATTTCCTGATGGTTACGAAATAAAAGCAAACCGATTAATCGGAAATGACATTTTACTAGATGAAGCTTCCGTTACTGGAACAGAAAATGCAGTCATGGCTGCTTGCCTTGCAGAGGGAACAACGATTATTCGCCATGCAGCCTCAGAGCCACATGTGCAGGGGCTTTGTAGATTACTCAATTCCGCTGGAGCAAAAATTTCTGGAATAGGCTCTAATATTCTTACTATCGAAGGTGTGACTTCTCTTTCTAATCCTACTGGGACAATAACTCATCGTATAGGCTCTGATTATCTGGAAGTTGGAAGTTTCATTTCATTAGCCGCCGTCACAGGCGGAGAACTTTTTATCAAAGATGTAAACCCTGATGATATAAGAATGATTCGACTTGTATATTCTAGACTTGGTATCGAAATTCGATTTGCTGACGGAGGAGTTGTAGTTCCTGCCGGGCAGAAAATGGAGATTATCCCCGATTACCATGGAGCCACTCCTAAGATTGACGATTCACCATGGCCTGGATTCCCGGCTGATATGACCTCTGTTGCACTTGTTACCGCAACTCAATGTAAAGGAACTGTTATGATTCACGAGAAGATGTTTGAATCGAGACTTTTCTTTGTAGATAATATTATCGGCATGGGAGCACAGATTATTTTATGTGATCCCCACCGTGCAGTTGTCATCGGCAAATCACAGTTATACGGAAGTAAAGTAGCTTCTCCCGATATACGCGCAGGTATGGCAATGATTATTGCTGCGTTATGCGCCGAAGGAACTAGTTCTATTCATAATATCATTCAGGTTGACCGAGGATTTCAAAACATAGACACGCGGCTACGCTCGATTGGCGCACAGATTGAGAGACTAGTGGAGTGATTATTTGCCACAGAGGCACTTTTAAAAAAATTACCACCGATTAAGACGATGAACACCGATGATACGGGTTTATAATGATATGCTTAACTGAATTTAGTTTCCATTTAATTGATTTAAGATAAAACGTTTTCTTTTGAGTCGTAGTAGATGGTGATATGTTCAACAGTAGTATCATAGAATTCTATTTTGTTTGAAAGTTCTGCTTTTGCTTTTTGAAAACCTTTTGATGGATGTTTATATTTATTATTTTTTCCGTAAGATACGACTACCTTTTTAGGATTAACTTTTTCGATGACTTCTTTTGCTGTTAAACTGGATAAGATTGACCCACCATGATGGGGAAATTTAAAAATCATTGACATTAGTTTACTTTTGTCAATGCGTTTCCAGCATTTTCCAGTTCCGTCACCGGGAAGAAGTAGAATTCTTTTATCTTTGATTTTTAAGTTTACTATAACGGAGGTAAAATTATTTCCTGGCTTAAGCAAAAGTTCTTCATAGCTAGGCCATAATATTTCTACTACCATGCCTATCATGCTTATTTCATTTATTTCTCCTAAATGAATGGGCTTAATATTCATTATACCCTCTTCGATTCCGAGTTCGAGAACTCTTTTTAAATCCTTCGGAGTTGCATTTTTCCCATTCATTTTATAATTTGCATATAGCACAAAACTTTTATTATCCTGCTTTAATTTATCAATCAGAGATGGTAGTCCTTTCCAATGATCATCATCCCAATGCGAAATAATAACTGCCTGAATAGAACTCCCATGTAAAGATATTTCTTCGAGCACTGGTTGTGCTTCATTAACATCAACGAGAACAGATTTTTTCAGAACTAAATTAGAAATCATAGTTGCATCTCCTTGACCCACATTAAAGAAAACAAATTTAAAATCAGGAGTATCAGCCAACTTTTTTATCCTGTATTATATCTTTTCCAAATAGAGCTTCGTCTATTTCTTCATCCGTTTTATAAGCATTTTTTAATAAAGTAAAATCCTTTATAAGAAACTCAGGATATTCTTCGATTAAAGTAGAATCATAAGTTTTCAGATAAATCATTCCTATTGCTCCCACTCGCAACATCCACCCCGGCATATACGGAGTAATCGCAAGCCAGATTCCCTCTTTATCTACATCAATTCCGTCTTCTCTATCTCGCAGTCCGTTAATGATGAGTTTCACTTGTAACTTATCATAATCTATTTCAAGAGTCTCAAACGATGTTCCGAAATCTTTTAATTCGTTTGGATCAATGGAAGGCTCTCTTCGTTGCCTTCTTTGCACAGGTCTAAATTGTTTCCAATCTTCGCCTAACTCATCTAAGCCAGGTCTTTTTTCGCTTCCAAAGAATTCTTCTATTTGTTGGATTTCTGATTTGGAAAATCCATACATATCATAAATCATTTTATCTGTTTCTTTAACGAGTAGCAAGATTTTATTTTTCAATTCATCTAGTGATTTAGATGGTTTATTCTTATTAGCCTTATAATTAGATTTGTATTTTGAATCATATTTACGTTTTAAGTCTAATAGCTGTTTGGCTTTAGAAGCTAAATGTTTTATCTTTTCTATGTCGTCCCACGAGTCGGGGAGAGGATAATTATAGTAATCATCCTCTAAAGAAATCCATTTTTGGTTTGATAAGTTTCTTATATAAAAACTTGCTATGGGATGATTTAAAATTATCCAAAGCGATAAGATAAATTCTAATGCTAATGCAGTATTTTTGTCGTTTGCAAAAGTCGGGAAAAAACTTGAAGATACTGCAATATTACTTTGGCTACTTTGTTCGATATCAATTAAAGCAATGGAACTCCAATTGTATAATTCGGGATTATTTCTATTAACCCGAAAGCAAACTTGCGGTTGTTTCAATTTTATAAATTCTCTCGTAACTTTGCAATGTGCCTTCTCAGGAAAAGAATCATTATCAAGAATATCAAGATATACTTTTTTTTCTTGTTCACGTAGATTTGTAAAAGAGTTTGTCCCGATAGAATTTTTAATCCAAATAAAATCTGTATTTTTTGCAGGCTTGTCCAATAGGCGGTCTTCTGAAATTCGCAACCGATTAGGAACATGAAAATAATTTTTAATTCTATTTTTAGAGAATTGAATTTTATCTATGAGGCTATTTTGTTTTGAAAAAATAAATTTTTTAGGTAGATTATTCAAATCTACTTTCATGGTCCCCGAAAATGATATGTCTTTTTGTTTTACTTTATCTGGTATCTCTTTTTCTTTTACAGGTAAATTTGATAATTGCGATATAACATAATTATGACTATCCACTCTACCCTTTTTTAATACCCAAACCAGTGCAGGATGTTTTGCTTCATTGAACCAGCCCGCTGGAAGTTTCCATTGTTCCAAGACCTGAAATTCGCGCAAAATCTTATGTCGAAGTTCTATTTCTTTTGGATGTTTATGAGATAGTATATTTTCCGGTAGGATAATTCCGATTAACCCATTTTCTTCTAACATATCCAAACAATAATTTAAAATAATTGCCGATCCTTCAATAGTCGCACCTTGCCTTTTACTATTGACAGAAAATTCTTTTACTTTGTCAGTCTGCTCAAACTTAAATGGTAAATTCCCTACAATGATATTTGGTCTTTTGTTTTTACCTGCAATTTTCTCAACACCAGCATGAATTTTTTTTGCAAAGTTCTCACTTTTCGCATCTACTTCAAATACATTCCAATTATTTTTATGAGGAGGATGAAATAACATTAAGGTTAGTTTAGCAATCTCGGCAGCGATTGGATCTTTTTCATTTCCGAAAATAGATTTGATTAATCTTTGGTGTCTTACATCTGGACTTTCTTTTAAATACGCCATTTGGGTTAAACGTTCATAACCCGCTACAAGAAAACTTCCAGATCCGCAAGTTGGATCTAGCAAAATTCTATTTTCAGGACGAATTTCTTCAATCGGCATTCTTTTTAGAATTGTTTTCGCAATGATAGAAGGTGTATAATAAATTCCTTGTGCTTGTTTTACTTTAGAGGATAACACAGCTTGTTCGTAAAAATATCCAAGCGTCTCTAGTCCAATATGGGAAAAATTAAATTCAGAAGTAAGATATTCTGAAATTAACGGGTCTAATTTTTTTAGCAGTGCAGGTGGAATTTGAAAGTAATTTGGATTATAATTTTTCGCATCTCGTATTAAACTAGATGCTGATTCAAGCGACCAATTCTCATTAGCCTTATCTCTTAAAATTCGAGCGGCTAACAGTCTCAAACTATTTCGATACAACTCATTTTTATGACTTTCCTCTTTCTCATTTCTGAAAATAGACTTCATTCCTAGTTCATATACTTGAACAAGTTCTGTATTCGTAAGTTCAAGAGCAGTTTTGAAAAGAGGGAGTTTTTGTTGAAACGGTTCAACTTTTTTATCTTCTAATTTTCTAGGAGAAAAATTATCACGATTTCTTTTAATATAATCTTTGAATTCTTGGAAACTAACAACAGCCTTTGTTGTAATAACCTTTTCTTTAACTAAATCATAGATTGCTATTGAAGGCTCACTACCAACTTTAAGTTTTCGATACTCAGCTAGAATTATAATCGGCGTGCCCAGAGTTTCGTAAGGTTTAATCTCTGTTTCAATGTCTAGCTTGTTTGCATTTTGCGTATCTTGAACTGCAATAACGGCTGTTTCTGAGTCTTTTCGAAATTGACTGGAGTATAATATTGCTTTTGCGGTATGAGGTTGATGGCCATTCTTATATGAAAAAGAAACATTTTTTTCTTCAATCATATAATCCGAATAACCAATCTCTTTAAAAGCAGAAAGCAGTTCTTTTTGAAATTCCTTTTCAGTCATTTTAGTTCTATTATCTTACCTTTAACTCGAAAGCTTGATGTATTCTAAGCGCAAGATTTGCTTTCTATTTTACATTTGCACAAGACAAGTTAGAGCTATATATTAAAAAATATAATAAGACATAATAAATAAAAATATAGAGAGAGTCAATAAGTTTTAAAAATCACTCTTAACTCTGTGTCTTTGTGCCTCTGTGGCAAAGGAATCTTACTTATTCTTCTCAACCCGTAAAAACATTTGTGTGCCAGAATCATCAAAACCTACTTCGCAAGTAAAGCCTTTCGGAATATCTTCTAGAAGTTCGAACATAGATTCTTCGTCGCGATAATAGAGAACCCAATCCATAATGTATTCCATGTATTTGCGAGTTTCATTTTCAACGTGGTAGTTTCCAAGAATTAGAATTCCGCCCGGACAAAGCATGGAATAAAGTTTTTCTGTCAGAACTTTTGCGACAGAGTCAGTCAAGTAATCATAAAGTCCCATCGAATAAATAAAATCATATTGACCAAATTTTATTTCAGGACTTCCTGTTTTTAAAATCGTTCGAACTGACTCTTTAATAAACTCTACTTGGAATGGTTTATCAGTTGGAATGGATTCAATACCGGAACGTGCTTCGCCTAACGCTTCATCATCTTGGTCTAGTAGAAAAATTTTGGCTTGGTGTTTATAGGGACTTTCTCGTAAAAAATCTTGCATCTCCCAAGCAGGACCGCAAGCAATAGAAAGAATTTTAAAATCATCTTTGCCAGAAGTAGAAAGTCTTTGCGACATATACTTGTTAATCAAACGTCTTCGATTACGAACCGCCTCTGCTGCCTTAGTATCACATGGATGCTTATGGAAAATTTTTCCGAAAGACGATTTACCAATGTATTCGTTTCGGTAAAGCATTTCCATCATAGCGGAATCTCCTGCGTAACCTCTCGGCTTGAGATTTGTCCGCTTAATAAATTCTGATTCAAGTATATAATTCCAGACTGACTTTCTAAGGTAAAATCCGTACTTTTCATTTTCTAACTTAGTATATTTTTTTGTGAGAGATTTTAACTCTTCGATTTTAGAATTTAGAAATTGATAAAATTCATTTCCTACACCTTGTAATACAGAATGAAACAATGCATCCTTTAGACGATGTGGCTCTTTCTCGAACTTTTTATCCAATTCATCCAATGCTATTTTATATAAAGATAAACCATATACGAAATGAGAGCAGAAAAGTATAAAATTAGGCTCTAAGTCTTCTTGAATAGAAAATTGCATCCTGATTTTTTTGATTTCATCTTCCTGTAAGAATAACGACTGTTTATCCATGAGAGTATCCATGTCGATAAACTCTTTTTCTAAATAAATTCCGAGAAATAAATCTTCGTTCATCGTATCCAAATGAACTACTTTTCCAGCGCCTAATTCTTTTTTGTCGCCATATGCATAGATAAAACATTGTTCAATGACGTGGGTTTTTTTTATAAGATGTGACTCGGTTTTAGAGACACATACTCCTAAACCAAAGCGTGAATAATCATAAATCTTTCCTTTAATTTCAAAGCCTTCCAAAAATAAATGGATATAAGAGTTTTCTTCATCATGCAAACGAACTCTAATCGTATTTCTTCTATCTTCTGCTTTCACTAAAAATTAAACCTTTTTAAGTAAAACTAAACTAATATCGTCATCTTGCGATTTTGCTGTGGATAATGCATCTTGAACGATTTTCTCAATAATTTCTCTGCCGGGCAAGTGGCTATACTTGATTAGACTCGCTTTTAAACGTTCTTCTCCATACATCTCCTTTTCCCGATAATTTAATTCCGTAATTCCATCTGTGAAGAGTAAAATTAAATCTCCCGATTGAAGAGGAATGCTATTATTTTGTAAATACATTTCAATATCGTCTAACATTCCAACCCATGTCCCGTAGGTCGGAAATGCTTCTATCGTTTTAGTGGCATACCGATAAACGATAATGTCCTGGTGTGACCCCGCATAATACAGGCTATCCGGAAAAAGAGAAATAGCGGTAATCGTCATATACCTATCCACTTTTAGTAAAGCGATATTCTCTTTAATAACCTTATTCAATTCTACTAAAACTTGGCTCGGCTTTTCTCCAGAATTTTTAGAAATAATAGTTCGTATGCTCGTCTGAGCCATCATCATGATAAGTCCTGACTCCACCCCATGACCGGAAACGTCTCCAATAATTACCCAAGGATTTTTATCTGTGCGGATAATATCGTAATAGTCACCACCTACCTCTGTAGCGGGTAACATGAGTGCTGAAATTTCATACCCACCCAATTTATCATCTGGTGGAGTAAGAGAAGTTTGAATTCGCTTCGCGACTTCCATCTCACTCCATAGAGCATCTCTGGCTTCCTTGAGACTTTTTCTACTTTCAAATTCTTTTCGAATCAATACATATTTTACATGGTTGATACTAGTAGCAATGATAACTGTTGAAACTAAAAAATAGAAATTATTTATCAGGTTGTATAAGTGAAAGTCTTTTCCCCAAATTGCATTTAATAGCACATATAGAAGAACTGTTGCAAGACCATTTAAAGCAGAATGAATAGCCTTCCAAGGTAAAAGTAGATTAACCGCAATGATGACAAGATTGAGTCCTGCGTAATAAGAAGAGTCAAATCCTCCCAAATCAACAGTCATTAAAACAATGGCAAGACTTGCGGCTAATGTAAACAAATAACCATGAATTAAAGAAAAGCGAGATGCTTTATATTTAGAAATCAAAAAATATTGTATGATAATAAAACCAGTAGCGGCAAGCCTATAAGCAGCAAACCATGGGAGTAAATATTTTTCTTCCGATGGGATAATGAAAATATCTAGAAGGAAAAAAATCGGGAATAAGGTAAATCCCAATGCAGTTAAAATTTTTAACCAAGAATGTAAAAGCGAATCAAGATAATCTGGAAAATTATCTACATTTTCAAAGGGCTCTGCTGTTTGCGGTATTGCGTTATTCGAATTCATGTAAATTAAATTCCAATTACTTCAATTAAACCTGGGATATTAAATACTTTTAATGCAGCGAAACTGAGTTCCTGCCATTTAAGACCTTTCTTATACTGGATCGTAACTTTTCGATTTTCCTTTTTAGCGCGTTCTAGTTGTTTCACGATAGGTGTAACAGTTGAAGAGTTCATATATTCGAAATTAGTAAAATCCATAATGAGTGGTTTGGTCTGGTTACGGGTATAGATT